>NZ_JBMIRQ010000079.1:0-31005 GCF_049195265.1 Rhodococcus sp. MALMAid1271 | reverse complement strand
GGAACGCGCTGCAGTATCAACCGACACGACCGCTGAGTCGTTGACACCTCAGCTCGAAAGCGCCTAACATACAACACAACTCGTTGATCATGAACCGGATGGTTCACCGATCCGAATTACACCACCCCATGGGGCACTATCCTGCGGCACATCAGGCCTCGCTAGGAAGTTCCGTAGACAAGGCCTGTGCGGCGCGAGCAGAAGAACTCGACCGCGCTGTCGCGGGTCATAACATGCGTCACCGCCCGCTCGGCCCCTGACGTAAATCGAGGGCGGAGAACGGCAACTCGGCGAAATGTCTTGAATGACTTATCAAGACGCTCTATGCTCGGTGGCGGAACTCCTTCCTCACGGGATGTGGTTTCGACGCCCTCGGCCTCGGTGCTGGTAACACTGAGATCCTCCGGGGGCGTTTCAGTTTCCTGAGGGACAATTGGCTCTCGGCCTCACGCGACGCCTGAGCTGGCGTCGGATTGTGCCTCGAGACCTTCGATGTACTCATCGATGGCCGTATCCGGGATCAGCCGGCGCTTGCCGACCTTCACGCTCCGGATTTCTCCGGACGCGATCTTGTTGAAGAAGTTGGAACGTCCAAGTCCCGTGCAAGCCATAGCCTCCGGGACAGACAACAACCGTCTGGGCATCTTCAGCACCTCCACTGAATTGTGTAGTAGAGCCACATTCTGCGGGACATTTCTGGTCAGTCCACGTGGTTCCACCACAGAGTAGCAAGTACGTAGCCAGCCCACAACGGGGAGACATTCTCCGCTAGACTGCGTAACCATGACGCAGTCGTGGGCGGAATCGATCGTTGCCCGGGTCGCCTCGGAAGTGCGCCGACTCCGGGGTAAAGACCACTCCGCTCTGTCCGCAGCAAAGCTTGCCGACAGGACGGTTGACTTCGGGTGGGGGATCTCGCGCTCTGTAGTCGCGGACTTGGAAACCGGACGTAAGAAGAGCTTGGACGTCTCGGAACTCTTGATCTTGGCTGCGGCACTGGGAGTTTCACCAGCACAACTGGTCTATCCCGATCTCCCCAAGGGAAGAGTCGAAGTACTCCCAGGGCTCCAGCAGGAGTCTCACGATGCCCTTCGCTGGTTCAGCGGGGAGGCTGGGCTGATGCGGCCGAGCTCCGAGTGGACCGAGGAGGAATCCGACGGTCCTTTCGAAATGTGGGTACGTGACACCTTCGACCCGAAGAACGATCGCGTTGGGATCACTCGTGAATGGCTTGATGCGTTGAAGGCGATGCGGCGTGCTCGGGTGCAGCTCCGAAACGGCCTTTCCAAGAATGAATCAGCTGAGCACATCGAGTCGATGCAATATCTGTACGAGGATGCTCGACGGCGTTCGGAAGAGCTCTTTAGACGGATGACCGAACTGGGCATGAACACGCAGGACGAAGAGGATGGCTAGGCAGCAACTGCCGCCACAGATCAAGAAGATCTACGTCACCAATCGGTCTACAGGCAGTACCGAGTTGCGGTATCAAATGACCGTCGACGCTGGTGGTGCCGACGCCCCCGGCACCCGGGCGTCGAAGCGAACGCAGTTGCGTCGTCGATTTCTTACGGAGAAGGATGCTCGCGCAGCCCTATCCAAGGTGCTTGAGGAAGTCTCGAAGGGGACATTCGTTCCCTCCTCGACCACCACGGTCGAGGAGGCTTGCGCTGAGTGGCTTGCCGGACGACGCGTACGAGAGTCCACAAAAGCCGCGTATACCCATGCCCTTCAACCGCTGCGCGATACTCACGGCGGGCTAGCGGTGCAGAAGTTGACCAAAGGTCACTTGGACGCTCTGGTGAACGATCTGCTGGCCGGCCGCTCGGTCAAACCCGATGGCCAACTGCGACGTCCATGGAAGGCCACTTCGATCAATCCGATGCTCAACCTTGTAAGCGCGGTCCTCACCGGGCTGATGCGAGAAGGGCGTTTGGTGCGAGACGTCGCCGCACTCGTCGACCGCGCGCCCCGTGTGCACGTCGAGATGCAGACATTCACGGAGGACGAAGTGCAACGCCTCCTGGAAGCATCGACGTCAGACCGGAACGGCCACGCCTGGTTACTTGCTCTGAGCGGCCTCAGACGCGGTGAGCTGTGCGGGCTTCGATGGAACGATGTCGATCTTGACGCCGGCAGCCTGGCAATCAACAACACGCGAGTCTCGGTCAATGGACGCGTCGTAGAGGGCCCGCCGAAAACAGAGAAGTCCAAGCGCACGCTGCCCCTCACGCCGGCCCTCAAATCCGCACTCGAAACTGCACACCGCTTGCAGGGTGCGGAACGAAAGAGTTCGACCTACGTCGGTCCAGGCACCTACGTCGTGTCCGACGCTGTAGGGCGACCTTTTCATCCCGATACGGTCAGCGACTATTGGCGCAGGCTATGCACCAACAGCGAGGTGTCCGACATCCGCCTCCACGACGCGCGCCACACGTGTGGGACTCTGCTGCACCTTCAAGGTGTGCCGATTGCCGTGATCTCGGCATGGCTCGGGCACTCGGACAACGCATTCACAATGCGCACCTACGTCCATTCTCAGAACCATGCGCTACTGGGCGCGGCCGATACGTTGCAGTCACTCGTCCGGCGTCGCGACGAGCCATCCGACGATGAGCGTTGACCGGCGTTCGTCCGCAACCGTCCACATAGGAGCAGGCGGTCTCACCAGGCGCTGTTCCGGTGAGTTTTGAAGCACTTGTGACATTCTGTGACACCGAGCTCGCCTAATTGGCGATGAATTTCATTAGAGGTAGCACAAAAGGCCAGTTCAGACCCAATTTTCAATGGAGCCTCCTAACGGGATTGAACCGTTGACCGCTCGCTTACAAGGCGAGTGCTCTACCGCTGAGCTAAGGAGGCAGTGAAGCGAGACCATCGTATCCGTTCACCGAAGGCTCAGTGTCAACAGGTACCTTGTCGGTGGATCACCCCAGCTACGTGTAAAGACGGTCATGACCTTCCTGCAAGACCTGACGGCTTCGCTGAGCCGTCTCACCGGCGAGCGCCGGGCCACCATCGATACCCCGACAGCGGCACCGTCACCTCTTCGTCCTATCGATCTGACCGACGATGCGTCGGTGGCCGAGGTGCTGGATCTCGCGGTTCGTGTCGGTGAGGTGTTGTTGGCTTCGGGCACGTCGGCGGTGGATACAGCGACGCAGGTGCAGTTCATCGCCGCCACGTACGGTCTTGCGCGGTGCGATGTGGACGTCACGTACAACTCGATCACCCTCAGCGCGCACCGCGGGCCGACGCGTCCTCCGGCCTCGACGATGCGCATCGTGCATTACCGGTCGATGGACTTCACGCGGCTGGCCGAGGTGGACCGTCTCATTCGTGCCGTGCGCGTCAAGATGGTTGCACCGAGTGCGGCGCTGGAGCGGCTCGATGAGATCACCAAAGCTCCGCACCCCTACAACCGGTGGATCGCGACGTTCGCATGGTCCGGCATGGCCGCCTCCGTCGGCATACTGCTCGGGGGTGGACTCCTGGTGGCCGTGGTGAGCTTCCTGACCACGATGGTCATCGACCGTATCGGTCGGATACTCAACCGTGCCGGCCTACCGTTCTTCTTTCAGCAGGTTGTCGGCGGGTTCGTGGCGGCAACTCCGGCGATCACGCTGTACAACTTTCAAGACCAACTCAACATCAACATCTCCCCGTCGATGGTCATCGCGGCCGGCGTGGTTGTGCTGTTGTCGGGACTGTCGCTCGTCGGTTCGGTGCAGGACGCGATCACCGGCGCCCCGATCACGGCGTCGGCGAGGTTCTTCGAGGTGTTGATGATGACCGGCGGCATCATCGCCGGTGTCGCGACATCGCTGCGCCTGGCGTCGTTGATCGGCAGCGACCTACCTCAGATCAGCAACCTGGCACCACCTGACCTCCTGGAGGTGCCCACGAAGGTGCTGGCAGGCGCAGCGGCGTCGCTGTTCTATGCCTTGGCCTGCTACGCCGAGCGGCGTGCGTTGACGGCCGCGTTCGTCGGCGGATTCGCCGGCTCTCTGGTGTACCTGCTGGCGCAGACCGTCAACGTCGGGCCGATCATCGCCTCGGCCATCGCCGCGACCGTGGTCGGCTTCGCGGGCGGTCTGTTGGCTCGTCGTGCCCTCATTCCGCCCTTGATCGTCGCGGTCGCAGGCATCACGCCACTGCTGCCGGGTCTGGCGCTGTATCGCGGTCTGTACGCGATCCTCAACGATCAGCTACTACTCGGCATCAGCTCACTGTTCGCGGCGTTCGGCGTCAGCTGCGGCCTGGCCGCCGGAGTGACCTTGGGTGAATGGGGTGCCCGGACGCTTCGTCGCCCACGCATTCTCGCGCGCACCGAGGAACTGCTGCGCCCGACGCTTCGCCGCAAAGAAGAACCGCGCCGGCCGACGGTTCGTCGGCGGCGCGGTTCGAGTGCGTCGTAGAACGCGGGCTACGCGTCGGCGCTGGGGGTTCCCTCAGCAGAAGCGCGTGCAGCGGCGTCGGCCTCCATGGCCTCACGCAGGCTGCGCGGACGCATGTCGGTCCAGTTCTTCTCGACATACTCCAAGCAGGCGGCGCGGGTGTCTTCACCGAAGACGACCCGCCATCCCTGAGGGACCTCGGAGAACGTCGGCCACAGCGAATGCTGGTCTTCGTCGTTGACCAGCACGAAGAAGCGTCCGTCTTCGTCATCGAACGGGTTGGTACTCATCTCGCCTCACTCGTCGCGAACGTTTGATTGGTAAGTCTGCACCGTGAGGTGCCACACGACCCTAGCAACGCGGGCCAGGCCGCGGTGCCGTCAGGCCTTCAAGAAGTCGAGCAACTCTGCATTGACGGCCTCTGGACGCTCGAGATACCCATAATGCCCGGCATCGGCGATCTCGACGTAGCGGGCACCCGGAATGGCGTCCGCCAGCTCCTTGCCGAGGTATGCGGGGATCATCCGATCGTCGGCGAATCCTACGGACATACACGGCACCGTGACGCTGCGGTAGGCGGATGTTCGGTCGAAATCGTCCTCCATGCCCAGCTGAGCGCGGACCCCGGCAGATGGCGACGACGACGAGAATTCGAACAGATCGAGCCAGTCGCGCGCCCCTCGGGCATCACGCAACGTAGCCGGCGACAGGTTCATCACTGCCGTCACGGCAGCCGAGTACGTGCCCGGGAGCTCGACGCGCTTGTCATACAGCGCTCGTTCACCGTGCGCGAGAGTCTTCTGGAACTCGTCCACCCGTGCATGACCGGCCAGGAAGACCGCCTTACGCACCAGATCTGGTCTGCTGAGGGCAAGCTCCTGCGCGACTCGCGCGCCCATCGACGTTCCCACGACGAATGCCTTCTCGTCACCGTTTCGGACGAGTTCGATCAGGCCCGCCGTGTCGGCGACCATGTCTTCCATCGTGATGCCGTGAGTGCTTTCCGACGACGGTGCGATTCCGCGGTTGTCGAACGTGCACACCCGGTAGCCCGCTGCTGTGAGAGCCGGCACCTGGTGCAGTTCCCACACGCGACCGGGGCTGCCGGTGCCCATGACGAGAACAACCAGGTCTCCGCTGCCTTTGACCTGGTAGTTGATGTCGATGCCGTTGATCTTGGCGATAGGCATAGATCTCCTCACTGCTGATACGTTCGTCGGCGATCGTATCGTTCGGTGTCGGTCAGGGGTTACTCGAACGACCAGTGGGTACCTGCAGTTACATGAATGACGAGAACGTATCTGGCGAAGCACGCAAGGGATTGCTCGACGGAATCAAGGGCAAGGCCAAAGAGGTCGTGGGCGCGGTGACCGGCAACGACTCGTTGACAGCCGAGGGTCAACTCCAGGCCGCTCAGGCCCGTGAGCACAAGGAAGCCCAGGCCACCGAACGGGTCGCCGAAGCGCAGGCCACCGAAGCCGCCGAGGAACTGGCCGAGGTCCGCACTTCGGCCGAGAGCCGCCGGGAGGCCGCAGAGGAGAACGCTGCCGTCACCGAGGCCAATGCGGATCGCGTGCGGCAGACCCAGGTGGTCGCCGCCGAGCAGAACAAGCGAGAGACTGTGGCGCAGGAACGCGCAGCCGCGGAGGTCGACGCCACGGCCGAACAGATCGAAGCCGAGGAGGAGCGGCGCGTCGAGCAAGCTGCAGCGGACTCCGACGAGATGGTGGCCGCGCAGAAACACCAGGAAGCACTTCGGCAGGCCGAGGCCGACCGCAAGAAGGCCGAAGAGCTTCGCAACCAGGCTTGACCCACCACCGCTGAACCAGGAGTTTCGCAACATGAGTGTTATGGACCTACCAATGACCATTCTTCGAGTTCAGTACAAGATCGCTCGAATTCCGTTGCAACTCATCGAGACAAACGTTGTCGAGAAGATGAAAGCCGAAGCGCCGGCCCGCCTGGTGTACGAGCACACACTGGGGTCCATGGACCGTGCCGTCGGAAACTTGTTGGGAGACAAGAGCCTCGCCGATCGCGGCGAGACACTCGTCGACAGCACGGAAAACCGCGCCGAGGCCGCACGCTTGGACGCAGAGGCTCGTGCACAGAAGGCCGCGGCCGACGACGAGCTCAAAGCAGCACGCGAGACCGCCGAGAAGGATCGCCGAGCCGCCGATGCCGCCGCTCAGGAGGCTGCGCGTGATGCACGCCAAGAGGCTGAGCAGCGCAAGCGTGAAGCCGCCGAGGAAGCCGAGCAGGAGGCCGCCGCGACCAAGAAGAAGGCCGACGAGCAGGCCGCTGCTACCGCGAAGGCAGCCGAGGATCGGAAGAAGACTCAGCAGGCTCAGGTAGACAAGCAGGAGAAGCAGGCCGCCGCGCCCGCCGAATCCGAACTGGCCACAGCTGCAGAGCGTTCCGAAGAGGCCGAGAGCAAGAAAGACGAAGCGGAACGAATCGAGAAGCTGTTCCTTGCGGAGAAGAACAAGGACTGACTCACTCGAATCCGGCTTTCGCACTACCTCTTCCGGCCCCGCACCGTGTTCTCGGTGCGGGGCTGGTGTTTTTTTCCGGGGTCGTTGAGGTGTGGGCCGGGTTCAGGCGATGTGGGGGCCGGCTCGGGCGTGGGAGGGTCGGGGTGCTCGGTTGGGGTCGACGGTGGCGGGTGGGATGAACCAGGGGTGGTTGTCGTCGGCGATGAACACTTCCCAGTCGCTGTGGTGAATCAGGCGGTGGTGGAATCCGCAGAGTAGGACGAGGTTGTTCAGGTCGGTGGGTCCGCCGTCTGCCCAGTGGCGGATGTGGTGGCCTTCGGTCCAGGCGGCGGGTGTGCCGCAGCCGGGGAATGCGCAGCCGTGATCGCGGGCGATCAGGGCGCGTTTCTGTCTGGAGGTGACGGTACGCATTGTGCGGGCGAGGTTGATCGGATTACCGGTCTCGTCCATCACGATGGCGGTGAGGATGCAATCGCACGCCAGTTGCCGGGAGGTGGTGCGCGAGAGTGGTCCCATCCAGGGCAGCCACCCGACACTGGAGCCGTCACCGAACACGTCCCGATAGGCACCGCGATCGGTAGGCGGTCCGGCAGCGCTGTCGGTGTCGGATTCGTTTGCGGCGTTCGACTCGGCCGTGTCGGGGTGTCTTGGGCCGCCGGTGTCGACCGGGTCGACTGCGTCCCTTTCGGTGGAGTTGTCGGATTGCGCTGCGGTGCGTGAGGTTTCGTCGTCGGCGATGTCGTCGGTACTGTTCCCGCTGCCGGTGAGGTCGGTCAGATCTCGTAGGTTGATGTGGAGGTTGACGTGCGGTTTTTCTCCACCTTCGATGGTCCGGTTGTGGGCGGCGAGGTAGCGGTCGAGGATGTGTCCGAAGGCGTCGGCGCGGCGTCGGGCGGGGCTACGGGGGTCTGGGGTGCCGTCGACGGCGGGGCGGGGTGCGGTCAGGGGTGAGAGGGCGGTGAGGAGTTTTTCGCCGGTGACGGCGTCGAAGTCACCTTTGAGTGCCAGGCGCCCGTTCAATGTGGTGGAGGCGAACAGTTCGTTGCGGTCGGTGTCTTCGGCGGGTGGGGTGGTGCCGCCGTAGAGGTCGTGCAAGCGGGTGATGGCGGCGCGTAGGGGGCCGGTGCGGGCTTCGGGTCCGGTCGCGGCGGTGATCAGTGCTGCCCGGGCCATGTCGCGGCCCTCGGGTGGGAGGTCGTCGGGTGGGGTTTCGGCGAAGTCGAGGATCAGGGCGGCGTGGTCGATGGACATGACGCCGGTGTTGACGGCGTCGGCGATGTCGGGGAAGTTCTTCAGTCCGCGGGCGAGGGCGAGGATTTTGTTGGCTTTGCCTGGCGTGAGCAGGGTGGTGGAGGTGAGCCAGCCGGCGGGTCCGGGGAAGCCGAGTTTCTCGCGGGTGACGCGGGTGTCGATCTCGGCGACGAGAGCGATCCGGCGGGCCTCCAGCAACTGGATCTGGTGGGAGACCGCGGCGGCGTCGGCGAGGAGTTGGTCCTCGCTCAGTTGCCAGATCTCCGTCGTCATGACCCAAACTGTATCGAACTGGTGTTCGAGTAGCAATGATCGTCAAATCGAAAACTATTGCCCTGCACAACTATTCGCGAGCACGTTCTTGTCGGTAGCTCGTGGTATACGTCGCGCGCACCCGGAAATCACAATGAGCCGGTCGTATGCGGCAGACACCGTGGAACACGGTCGGTCCTGGTGGCAGCGACTCCTCAGATGTGGTGCACCTCGCGCAGTCGATCTCGACGAGGACCACTCGACAGGGTCCGGCCGTGCTCGACTGTGCCGAGGCTCGTCAGTACACCTCGCGCTGCCGTTCCTGTTCCAACACCTGCTCGAGGTCACTCAACCGGTTCATCGACGACACCTGCCGCGCTGTGCGGTGGTTGGCGGCCAGAAGCTGTCTATGCCGATGCACGAAGGCCCAGTAGCCGGCGGTGAACGGGCATGCATCGTCGCCCAGTCGCTTCTTCGGATTGAACTCGCATGTGCCGCAGTAGTCGGTCATGCGGTTCAGGTAGGCCCCACCCGAGGCGTAGGGCTTGGTGGCGATCACTCCGCCGTCCGCGTGCTGACTCATGCCGATCACGTTCACCGGCATCACCCAGGCAAACCCGTCGACGAAAGCCGTTGCAAACCAGTCGGTCAATGCTCTCGGGTCCCAAGCATGTTGTAGCGCAAAGTTTCCCAGAATCATCAGCCGAGGAATGTGGTGTACCCACCCGCGATCACGCACGCCGTCGACGGTGCTGGACAGGCATTTCGCCACCACAGCGTCGCCGTCCAACTCTGTCAACCACTCCGGAAGCGGTTCATGCGCTTCGAGCTTGTTGCGTTCGAGATACTCCGGCCCCAGATGCCAGTACAGATGCCACACGTATTCACGCCAGCCGAGGATCTGCCGAACGAAACCCTCGACACTTGCCAGCGGGGTGCCGTCGCGGTGGGCGTCCTCGGCGGCGTGCGCCACGTCAAGCGGGTGCAGCAGGCCGAGGTTCAGCGGGACCGAGAGCAGGGAGTGAGACATCGTCCAGTCGTCGGCCATCACCGCGTCCTCGTACTTGCCGAAGTCGTCCAGCCGATAGTTCACGAAGTGCGCCAACGCATCCGACGCCTCGGCCGCCGTCACCGCGAACTTTCGTGGCCCGTCGACTCCGACGGTGTCGAGGTCCCAGTCGTCGAGGTCGGCGCGTACCTGCTCGTCGATCGCGTCTTCGGTCGGCCACCACGGTTCCTCGACACCCAGGGTCAGGCGTCCCTTCGGCGGCGGCGACTGGTTCTCGGCGTCGAGGTTCCACTTTCCCGAGACCGGTTCGGAACCGTCCATCAGTACACCGAAGGTCTTGCGCTGCTCGCGGTAGAACGTTTCCATCCGGAAAGTGCCGCGCTCGGCCGCCCATTCGGCGAACTCTGCCCGGGGGAGCGCGAACATCGGCGTCGGAAGAATCTTCGAGACCAGTCCCTCCTCGTGCAAGGCGGTGACGAACTTCTCGGCCGCGTGTGACGTCGGCTCGAACACCACCACGGGTTTGCCGAACTGCCGCAACCCTTCCCGGTACGTCTCGGTCTGCAGATAGGTGACGCGATCACCGATCTCGTCGGCCAGATGCCGCATGCCCGACAACACCAGATGCAGTTTCTGCCGGTGGTAACGCCGACGTCGAAAGACGCGCCGGGACTCGATCATCAGCACCTCCCGCTCGGCGTGCTCGTCCACCGAGTGAAAGTGCGGACCGAGCTGATCGCCGAACAACCACAGTGCGTCCATGGACTCAGTGTTCTCCCGGCTCCGCTGCGGCAAACCCCGCCGTCGTGCGCCTTTTGCGTACCTATGTGTACGCAAAAGGCGCACGAGGGGTTGACCTTCTCACGCCGATCGAATGGACTGACCGCATGCATGCTGAGTCTGCGCTTTCCAGAAGAACGTTTCTTCGCTCCTCGTCGGTGGCCGTCGCAGTGGCCGGAGTCGCCACGACACTGCCGGCGACCGCACACGCGCAGAGTAGCGATCGAGGCTTCCTGCACGGGGTGGCCTCGGGAGATCCGTTGCCCGACGCGATCATCCTGTGGACCCGCATCACCCCCACGCCCGACGCCACCCCGGGCTCCGGCGTCGGCCCGCAGGTTTCGGTGACGTGGCGGATCGCCCGCAGCGCGGACATGAGTGATGTCGTCTCCTCCGGAACGGTCTCGACCGGACCCGATACCGATCACACCGTCAAGGTCGACGTCGACGGCCTCAGCGCAGGCACCACGTACTTCTACGATTTCCGCACGAGCGACGCGTCTTCGGCTGTCGGGACAACGCACACCGCCCCGGCCAACGATGCCGATATCGACGCGATGCGCTTCGGTGTCGTCTCGTGCTCCAACTGGGAGTCGGGGTATTTCGGTGCCTACCGTCACCTTGCCGCCAGGGGAGACCTGGACGCCATCGTCCACCTCGGTGACTACATCTACGAGTACGAGACGGGCGGGTTTCCGGGGCGCAACGGCGTCGTTCGGGTGCATTCGCCCACCCACGAGATCGTCACGCTCGCCGATTACCGTCAGCGTCACGGGCAATACAAGTCCGATCCCGATCTGCAGGCCGCGCACGTCGGCGTGCCGTGGATCTGCACGTGGGACGACCACGAGTCGGCCAACGACGCCTACGACGGGGGCGCCGAGAACCACACCCCTGCCACCGAGGGCGATTGGTACACCCGCAAAGCCAATTCGGAGAAGGCGTACTACGAGTGGATGCCGGTCCGCGCCGCAGGCACCGCGACCAATCGCCACCTGTACCGCAGGCTCCGGTTCGGCAACCTGCTCGAGCTCTCGATGCTGGATCTGCGTACCTACCGCTCGCAGCAGGTCTTGCCGTTCAACGGGCCCGAGGTCGATTCTCCGAACCGCACGATCACCGGTGCCGAGCAGATGCAGTGGCTCACCGACGGCATCGTGTCCTCGCCGACGCAATGGAAGATCGTCGGCAACCCGGTGATGATCACGCCGACTCTGATCCCACCGCTCGATCGAGACGCAGCGAAGGCCGTCACCTCGCTCCTCGGCATCCCGGAGGGCGGCTTGCCGTACAACGCCGATCCCTGGGACGGATACACGGCCGACCGCCGCAAGCTGCTCAGCGCGATCGTCGATGCCGGCGTGGACAACACGGTGTTCATCACCGGCGACATCCACTCGGCGTGGGCGTGTGAGGTACCCCTCGACGCAGCGCACTACGCGACCACCGAACCCGCTGCCACCGAACTGGTCGTCACATCTGTGAGCTCGGCAAACGTCGATGATCTGACGCATACCCCGCCGCATACGCTGGGACGCGTCGCCGAGGAAGCCTTCAAGGCGCTCAACCACCATGTGAAGTTCGTGGACCTCGACAGTCACGGTTTCGGCATCTTCGAGGTCACCAAGTCGGCTGCTCGGATGGACCACTGGTTCCTCACTGCCAAGGAGGATCCGCAGACCGGGGTGTATTGGGGAGCGGGCTTCACCGTCGACTCGGGTACTCAGCGCGTCCGGGCGGCGGTGCCGCCGGCCTGATAACGCGCCATACTGGTCGACGTGGCTGTACCGAAAATCGTCCTGTTCTACGTCTTCACTCCGCTGCCCGATCCCGAAGCGATCCGGCTGTGGCAGCAGACGCTGGCCGCGTCGAACAATCTGACCGGACGCATCCTCGTCTCCGAACACGGCATCAACGCGACGGTGGGCGGTGATGTCGAGGACGTCAAGCGCTATGTGCGCGGCACTCGAAGTTATCCGGCCTTCAAGGCGGCCGATATCAAGTGGTCCGAGGGACTCGGCAACGATTTTCCGCGTTTGAGCGTGCGAGTCCGCGAGGAGATCGTCACGTTCGGAGCTCCCGGGGAACTGAAGGTCGACGCGGACGGCGTGGTCGGCGGCGGAACTCATCTGAGTCCGGAGCAGGTGCACGAGCTCGTCGATTCCCGCGGCGACGATGTCGTTTTCTTCGACGGCCGCAACTCCTTCGAGGCGCAGATCGGAAGGTTCAAGAACGCCGTGGTGCCCGATGTCGAGACGACGAGGGACTTCGTCTCCCAGCTCGATTCCGGTGCCTACGACCATCTGAAGCAGTCGCCGGTGGTCACGTACTGCACCGGTGGAGTGCGGTGCGAGGTGCTCTCTTCCTTGATGGTGGCCCGCGGGTTCGAGGAGGTGTATCAGCTCGACGGCGGAATCGTTCGGTATGCAGAGACTTTCGGTGACGACGCACTGTGGGAGGGGTCGCTGTTCGTTTTCGACAAGCGGATGGCGCAGAACTTCTCCGACCACACCGCCGTCATCGGTCGTTGCAGTGCGTGCGGTAACCCGACGTCCCGGTACCAGGATTTCGACGGCGATGCCGGCCGTGGTCTGCGGTTGATCTGTCTCGACTGCGCCTGAGGATGCTGCCCTTCCGGGACGGTCTCGCTCCGCTGAGGCTGCTGCTGCCGCATGGAGATTCGGCCAGAACCATCGTCGAGTATCTCGAGCGTGAGATGCCAGAGGACGATTGGCGTCGCGCCATCTGCGACGCCGAACTTGTGGACGAGAAATCTCGGCCCATAACCCTGGATTCCCGGTACCGTCCCGGCAGCCAGGTGTACTTCTATCGCGTTCCAGCGCAGGAGGTTTCGGTTCCGTTCGAGATCGGCATCCTGCACGAGGACGAGGATCTCCTGGTGGTCGACAAGCCGCATTTTCTCGCCACCATTCCGCGTGGTCGGCACGTCACCGAAACCGCGCTGGTGCGGTTGCGCAAGCAGTTCGATTGCGCCGATCTCACGCCCGCGCACCGACTCGATCGTGCCACCGCGGGGGTGTTGCTCTTCACCAAGACCAAGCATGCCCGACGGCCGTACCAGGAACTCTTCTCCTCGCGCAGCGTCACCAAGGAATACCAGGCGATCGCGGGATTCGATGCAACGCTGGAGTTTCCGCGCATCGTGCGTAGCAGAATTCAGAAGGAACACGGCGTGATGACTGCGTACGAGGAGCCAGGGGAGCCGAACAGTGAGACCCGGATCGAACTGATCGATACACTCGGCACCCTCGCTCGGTATCGACTCTTCCCGAGGACGGGCAAGACTCATCAGCTCCGAATCCATCTGTCGTCGTTGGGGATTCCCATCGTCGGCGACCCGTACTATCCGGTGTACACATCGGTTCCGGCTGACGATTTCGCACGGCCGTTGCAGCTACTCGCCCGGGCTCTGAACTTCACCGACCCGCTCACCGGTGAACCGCGGCGGTTCGTCAGTGCCCGAACCCTCGAGCTCTGACGGCCGGCCATCGTTCGTTCGGACGATTGTGACGATTCGAACGCCAGATTAGCGTCGAGCGAACCATGTCCGATAGAGGAAAAGAGGAGAACAGCGTGAAGCGTCGTATTGCTGTTGTGTTGGGAGCCGCAGTCATCGCCCTGATGTCACCGGCAGTCGCTGTGGCCGATACCGGAAGTGCAAGCACCGGTAGCGCTAGCGGTGCGTTGGGTGGTTTCGAGATGCTGGGCCGGCTTTGGGAGGCCTGCGCGGTGACGATCTTCACCGGTCAATGCACCGGTGTCGTGGCCACAGACGTGACCTACTGGTAACGCGGCCTGAGCCGAACCCCCGAACCCCCGAACCGACGAACGCGCGCGCATTCGCCGGA
Source organism: Rhodococcus sp. MALMAid1271 (assembly GCF_049195265.1). NCBI lineage: Bacteria > Bacillati > Actinomycetota > Actinomycetes > Mycobacteriales > Nocardiaceae > Rhodococcus > Rhodococcus sp. MALMAid1271. The sequence continues at coordinate 16,952 of NZ_JBMIRQ010000079.1, read as the reverse complement.
CGCTCGCGGAACGGGTAACCATTCCGCGAGCATCCAGCAAACGCGCGCGCGTCTGCGTCGAGCCCGAAGCCCTGAAGAACCAGCGCCCTACTTCGCCTGCGAGCGCGCCATTCCGCGTTCGATGGCGGCGACGAGCTGTGGGCGTAGTTCGGCGGCGGGGACGATGTGGTGCACCGATCCGACGCTCTGGGCTCGCTGGATGTTGTGGATGGCCTCGAATTCGGCGGCCACTTCACCCAGTTTGGCGTTGCGTGCGTTTGCTCGCACGGTGGCCAGTTCGACCCGTAGTGCCGAGCGGGTGGCGTCGTCCTCGGCTGCGTTCAGCCTGGCTTCGAGTTCCTTGACCTCGGAGTCGGCTGCGGTGCGGGCGTTGACGTCGCGGGTGAACACCACTGCTGCGGCCGGGGCACCGCCGAGCACGGAGGCGAAGGAGCCCTCCACTGCAAGGACTTCCATGTTGTCGTTGAGTGCTCCGGAGAACACCACGAACGCGCCGCCGTGGTAGCGCGAGACGACACAGAACACGACCGGTCCGTCGAAGTTGACGATGGCGCGGCCGATTTCGGCGCCGTATTCGAGCTGGATGTTGCGTAGCGATTCCGGCGAACCGTCGAAGCCGGAGAGGTTGGCCAGCACCACGATCGGCCGGCTTCCGCTGGCGGCGTTGATGGCGCGAGCGGTCTTCTTCGACGAGTTCGGGAATAGGGTGCCCGAGGTCCACTGATCGGGGCCGTCGGAGGGGAACCAGCCCTTGCGGGGGATGGCCCGCGACTCGATACCGATCACCGAGACCGGGATTCCGGCGAGGTGGGCGTCGAACACCACGGAGGTGTCGGCGTCGGCCATGTCGGCCCACCGCTCGAGCACCGAGTGATCCTGGTCCACTACGGCGCGCATCACGGTGCGAATGTCGAAGGGCTTCTTGCGGTCCGGGTTGGTGACCGAGGAGAAGATGTCGCCGACGGTGGTGAAGTCGCTCGACGGGTGCACGTGCGGGTAGGTACGCACGTCGCGCTCGGTCGGGTCGGAGGTGGCGGCGCGGCGCGGGAAGCGTTCTCCCGGTGCGGCATACGCGTGGTCGTAGTGTGCGAACAGGATGTCGCACGCCGCGCGCAGGTTCGGTGCCCAGTACTGCGCCTGGCCGTTGGGGCCCATGACGCGGTCGTAGCCGCCGATACCGAAGTTGTCCTCGGCCGAGACGCCGCCGGAGTAGTCCAGGGACTGCTTTCCGGTGAGCACCATCGCACTGTCTGGGGTCATCACCAGGATGCCCTTGGTGTGGGTGAGCATGGTGGCTTCGGCGTTCCAGTACGGCTGCGCGCCGACGTTGATGCCTGCGACGACGATGTTGATCTCGCCGCCTGCCTGGGTGAAGGTGATGATCCGACGCAGGCCGCGTGAGACCCAGTCCATGTTCTCGGTGCCCGATTCCATGGAAATCGTTGCGCCGGAGGACAATGCGAACCATTCGACGGGTGCGCCGAGTTGTTCGGCGAGGTCGATGGCCGCGACGATCCGCGAGCACTCGGCCTCGGCGACGGTACCCAGGGCCTTGGTCGGGTCACCGAACAGTGCGACGCGGGTGATGCCCTCGGGGTACTTGGCGGTCGGCGTCGTTGCGACTCCGACGATGACACCTGCGGAGTTGCGACCGTAGGGACGATCGACCGGTGCGAGGACGCCGTCGGCGTCGAAGTCGTACTCGGTGAACGTGCCGCCGTTGCTGCTGAGCAACGGGATCAGCTCGTACGGGTACACGGTGCCGCGGGCTTGGGACCGCTGGACCTTCTGGGTGTACTCGTCGAGCGGACGCATCGGCTCGGTCGGCGGCGGGGTGATCTTGGCGACGATGCCTGCACCGGATCGGTAGGACAGGCGCAACGCGACCTCGCGCGGTGTCTCGCCCGGTGTTTCGGCCAGACGGGCGATGAGGGTGATCTCTTCGAGGCCCGCCCCGATGGTCAGCGGCGCGATGTGGCGGGCGATGGTGGCGATCCGGTCGGCGGGCACGTTGAGTACCGGCCAGACGTAGAGCACGACGCGGTTGGCGTCGAGGCGCTTCTTGCCGCGTCCGGCCTGAGCGCGGCGGATGCCGTCGAGGCAGGCCGCGACGGTCCGTTCGATCTCCGGTACCGCGACGATGTTGCCGGCCTCGTCCAACTGCGTTGTGACACCGCGGATCTCGGCCAGGGCGACGAGACGCTCGTCGGAGGGGTTGGCCTTCGATGTCAGGTGGAACAGGTACGTACCGGCACTGGCGGGCAGGCGAACGCCATCGAAGTTCTTCAGTCGCCACAGGTCCAGTCGCTGACCGGTCAGCGGGTGCATGTCCCGGATGATCGTGTCCTCGGCGAGCGGCTCGGAGCCCTCGACACTGGTGCGACGGTAGGTCATCTTGCGGGTGACCGAGCCGAACGCCGTCACCGTGACGCGGCGCCAGCGGCCGGTACCGGGGTGCGCAGCCAGCACTGCCTGCAACTGGGCCGAGAGATCATCGGCGTCGGTCGGGGCGTCCGGCCAGGACAGGTAGAGGTCGACGGCGAGATGCTCGGGGGAGGGGCCCGCGATGTTGTCGACCGAGTCCAGAGTCGCGGGCAGAGAAGCGAAGTCGGTCGCAGTCGAGACCAGGTGTAGCCGCTCGCCCGACAGCTCGAAGTTGCCGGTGACGAAGTGCTTGCCGTCGCGGTCGAAGGCCTTGACGTCCTCGAGGGTGCGAATCTCGTAGTACTGGCGGGTGATCACCTCGAGCAGCGCACCTGGATCGGTGATTCGTTGTGCCAGAAGCTCGATCAGCGGTTCCGGGGTGGCGACCAGAGCGGCGACACGGGCCGAGTAGTCGGCTGCGTCGGGGTTTTCGGCGAGGTACTGCAGGCTGCCGCGAACGCCGTCGTAGATCTTCTCCCGTGCGGTACGGATCTGTGGTTCGTCGAACAGTCGGAAGCGCAGGTTGCGGGCGACGTCGCCGATGACGGGGTAGCGGGCCTGGGTGGCTCCGATGAGTCGTTCGAGTACCTCGGCCATGGCCGGGGTGGCATCGGGTTGTGCCGAGCTGTCGCTGAGCCAGTGGCCGAGCAGGGCGGCGATGACCGGAACCTGGTTCTCCATGCGCTGCAGGGCGAGGAAGACGCGGTAGACGGCCTCTTCGAGTTCGGGGGTGCGGCCCTCGTCGATGGCGGCGTCGTAGTGCGCCAAGGCGCGGGTGAGCTTGCCGCGGAACGATTCCGGGAGGCCCTGCACGTCTGCGTCGAGGGACTGCATGAACGAGTGCAGATGCTCACGCGGGGAGTGCACGCGCTCGTCGGTGCTCTCCTCGTCCATCGTGGGACGGTTGCGGGAGAGCTCGCAGATATCGGCGAAGGTGCCCAGCAGTGACAGCTCGGCGGAGACGAGGTCCGCATCGTTGCGTGGCACCTCGGCGCGCAGAGTTTCGTAGGTGGACAACAGATTTCGGGCGCGTGCACCGCTGACGTCGAAGCCGGTGATGAGGGCGGCGAGTTCGTCGAGTCGGTCCAGGGCGCGGCGCTGCGGGGAGCGTTGCGCGGCGTCGTCGATTCCGCGGAACTGCACGCGCGGTGCCTGCTCGGAGACCTTCTGTTCGCCGGCTTGATCGACACGTAGCAGGGCTGCTCCGGCGTCGACCTGTCCGTTGACCGAGGCCAGTACCTCGCGCACGGTGCCCGCGTACGGGGAGCGGACGGCGGTTTCCATCTTCATCGATTCGAGGACGACGAGGGTCTGTCCTGCTTCGACCTCGTCGCCGATGGCCACGGGGACGGCGACGACGACGGCGGGGGCAGGTGCTCGGACCAGTCCGGCCTCGTCCTGGGAGATCTGGTGGCTGATGCCGTCGACCTCGACGAGGAAGTGGGCGGGTCCGGCGACGGTGACGACCTGGTAGCGGCGGTCGCCGATGATCAGTCGGCTCTCGTAGGTGCCGAGGCGTTCGAGGTCGACCTGCAGCTCGTCGATGCCGTCGCCGTCGATGGTGTAGCGGTGTGTTCCGGTCTGTCCGACCTCGAGCCGGTAGGCCTGGCCCTGGTAGTTCAGTTCGACGGTGCGGCCGATGGCGTGGGTGGCGCGGGGACGACCGCCGCGAGCGGAGCTGAGGAATGCTGCGCGTTCGCGGCCTTCCTCGGCGTCGTAGGCGTCGATGGCGGCGGCGATGATGGCGATGTCCGCGACGGCCGTCGGCCCGGTCTGTGACCCGGCTTCGGTGCGGTCGAGCCAGCCGGTGTCGGCGGAGGCGGAGATGACTTCCTCGCGGTCGAGCAGGCTGAGCAGGAAGGACTTGGTGGTGGTGCCGCCGTCGATGACGACGGTGGTCTCCCGCAGGGCGTTGCGCAAGCGAGCCAAAGCTTCGCTGCGGTCGCGGCCCCAGGCGATGACCTTGGCGACCATGGAGTCGTAGTCGGGTGGGATGACATCGCCCTGGGCGATGCCGGTGTCGACGCGGATGCCGGTGCCGAGCGGGAACTTGAGCAGCTCGACCGTTCCGGGTGCCGGTGCGAACCCGTTGTCGGCGTCCTCGGCGTTGAGGCGGGCCTCGACGGCGTGACCGAACTCGGGCGGGCAGTCGCCGGGTAGTGCCTGGCCGTCGGCGACGAGGATCTGCAGCTTCACCAGGTCGATGCCGGTGGTGTATTCGGTGATGGGGTGCTCGACCTGCAGGCGGGTGTTGACCTCGAGGAAGGTGAAGATCTTCTGCTCGGGCTGGTACAGGTACTCGACGGTTCCTGCGCCCTGGTAGCCGGCGGCCTTGACGAGCTCGGCCGAGGCGGTGCGCAGGTGGTCGGACTGTTCCTTGGTCAGCAGCGGCGAGCTGGACTCTTCGATGACCTTCTGGTTGCGGCGCTGGATGGAGCAGTCACGCACGCCCGGAGCCCAGACGTTGCCGTGGCTGTCGGCGATGACCTGGACCTCGACGTGGCGGGCATCGGTGACGAGCCGTTCGAGGAAGACGACGGGGTCGCCGAACGAGCGCTCGGCCTCACCCTGGGTGCGTTCGAGGGCGAGTTCGAGTTCGTCCTCGTGGTAGACCTTGCGGATACCGCGGCCACCGCCGCCGGAGCGGGCCTTGATGATCAGCGGGTAGCCGATCGCTGCGGCGTGACGGCGGGCGTCGGCGCGAGTCTCGACCGGTCCGCCGGACCACGGTGCGACGGGGACGCCGACCTTCTCGGCGAGGATCTTGGCCTCGACCTTGTCTCCCAGCAGACGCATCGCATCCGCGGACGGGCCGATGAAGGTGATGTTCAATCGAGCGACCAGGTCCGCGAACGCGGGATCCTCGGCGACGAAGCCCCAGCCGACCCATACCGCGTCGGCACCGGACTCGACCAGTGCGGCCTCGAGGACGTCGTAGTCGAGGTAGGCCGAGCCGGTGGCGGGCTTGGCCAATGTGACGGCCTCGTCGGCCTGGCGGACGAACATCGCCCGCTTCTCGGCCTCGGTGTGCAGCGCTACGGTTCGGATGCCGTAATCGTGTTCGGCGTTGAGTTCTCGGACGGCTCGGATCAGCCGTACTGCTGCCTCGCCTCGGTTGACTACTGCAATCCGCTTGAACAACGTATCTCTCTTCGCTCGGTGTGGGCGCACCGTGTCGGTGCGCTCTCGATGGAACGTGTATTGGTGCCGGGCATGTCCAATTCTCGGCTATCGGGTCGTTTCGCAGGCCTCATGCCTGCGCCCATGCAGCACTCCGATCGCCCTATTCTAACGGTATTACGGCCCCGCGCACCGCCAACAGCGTTCGGCGTGAGTGTGATTGATCACCAACTGGTGAAATATTCTCTGTGACAATGCATTTCGATTTGTTTCTATGGTGATCGCGCGGCCCCTTCGCGTACGTACTCACGAGTAGCGTTGTCGTAAGGGGTAATTGGCGATTCTGTAACCCCTGTTCCTACCGGCGAGTACATTACCGGCGGGTACGTCTCGATCGAGGACTTCGACGCGATTCGATTCGTCGGGTATCGAGGCTTCATTCGGCACCTGCGGCGTCCGTGCGCGGCAATTGCAGCGCGTTCACCCACAGTCTCGTCGCCGTGGCAAGCAGGCCCTCGTAGTCCGCTGAGGCGTGACCCTGTGCTGCATCGACGACGAAGTGATTGAACGCCAGCCGGCTGATCATCGAAGACAGGGCCCGCGATGCGAGGAGGGGATCGAGTTCGGCATCGGCCAGGCCGCGTTTCTGCAGATTCTCGATGCTGCGTGCGTTGCGTCGAACGAAGGCGTCGGCACGCTCGCGCCGCAGGCGGCGGAACTCAGGATCGATGTTCGAGACCTGTTCGAGCAGCGCCATCAGCTTCGCGTTGCGTCGATAGGCCTCGAAGTAGGCGCGGTTGCTCGCGGCGATCACCGCTACCGGGTCGTCGTGCGGATCCACTCGCTCCGTACCCGGGTGCAGCATGTCGTCTCTGGCCTGATCGAGTACTGCCGCCAGGATCTCTTCCTTGCTGGTGAAGTACGTGTAGAAGGTCCCGGCCGAGCACCGTGCGGCACGGGTGATGTCGATCAACCGCGAGTCGAGGTAGCCGCTGTCCTCGAAGACGCGGCGCGCGGCCGACACCAGCGAGGACCGAGTGCGCAACCCGCGTGGAGTGGTCGGCAGATCCCGATTCGGCAGCTCACGATCGGAGTCCGGCGCAGCAGGCATTCAGTCTTTATACGTCATTGATCGCGGTGTTCGGCTCGGATGCACCGCAGGAATCTCACCCCGCAGACCGACCGGTCTCGACAGCGGGCCCGACGATGCACCGCAGGCATCAGATCGGAACGGGTGTGACAGCGACTCGTGCGGGTCTTTGTGACCCAGCACTAGAACGAATTCTCTGTGCTCAGGACGCGGTGAACAACTGATGTTCAGCGGCTAGTGTGGCCCGGGTGCGCAAGCACTGTCCTCGACAAGGACGACCATTCGAGTATTTGTGGGGAAACTGTGACGGCTGCGGCGGCTACCGGTCGTGAACACGACGACGAGCTCAAGAGCAGGGTGCAACGCCTGCTGCGCTTTCTTCGCGAGATCGTCGAGGCGCGATCGAACCCGGTGCTGCGCTTCGATGACCACGTGCAGGTCGAGTGGGTGCATTCGGGTGACGTGCCCATGCAGCTCGATACGAAGGCCAAGCAGGGCGGTGTCGTTGTCCGCGCGCCTCGAGTCGCCGTCGACGATCCCCCCGAGCCGCCTGAACTGCTGTCCGGATGGCTCGATCCGCAAGTCGTCGCCGACAGCCGCTATCGAGAGTTGGAGCTGGCCGACGCGTCCTCGGTGCTGTCCCGCCGTCGCGCGGAGGAGCAGGACTCGGATGCGGACTTCGACATCCGCAAGGCTTACGAGATCAAGCAGGCGTTCGAGGAGTACTCGACATCGTGGAAGGAATGGGCGCAGGAGGATCGGGATCGGCGTCCCCAGGCCGCGTTGTACCAGTCTCTGCAGTTGATGATGCAGGAGCTGGCATCGCGGCCCGAGTCGATCGAGCTCGTGGTGGCCTCGGGGCTGCTGACATCGAGCAACACCGATCCGCAACGCAGCGTGCGCACCCACCTGATCACGCAGTCGGCCGGCATCGAACGGGACGTTCGCACCGGTGACCTGTTGGTCCGCCTCGTGGCGAGCAGCAGTCCGCGGCTCGAGGACGGCCAACTGCTGACGAGTTCGGACGAGTTCGATACCTCCGGATCGGTGGCGCTGGCGAAGCAGCTGCACGACTCGGTCACCTCCCCGGTCGGTGCCGGAGTGGAAGAATTTCTCAGACTGTGGGCTTCGCGGGTGCCTCGGCACGAGATCGAGGTCCTCGATCGCATCGGACCGCCCGGGGCTCTCGCCTACATCGACGACGACCGAACACTGACGATCTCACCTGCCCTCGTGCTCCGTGTCCGTGACTCGTTCGCGCTGGTCGATTATTACGAGCAGATGATCGCCGATCTCGAGTTCGCCGATTCCCCGGTGCCGCTCGGGCTCGCGCAACTTGTCGATGCGATCGAGCCGGCAGATCGGATGGCGTGGCTCGAGCGAACTGGAGCCGGTGAGTCGGCGGCGCTGGCACACGATCCGCTGTTCCCGCTTCCGGCCAACGCCGAGCAGTCTCAGATCATCGAACGGCTCGGCCGCGACAGCGGCGTCGTGGTCGAGGGTCCGCCCGGTACGGGCAAGACGCACACGATCGCGAATTTGATGTCGGGACTGTTGGCACGTGGTCAGCGGGTTCTGGTCACTAGTGAAAAGTCACAAGCTTTGCGGGTGTTGCGCGACAAGCTGCCGCCCGAATTGCAGGAGCTCTGCGTCTCGATCACCGACCTGTCGAAGGGTGGGTCGGAGGAGCTCAATCGCAGCGTTGCGAAGATCGCCGAACGAAAGACCTCGTTCGACGAGGCCAGCGAGGTGCAGAAGATCGAGGCGCTGACGACTCAGCGCGGCGCAGCGGTGGCCAGGCGCGCGGAGTTGCTGGATCGGGTCCGAAGTCTTCGAGAATCCGAAACCGTTGTGCACGAGTATGTTTCCGACGGGTACGAGGGCACGGTTTCTTCGATCGTGCGCAAGGTCAAAGCGGCCGAGGGTGCGCACGAGTGGCTGCCCGGCCCGTTGTTCGCTGATCGGCCACCGCTCGACGGCGCTCAGGTGGACCACCTGCGTAAACTGATCGCCACCTCCGCGGGCAGTCGCGAACTGCGCTCGCGTCAGGTGTTGCCGCGTCCGGAAACGATGCTGCCGAACTCCGCCGAACTCGCTGCGCTCTGCCTTCGGGCAGGCGCTCGGATCGACACCGTATCGCCCCAGGCCGCATCCCTGATCGAGCTGCTCGACGGTGTCGAACCTTCGATGTCCGCAGAGATCAGGCAACTGTGCGGAGAGCTCGCCGCATGTGTCCGAGCGGTCTCCGACCTCGACGGCACCTATTCGCGGCTGACCGATTCCGTGCTGTCGGGCGAAGCTGCCCACTTGTGGTCGCGAGTCAGCGGGATCGACGCGATGGTCGACACGGCAGCGGCATCCGATCGCTACGTCGGTGCGCACGATGTGCAGTGCTCGTCGAGTACGCAGGCGGCGCTGGCGGCAATGGACGCGCTCGCCGCGGCATTGGAGTCCGGTGTCGAGTGGAAGACTCGGTTCCGGCGCAGCGAGGAACAGAAGGCCGTCGAGGCGCTCGATATCGTTGCCACCGTCGACGGGCAACCCGCGACGACGGCCATGGCGGTTCGCCTGGTGGCTGAACATATTCGAGCCCTGGAGACCGTGCAGACGGCGTCAGTACTGCTGGCTGATCTCGCCATCATCGTCCCGCTCGACGGTACGCGTTCGATACGAGTCAACAACCTGGCGCGGATCGCCGATCGACTCGGTCTCGTGACGGCGGTCCTCTCCGCTCGCGACCAGTTGGTGCACCGGCTGTATTCGATCTCTCCTGCAGCACCGTGGATACGCAGTCTGGCCGAAGCTCAGGAAATTGCCGAGGCCGCCGACGCCATCGCGGAACGCATCGACATCGACGCTGCCAGGGCCGAACTCGATGCCCTTCAATTCGCGGTCGCCACTCGCATCGATGCCGGGCCCTCGCCCGAGGGCTCCGACCTGGTGAGCGCGTTGGGCACTGCCGACCCGTTGGAGTTGTCTGCCGCGGTTACTGCCTATTCGAAGGCGTGTGCCGAGCAGGAGGATCAACTTCTGCTCGAGTCGATGTCGGCGTCCTTGTCTTCGGTCGCACCTGCATTGTTCGACCTGGTCGAGGAGACCGCAGGCGACGCCGAGTGGGACGAGCTGAGCTGGCAGATGTCGAAGGCCTGGGCATGGCGTCGAGCACGTGAGTGGGTGGGGGAGCAGCATCACGGCGGACTCGAGCAGCAGCTCGAAGCCGAGCTGGCCGCCGCTGACACCGACATCGCCTATCTCACAACGCGTTTGGCCGCTGCCAGTGCGTGGCGAAACAGTCTGGAGCGCATGACGGCGGTCGAGGTGCGTGCGCTGCAGACCTATCGTGAGCACATTTCCAGCATCGGATCCGGTGCCGGCAAGTACGCCGAAACCTACCGCAGTGCAGCACGTTCGGCGATGCGTGAAGCGCAGAGCGCAGTGCCCGCCTGGGTGATGCCGCTTTCGCAGGTGCTGGCGTCGATTCCACCGGTACCGGGAAGCTTCGACGTCGTCATCGTCGACGAGGCGAGTCAGGCCGACATCACCAGCCTCTTCCTGCTGTACCTCGCGCCTCGAGTGATCGTGGTGGGTGATGATCGCCAATGTGCCCCAGCCGATGTCCTGCAGACCGGAACGCTCGAGGACGTGTTCGATCGGCTCGACGTCTACCTGCCCGATCTACCCGAACACGTACGGGCAACACTGACGCCGAGGTCGAGCCTGTTCTCCATGCTCCGTACCAGGTTCGGGCAAGTGGTCCGGCTGCGTGAGCACTTCCGGTCCATGCCCGAGATCATCAACTGGTCGAGCCAACAGTTCTACGGCGACTCGCCGCTCGTTCCCGTTCGCCAGTTCGGCGCGGATCGGCTTCCGCCGCTGCGGCACACGTACGTTCGCGGGGCGACGGTCACCGGAAAGAACGCATCACTGGTCAATCGCACCGAGGCCGTGGCGATCGCCGAACAGATCGCCGACTGTCTCGAGGATTCCGCGTACGACAACCTCACCTTCGGAGTGGTTGTACTGCAGGGGCAGTCGCAGGTCGACGAGATTCGCAACGAGTTGATCAAGCGCATCGGCATCGAACAGTGGGAGCAGCGGCGGCTGCGGGTCGGCACGCCGCCGGACTTCCAGGGCGACGAGCGTCACGTCGTATTCCTGTCCATGGTGGTGGCTCCCGATCAGAATTTCGCCACCCTCACTGCCAACCAGTACAAGCGTCGGTTCAACGTGGCCGCGTCGCGAGCGCAGGATCAGCTCTGGCTCTTCCATTCGGTGACGGTCGACCGTCTCAAGCGCGCGGATCTGCGTAACTCGCTTCTCGGCTACGTCACCTCCGTATCGCCCGCACCGGCCGATCCCATGCCCGTCAACGTCTCGCGTGAGATCCGAATGGCACCCTTCGAGACGCTCCTCGAACAACAGTTGTGGAACGACCTCGTCGAGCGCGGATTTCACGTCAATCCCGGTGTGGAAGTGAACAATCGGCGTCTCGCCTTGGTGGTCACCGGAGAATCCTCGCGTCTCGCGGTCGAGTGCGACGGCGATGTCTTCTTGTCCACATCGGCGCAGCGTTTGGCGGATCTGCAGCGCGAGCAGGAGCTCAAGCGGTGCGGTTGGACTTTCTGGCGAGTGCGCGAATCGGAGTACTACCTCGATCGCGATGCGGCTCTGGAAAGTCTCTGGGCCACCCTCGCGCGCCTGGGGATCAAGCCCAATACCGTTGTGGTCGAAGGAATCACGCCATCGAGCACAAAGTGGTCCCCGGTCCCGCTCGAATCCTCGCAGTTCGACGATTCCGGTGCCTTCGACACCTCGAACGACGTCGACTCCGCGGTGCATCACGAATCGGTGCTGTCGCTGTGGACCATGCCGCGGATCGATATCGCGGCCGACGACACGTTCACGTCCGACGTCCGCCCCACCGATGGGGAAACGCGACCCTCGTCTCCGTCCAACGGTTCCGGAGCCGCTGACAGATCGAGTACGACGAACAGTGTCGAGAGCGGTAGCGCAGCAGCCGCTACTGGATCCACCGCAGCCAACGGATCAGCAACGGGCAACGGTGGGGCTCGGAACGGATCCGGCTCGACCAACGGATCGAAGACCGGCGAGGGCGGTACCTCTCGTGGTTCTGCACGTCCGAACGGGTCCTCCTCGGTGGGGCGGTCGGCCATGACCACCGGATCGACCCCAGCACCCAAGGACGCCGCAACGGACGAGTCCGGCAGTGCGTCGAGCGACCAACGGTCGGCGCAGCAGGAAACCGCAGCGTCGCATCCGTCCGAGGGCGAGGTACCGTCAGGTCGGAAGGCTGCATCGAACATCGAGCCTCCAGGCTCGGTCGGCTCGGCACCGGACGAGGCGGACTCGCAGCCGGTGGACCACAATGGGCGCGAGTCCGAGTCCGATGTCGAGAAGCCCGGGGACGACGGGATCGCCGAGCACGAACTCCCGATCAACGGCCTTCGGGGGTATACAACTCGACGTCGGCCATAGGCCCGCAGAAGGACAGAGGGCTGATCGCCGATGACAGATCGACAGCAGCAGGACACGGACAGATCGGCCGCACCGAACCGGGGAAATCGTCGCCGGATCGTCGTTCCTGTGATGGTGTTCGGAGTGTGCGCTGTCCTCTTCGGGCTGCCCACGTGGACCGTGGTGTTCGCAGGCGCACAATGGCCTGCGATAGTGCGAGTTCTCGGAACTGTGGTCGCTGTGGGGGCGTTGCTGGCCTTGCCCGCCGCGATGTACCTGGGCCATCGGCCGGGACCCGAGGGCCGCGGCAAAGACGCGTGGGCGCGTATCGGAGATGTGCTGCTGGGCGTGGTCTGGATCGCGTTCGTCTGGTCGACGCTCTCGTTGCTGCTTCGACTCGGCCTCTGGCTGGTCGGGGTCGACGATCCGATGCGGTCGCGAATCGTAGCCGCGACTACCGCGGTGGTAGTTGTCGTTCTCGCTCTGTGGGGTCACTACGAGGCGATGCGGACGCCTCGGGTTCGCCACACGCGCGTGCGGATCGATCGGCTCGGTGCTCGATTCCACGGTCTGAAAGTGGTGCTGGTGACCGATACACATTTCGGCCCACTCGATCGGACGGTGTGGTCGCAACGATTGACCGATGCCGTCAATGCCGTGGAGCCGGATGTGTTGGCCCATGTCGGCGACATCGCCGACGGGTCTGTCGATCGGCGGCGGCGGCAGGCAGCGCCGCTGGAATCGATGCGCGCCAGCGCAGCCCGCGTGTACGTCACCGGAAATCACGAGTACTTCGGCGAGGCGCAGGAGTGGCTCGATCACATGGAGACTCTCGGGTGGAATGCCCTCCACAATCGTCACCTCGTGTTGCATCGCGGTGAGGATGCGCTGATCATCGCCGGCGTCGACGACGCAACGGCGAAAGGGTCCGGCGCGACCGGCCACGGTGCCGATCTCGATCGCGCGCTGGACGGCACCGATCCGTCGATGCCGGTGTTGTTGTTGGCTCATCAGCCCAAACAGGTCGCCGACGCCGCTCGCGCCGGTGTCGATCTGCAGGTATCCGGCCACACCCATGGCGGCCAGATCTGGCCGTTCTCGGCGTTGGTTCGCCTCGACCAGCCAGTGGTACACGGGCTGAGCAGGCACGGCGCACGAACGCAGCTCTACACCAGCCGCGGATCGGGGTTCTGGGGTCCACCGTTTCGCGTGTTCGCACCCAGTGAGATCTCGGTTCTGACGTTGGTCGCAGGCTGAGAGTGCCCGACCTGGCAGTATCGATGGGGTGAAGAGCACCCGAGAGGTCGTCGTTGTCGCAACCGACCTCGATGGCACATTGTTGCGTTCGGACCGAACGATTTCGGAGCGAACAGCGGCCGCGATGGCAGGTGCCGCGACTGCTGGAATCACAGTGGTCTGGGCGACAGCGCGGGCCAGACACTCCATCGATGAACTCGCCGCGTCCTGCGGATTTCGCGGGACGGCAATCGGGGCCAACGGTGCCGTGATCCTCGATCTGGTCGACGGCACCCCGACCATCGTCGACACCAGGTCGGTACCGGCCGAGACTGTCGCATCGGCCAAGGCAGTCGTACGGGAGCTGGTCCCCGGCGTGGCATTTGCCACTGTCGGATCCACGCGTTTCGTTGCCGAGGCCCGGTATGCCGAACTGTGTGTATTCGCCGACCACCACCGGCATCCGCGCGATATGGAACTGTCGGAGCACGGTCTGTCGGCCGATGTCGAACCGACCGTCAAAATTGTTGCTCGACACAGGGATACCACCAGCGAAGCGCTGTACGAGCTCGTGGCCGCTGCGGGAATCGACGGGGTGGAGCTGACGCACTCCGGTGCTCCGTACATCGAGATGTCCGCCGCGGGGGTCTCGAAGGCCAGTGCGTTGCAGGGATTGTGCGAGCAGTGGGGGATCTCCTCGGATTCGGTTGCCGCAGTGGGAGATGCGCGCAACGACCTGCCGATGCTGGCGTGGGCAGGCACGGCGCTGTGCCCGTCGAATGCCGCGCAGGTAGTGCGCGCTGTTGCCGATCGCGTACTCGAGTCCAACGACGAGGATGCGGTCGCGCGCTACCTGGAAGAACTCACCGCCCGTAGAGCTGCACTGTAGGCCGAGTGGAGTTCCGTTACAGGTAGCCTCTGGCGTGCCCTCGAATTGCCCACCATCGAAAGGTTCCTTGCCGTGAACGATGCCAAGTCGCCGGAGCCGACCACGATCGCCGAGTACCTGAATGCACACGAGCTGCAGGTCTCACCGCTCGACGGTGCTGCCGCGGCCGAGCTCGGTATCACCGTGCCGGTCCCTGCAGGCTGGCAGACCCTCGATCCGGCACAGTTTCCCGGGGCCACGCAGGTGATCGTCGAGCCGAATCTAGTGGAGAACGGATTTGCGCCCAACGCTGTACTTCTTGTCGGTGCCCTCTCTCGCACGATAGATCCGGAAGCGTTGTTGGCGTTGGGTTTCGGAGACGGACGTGCGATGCCAGGATGGCAGGAGCGCGAGGCAAGTACGGCGTCGTGGCTCGGTTGGCCGTCCCGGTTCATTCGGGGTACCTACGCAGCACAACAACTCGAAGCGGCGGTGACGACTCGCTATGTCGTGGTGGGCGTCGTTACTCAGTACTTGGTTCAGTTGACGGTGACCACGTTGGTCTCTCAACTCGATTCGTTGGCCTTCGATGTCTCGGCGATCAACGACGGTCTGACAACGAACGTGTCCTAGGCTCAAAGGCGTCGAACTGCCCGTGGCGGTAGTTCTGGTCGGCGGGGTAGTTGCCGACGTTCGCAAGGCTTTCGTCGCGAACATGATGGGCGCACCCTGAGTGCCGGGGAAAACGGAACCTCGTCGCGTGCGGGATTGGTCGCGTGCGGGATTCGGTGACAGCGGACGAGGATGCTTCTCTCGCCGAGGGCGGCCTCGGGGACCATCGACCGAGGCTCGTCCGGTGTGGACGAGCGATCTACCTATGCTTCGGCCGCATCGGATTCGACGAGCAAGGTCGGCAACGATCGTGCGCCGGCGATCTCGATGCACCGCACCTGCGTATGTCTGTTTCTCACGAACGCAGGTCAGAAGTCTGTGTCCGACACACCCGTCCGACTAGGGTCGAGTGCATGTCGATCAGAACCGGCCGCGTCCGCCATCTCTCGGTGGTTCCGGATCTGCCCGACACCGACGAGTCGTCCGACGGTGGCGGCACGAAACCGACAGGCCGAGGTCTGGTCAACCTGGTTTTGCGGGTGACTGTCGATCACACTCGACCGCAGATATGGCGGCGGTTGCGGGTGCGCTCCGACCTGCTGCTCTCGGAACTGCATTCGGTGTTGCAATGCGCTGTGGGCTGGGAGGACCGGCACATGCATGCCTTCAGCCTCAGGGCCGCTGGTTCGACCCGTCGTTTCGAGATGGCACAGACTCTCGACGACGAACCACGTGCCGAAGCTGCCAGTGAGGAACGAGTCCGAATCGACGAGGTCCTCACATCTCCCGGGTCCGTACTGGCCTACGAGTACGACTTCGGCGATGGGTGGACGCACACTGTCGAGTTGGAGCAGATCGATTCCGATATCGACGACCTTCGATCGGTCTGCCTCGATGGGGCGCGCGCGTGCCCACCCGAGGACTGCGGCGGACCGTCGCACTATGCGCAGGATCTCGAGATCGCACACGATCCCGCCGATCCAGAACTTCCGGCTCTCCTTTCGAGGTGGGGACCGGGATTCAACCCGGCTCGGTTCGACGTCGATGCGGTCAACAGAAAGCTCTTCTCGCTCGATACGGGTAGGTCGGTTCTCGCCGAGGCGGTGGCAACGGCACCGGCCGTCGGGAAACTCTTCGATCGGATACGACCGACGGAGGTGCCCTCGCTGATGGCGCTGCTGCCACGCTGCGAACTCACCGTCGAGAGTTCGGTGGACCTACCGGTTGCCGAGATCGCGATGTCGAAGTTGACGTGGTTCCTCCGCATGATCGGCGAGGACGGAGTTGCACTGACCGATGCCGGCTATCTCAAGCCCGCCCTGGTCGCAGCGATGCGCAAGGAACTCGAGTGGGGGTTGGGGTGGGTCGGGGCCAGTAACCGCGAGATCGACCACCACCAGGTGACCGATCTGCGTGAAGCTGCGCGCAATCTCGGACTGACGCGAACCTCGAAGGGCCGACTGCTGCGCACCAGACTGGGCTCCAGCCTGGCCGAAGACCCAGTCGGCTTGTGGCGGCATGCCGCCACACGACTTCCCCTGGGTAAGCAGACGTACGAGACCGACGCGGCCACCCTGTTCCTGATCGCCCTCGCCGCATCGGCAAGCGCCGACCATCGAAACGAGATGCTGATCGAGACCGTCGCCGAGTTGGGCTGGGCAAGTGAGGATTCCGGCGTGTTCGACGCGCAATTCGCGGCACAGGCGACGGTGAGCTTCCTGGACCTCATCGGCGCACACGGTCCGAGCTTCTACTTTCGCGAGGGAGTGTCGGACTCTCCGAGCTGGTCGCGCAGATTCGCGCGCGACGCCTTGTTGACCTGACGCCTTGTTGACCTGACGCACTGTTGACCTGACGCATTGTTGACCTGACGTAGGGGCGACTGAACGGGAGGCTGACCGTCGGATCGGTTGCCTGGACGCCCGAAATGACGAGAGATATGCGACGAGGTGCCGCTGACCTGCCGATTTGCACATGGGATTGTCTTCGCGTAACTTTTGTCGAGTCAGAGCGACGGACACCGACCCGGTCTTGGTTGATTGGGTGAACGAGGTTGGACGTGTGGCTTGGCAGGTTGTATCCCCCAAGAGTCGGGCCTTGTGTCCGAGACCAAGCTGGGATAGGCTG
>NZ_JBMIRQ010000067.1:0-281032 GCF_049195265.1 Rhodococcus sp. MALMAid1271 | reverse complement strand
ACCTCTGGGTACGCAAAAGGCGCACGACGTCAGGACCAGCCGAAGTCCCGGCGCAGCCGGTCTGCGACGGAATCGAACTGGGGCTTGCTCAGAATCGCGCCCTCACGGCGGATTCCGTCCTCCGGCACGTCGAGCACCCGGTCCAACCGAATCCAACTCGGTCTTCCCTTGGCGTCCCAGGGACCGGATCCGATCGACTGCCAGTCGCGGTCGCCGTCGCGGCTGCTCTGGCTCGACAGCATCAACCCGAGCAGGTCCTTGCCCTCGCGCCCGACGACCAACACCGGACGATCCTTGCCCTGGCTGGCGTCTTCCTCGTAGGTCACCCACGTCCAGACGATCTCGCCCGGATCCGCTTTGCCGTCCAAGTCGGGGGAGTATTCGATGGTGCGGGCGCGCTGTGCAGTCGGCCTGGTCTGCGATGCGACCGGGCGACCTGGGCGCGCGGCCGGGGCGGACGGTTGTGCGCCCGTTCCGCTGATCGCGTCCTTGCCCTTCTGCAGAGCACCGGACTTTTGTAGTTGACGCAGCAGTCGTGGGCCCTCGCGCATCGCGATCTTGCCCAATTCCTTGCCGAATCTGCTCCAGTTGCCAGCCATGCGGCGAGTGTAGCCATCCCAGCGCTGCTGCTCACAGCGCGAACCTGGACTGCAGAACACCGGAGTCGGACAGCCGGAGACGGCGCACCGTACTCGGCGTGGGACGATAGAGACGCCCGTTCGCTCATTTCGAACACGCCAGCCGAAGGATACGAGTGCCCAGCTTCGCCGACACGACGTTCACCGATCCGACCAGGATCAGGAACTTCTGCATCATCGCCCACATCGACCACGGTAAGTCGACGTTGGCGGACCGGATGTTGCAGCTCACCGGAGTCGTCGACGATCGGTCGATGCGCGCGCAGTACCTGGACCGCATGGATATCGAGCGCGAGCGCGGAATCACCATCAAGGCACAGAACGTCCGTTTGCCCTGGGTAGTCGACGGTGAGGAATTCGTTCTGCACCTGATCGACACTCCCGGACACGTCGACTTCACCTACGAGGTCTCACGCGCACTCGAGGCCTGCGAAGGAGCGGTGTTGCTCGTCGACGCCGCACAGGGCATCGAGGCTCAGACATTGGCCAACCTGTACCTGGCCCTCGACAAAGAGCTCACCATCATTCCGGTGCTGAACAAGATCGACCTTCCCGCGGCCGATCCGGATCGCTACGCCGCCGAGATCGCCCACATCATCGGGTGCGAGGCCGACGACGTGCTGCGCGTATCCGGCAAGACCGGTGTGGGCGTGCAGGAACTGCTCAACGAGGTCGTCAAGCTTGTTCCGGCGCCGGTCGGCAACCCCGACGGCCCGGCCCGCGCAATGATCTTCGACTCGGTCTACGACACCTACCGCGGCGTCGTCACCTACGTCCGTGTGGTCGACGGTGCGCTCAACCCGCGGGAGAAGGTCACCATGATGTCGACCGGCTCGACGCACGAGCTGCTCGAGGTCGGCATCGTCTCACCCGACCCGAAGGCCACCAAGGGCCTGGGCGTCGGCGAGGTGGGGTACCTCATCACCGGCGTGAAGGATGTCCGCCAGTCCAAAGTCGGCGATACCGTCACCACCTTCCGCAAGGGTGCGACCGAACCGCTGACCGGCTATCGCGAGCCCCGGCCGATGGTCTACTCCGGTCTGTACCCGGTCGACGGTTCGGACTACCCCGACCTGCGCGACGCTCTCGAGAAGCTGCAACTCAACGACGCAGCCCTGACGTACGAGCCGGAGACCTCTGTCGCTCTGGGCTTCGGCTTCCGCTGCGGCTTCCTCGGTCTGCTGCACATGGAGATCACCCGTGAGCGGCTCGAGCGGGAGTTCAACCTGGATCTGATCTCGACCTCACCGAACGTGGTCTATCGCGTCGAGATGGAGGACGGTGCCGAGCACATCGTCACCAACCCGTCGTACTGGCCCGAGGGCAAGGCGAGGGAAGTATTCGAGCCGATGGTCAAATGCACCATCATCTCGCCCAGCGAGTTCATCGGTTCCATCATGGAACTGTGCCAGGGACGACGCGGAGACCTGGGCGGCATGGACTACCTGTCCGAGACCCGTGTGGAATTGCGCTACACGATTCCGATGGCCGAGATCATCTTCGACTTCTTCGACATCCTCAAGTCCCGAACGCGCGGATACGCCAGCCTCGATTACGAGGAGATCGGCGAGAAGAGCGGGGCGTTGGTGAAGGTCGACATTCTGCTGCAGGGTGAGGCCGTCGATGCGTTCTCGGCGATCGTGCACAAGGACGCCGCTGCCGCGTACGGGAACAAGATGACGACCAAGCTCAAGGAACTGATTCCGCGTCAGCAGTTCGAGGTCCCGATCCAGGCGGCCATCGGATCACGCATCATTGCCCGCGAGAACATCCGCGCGATCCGTAAGGACGTACTCGCGAAGTGCTACGGCGGCGACATCAGCCGCAAGCGCAAACTGCTCGAGAAGCAGAAAGAGGGCAAGAAGCGGATGAAGACGATCGGTCGCGTCGAGGTGCCGCAGGAAGCCTTCGTCGCCGCGTTGTCCTCGGAGTCCTCGGCGGACAAGCCGAAGAAGTAGGACAGTAGTTCCCGGTCGCTGGAACGAACCTCACACCCTTTTCACCGACTGCGCGCCCCTCCTCGCATCAGAGCAGGGGCGCGCGGTCGTCAACAGGGGCGCGCGGTCGGCAACAGGGGCGCGCGGTCCCCACCGAACTCTGTCGTCAACGGCGGGGGAGTACGTTTCGAACCTGTGACCACCTCGATTCTGAAGCAGTTGCGTGTTCCCATTGTCGGTGCTCCCATGGCCGGTGGCCCCAGTACTCCGAAGTTGGCCCGCGCGGTCTCGGAGGCCGGCGGATTGGGGATGATTGCCGGGGGTTTGCTGACGCTCGAAGCGTTTGCAGCGCAGATCGATTCGGTTCGCGATGTGACGATCGGAGTCAATCTGTTCCTGCCGGAAGAGTCGTCCGGTGCCGACGTCAAGGCGTACGCCGAGCGGGTGGCACCCTGGTTCGAGCGCTTCGACGCCGAACCGGGAGTGTTGCCGCGTCGAGACGACTTCTATGCTGACAAGTTCGCCTGGCTGCTGGCACATCCGGTGCCGGTGGTGTCGAGTACGTTCGCGACGTTCGATGCGGACGAGGTCGCGACACTGCACTCGGTGGGTACCGAGGTGTGGGCCACGGTCGCCACGGCGTCCGACGCGTCGGTGGCCACCGCGAACGGAGTCGACGCACTCGTGGTGCAGGGCCCCGAGGCAGGTGGGCACCGAAGTACGTTCGACGGCTCGGCCCCCGAGCTGCCCTTGACGGAACTGCTGGCCGCAGTACGCGAGATTTCCCAGCTACCCCGAATCGCTGCCGGTGGATTGATGGACGGTAACGACGTTGCGCCACTGCTCGATTCGGGTGCAGCGCACGCTGTGCAGCTGGGCACGGCGCTGCTGAACACGCCGGAAGCCGGTACCAAACCGGTACACCGACAGCAGTTGACGCGCGCGACGGACACCGCTGTGACCAGGGCGTTCTCCGGTCGTCCGGCGCGGGGTCTGGTGAACGAGTTCATGCGCGAGAACTCCGAGGCCGCGCCGCTCGCGTACCCCGATCTGCACTATTTGACGGCACCGCTGCGTGCGAAGGCAGCCGCACAGAACGATCCGTCGGCACTGTCGATGTGGGCAGGTACCGGTCATCGCCGAGCGCAGGCGAAGCCCGCGGCCGAGTTGGTCGCCGAATGGGCGAGGCAACTCGGCCGCTGAACGACACTGCTCAGGTGTTGGAGTGCGCAGGCTGGAAATGCCCTGCCGCCTGAGCCTCCTCGGCGCGGATGACGTGCACCACGGCGTTGATGAGTGCCAGGTGGGTGAATGCCTGCGGGAAATTGCCGAGGTGACGGCCGGTGCGATGGTCGATCTCCTCGGCGTAGAGCTTGAGCGGGCTCGCGTAACCGAGGAGCCGTTCGCACAGGTGCTTCGCTCGCGGGAGCTCGCCGATCTCGACCAGCGCCGAGACCAGCCAGAAGGAACAGATCGTGAATGTTCCTTCTTCGCCGGCCAATCCGTCGTCGGTGGTGTCGGTTCGATACCGCAGCACGAGCCCGTCCTCGGTCAACTCGTCGGCAATGGCAAGCACCGTCGCGCGAATACGCTCGTCATCGGCGGGTAGGAACCGCAGCAGCGGCGCGAGCAGCAGTGACGCATCCAGCGAGTCGTGGCCGTAGCGCTGGGTGAGAACACCGCGGGAGTCGATGCCGTTCGCGAGAATGTCTTCCTTGATCTCGTCGGCGATCTCGTTCCACTTGGCCGAATATTCGTCCTGGCCGTGGATGTCGGCGAGCTTGGCACCGCGGTCGAGCGCGACCCAACACATGAGCTTCGAGGACGTGAAGTGCTGCGGTTCACCGCGTACCTCCCAGATGCCACGATCGGGTTTGCGCCAGTTGGCGATCGCTTCCTCGACCTGACGCTTGAGTAGTGGCCACAGGAACTCGGGGACGTGTTCTCGCGATTTGACGTGGAGGTACACCGAGTCGAGCATCGTGCCCCAGATGTCGTGCTGTTCTTGGTTGTAGGCACCGTTGCCGATTCGGACGGGTTGGGCACCGTCGTAGCCGGACAGGTGCGGCAGCTCCTCCTCGTCGAGGGTCTTCTCGCCGCCGATGCCGTACATGACCTGCAGCGGATTGACCTCGCCGTTGGCTGTGGTCGCGACATCGGACATGAACGCGAAGAAGTCGTTGGCCTCCCGGTCGAGTCCCAAGGTGTACAGGCCCCACAGAGCGAAAGTGGAATCCCGCACCCAGGTGTATCGATAGTCCCAGTTACGTTCTCCACCAGGCGTTTCCGGAAGTGACGTGGTCGACGCGGCCAGCAGAGCGCCGGTCGGCGCGTAGGTCAGGCCCTTGAGTGCCAATGCGCTGCGCTGAAGGTATCCGCGCCACGGGTGGTCGGGGAATCGGCCGATCGTGATCCATTGCCGCCAGCATTCCGACGTCTGCCACATCTTGCTCGAGGCTTCCTCGAACGTCTGCGGCGCAGGGAGATCGGACCAGGACAGCGCGACGAACACGTTGTCGCCCTCGGTCAAGCGGGTGCGTGCGCGGGCCTCTCGTCCTTCGATGCCGATCCGCAGATTGGTGGTCAGTTTCAGCGTCGGCTGATCGCCGTCACTGCTCGCGGCGCAGGTTGCCGTCGTCTCCTCGTACACCTTTCCGGTGTATTCCCACTTGGCCGGGGCGCGGTGGTAATCGAAGGCCGGCTCGCAACTCATCTCCAATTCGACCGTCCCACTGACGCACTTGATGGTCCGAAGCAGAATGTGCTCGGCATCCCAGTCGCTCGGCGCACGTTTGTGGGTTCGTGAGCGTTGATCGGTGTTGTGCCATGGGCCCATCACCAAGGCGTCGCGTACGGTGATCCACCCGGTCTCGGTCTGCCACGTGGTTTCGACGATCAGGCCGCCGGGCAGGTAGCGGCGGGCAGCCGGGACGGACTGGCCGTACGGTCCGACCCGAAAGTGACCCGCACTGCGATCGAGAATTGCGCCGAAGACGCTGGGTGAGTCCGGCCGTGGCACACACATCCACTCGACGGACCCGTTGCGTGCGATCAAACAAGTCGTTTCGCAGTCCGAGAGGAACGCGTAGTCGTCGATCGGCGGAAAGGCGCTGCGATACGACGTCGCCGCGTACGCCGGCGAGTCGGTACGTCCCAACGCTCCTTGAACTTCGACTCCGCCCAAACCTGGATGTCCCGATCCCATAGCGGGTTCGTCGGCCACCGGGGGTACGGGCGAAGTATTTTCGAATGCCGTCATGGCGTAATCATCGACGCATCGATGGCAGTCGTCCACTGCTGGTCGTCGGTCGGCGTGGCGTGGGTGTGGAGCCGGCTGGTTTAAGCTGCGAGGGTGGAACCGGTTGCACGATGGTGGGACGGCGTCGAACTGTGGATAACGGGATTGCCGTTCGTGCCGCAGTCGGTCGTCGCGTTGCTGGTCATCGTGCCGACGGCGTTCCTGTTGGCACGGGTGTTCGATCGGCTGCTCGCAGTGTTCCTGCGCCTGCTCGGACGCGACGCCCGTGCTGCTCGGGAGGCGGAGTCGACGGCGACGGCCTCCACCACGACGAAGGACGGATAGTAATGCCACGGTCTCGGGTCACGTTGGCGCTCATCGCGCTGCTGGTGCTGGTTGTCATCGCCTGGTTGCTCACTCGGTAGCCTTTCCGGCGCCGACTCGTCTGCCGAGTTAGAGCCGACACCGATCCTCTGCTAGATTTCTGCCGTGTCGTCTGCAGCCGAGTACCGCGTCCGCCATCAGTTGGCGTTGATTGCTGTCGGCATGTTGGCAGTCGCCGATATCGACTGTTGTTGATTTCTTCCCTCGTCGAACAGGTTCCGTCGATCCGCTGTCGGCATGCGCATGCCTCGCACGCAGCCGGGATTCGTTGTTCATGCGATTGCGCACGGTGATCTCGGCCTCGGCCACACGGCTTCGGTCGACGAGGGTATCGACTCGGCCCAGTTCGTTCTCAGTGCACACCATCATGAAAGGCCCTCGCTCGATGAGGCATGGCTCTCGCTACCTGCTGACCACGTTTGCTGCCGTGGGGGCGTTGGTACTCACCGGCTGCAACGGCGGGTCGAGTGACGTCGTCGGTGGCCCCCCGGACACTGCCAGTGGTCCTTCCCTGACCCTCGTCGGCTACGCAGTGCCCAAGAACGGCTGGGACGCAATCGGTACGGCCTTCGCAGCGACCGAGGACGGCGACGGCACCGCGATCAATGCCGACTACGGCCCTTCGGGTAACCAATCTCGTAAGGTTGCCGACGGCGCGCCCGCCGATATCGTCAACTTCTCCGTGGAGCCCGATATCACGCGACTCGTCGACGCGGGCAAGATCGACGAGGACTGGAACCGCAATGCCTACGGGGGAGTGCCGTTCGGCTCCGTGGTGACGATCGTGGTTCGGGAGGGCAACCCGAAGAACATTCGCACGTGGGACGACTTGCTCGAGCCGGGTGTACAGGTGATCAGCCCGAGCCCCCTCAGTTCCGGATCGGCCAAGTGGAACCTGCTCGCCCCGTACGCGGCGATGAGCAACGGCGGCCAGGACCAGCAGGCGGGTCTCGATTTCGTTCGTACGCTCGTCGCTGATCATTTTCCGGTGCAGCCCGAGTCTGGTCGCGCGGCCACCGAAGCGTTTCTGCAAGGCCAAGGTGATGCGTTGCTGAGTTACGAGAACGAGGCACTCCTCATCGAGCAGCAGGGCCAGCAGGTGGAGCACGTCGACGTTCCCGTGACGTTCCGCATCGACAATCCGGTGGCGGTGGTCAACAGCAGCGCTCACCTGGACCGGGCGAACGCTCTCAACGATTTCGTCTATTCCGACGAGGGGCAGAGGATCTGGGCCGAAGCGGGCTTCCGTCCGGCGAACCCGGAGATCGAGTCGGAGTTCGCCGACAAGTTCTTCGCTCCCGAAAAGCTGTACACCATCGATGATCTGGGCGGCTGGGAGCAGGTCGACGCGGACCTGTTCGGTGACAACGGCGCGATCGCGAAGATCTATCAGGAAAGTACTCGGTAGATATCGATGTCACCTTCGACCACAGATACATCGACTGCGGAATCGACCGTTCCGCCCGGTACGAGATCACGGTTTCGTCCAGGCGGCGAGGGCCGCAAGTTCAGGGGGCCGGGATCGGTAGGGCCACTCGGGCTCGGGGTGGCCGTGCTGTGGCTCAGTGTCATCGTATTGCTTCCGCTGGCAGCGTTGACCGTTCAGTCGTTCGACGACGGTCTGTCCGGTTTCTGGGATGCGATCTCCGAGCCCCGGGCAGTGGCCACGTTCAAGGTGACACTCGAGGTGTCCGTCGCGGCAGCAGTGCTCAATCTGTTCCTCGGCACGCTCATCGCATGGGTGTTGGTGCGGGACGAGTTCCCGGGGAAACGGTTCGTCAATGCACTGATCGATCTGCCGTTCGCACTACCGACCATCGTCGCGAGCCTCGTGCTGCTCTCGCTGTACGGCCCGGCGAGTCCGATCGGGTTGGTGTTCAATGCAACCAAGCCCGCAGTGGTCGTCGCGCTGCTGTTCGTCACGCTGCCGTTCGTGGTGCGGGCGGTGCAGCCGGTGTTGATCGAGCTCGACAAGGACGTCGAGGAGGCGGCTGCCTCTCTCGGGGCGAACAACTGGACCATCTTCCGGCGCATCGTGTTGCCGGTGTTGTTGCCTGCCGTGCTCTCCGGCGGTGGCCTTGCGTTCGCCCGCGCCATCGGTGAGTTCGGATCGGTGGTGCTCATCGGTGGCAACATCCCGAACGACACCCAGGTGGCCTCCCAGTACATCCGTGAGCTGATCGAGTACGACAGGTCCACCGATGCAGCGGCAATCTCCGTGGTGCTGTTGGGAATTGCGTTTGCGGTGCTGTTCGTCCTGCGTGTGGTGGGCAACCGGCTGGCCCGTCGTGAGGAGCAGATCTCGTGAAGATCGGTCTACCGGTCAAGCTGACCCTGCGCACCGTCGCCCTGCTGTATCTCGCCGTACTCGTGCTGCTGCCGCTCGGGACCATTTTGTACCGCACCTTCGAAGACGGTGTCGTCACGTTCTGGGAGCTGATCACCACTCCGGCTGCACAATCGGCACTGCAGCTCTCGCTGTTGATCGTTGCCATCGTGGTGCCGATCAACATCGTGTTCGGTGTGGTCACAGCTCTCGCGCTGGTACGTGGGCGGTTCCGCGGCAGGGGCGTGCTCGAGGCGATCGTGGATCTGCCGTTCGCGGTGTCGCCGATCATCACCGGCGTTGCGCTGATCCTGCTGTGGGGTGCGAACGGTTGGTTCGGCGGCGTCGAAAGCCTGGGCTTCAAGGTCATTTTCGCGCTTCCTGGCATGGTCATCGCGACCATCTTCGTCACGCTGCCGTTCGTTGTTCGCGAGGTCGAACCGGTGCTGTACGAAATCGGTGAAGAACAGGAAGAGGCCGCCTCGACATTGGGCGCGTCGTCCTGGCAGACGTTCTGGCGCATCACGTTGCCTGCGATCCGGTGGGGCCTGACCTACGGCGTGGTACTGACCGTCGCGCGATCCCTCGGCGAGTTCGGTGCCGTCATCATGGTCTCGACCAATCTGCCGGGAATCTCGCAAACACTGACACTGCTGGTCAATTCACGCTACGAGGACTTCAATCAGCAGGGTGCGTATGCGGCCTCCACGCTGCTCATGGCGATCGCCGTGGTCGTGCTGCTGTTGATGACGGCCCTCGAGAAGAAGAGGACGAACCAATGACCGAGACATCCCCGGAGATCGAGATCTCGGTTGCCGGTGCCAACAAGCGGTACGGCGATTTCGCAGCACTCGACGATGTGGACATCGACATTCCCAAGGGTTCGTTGACGGCATTGCTGGGTCCCAGTGGTTCGGGCAAGTCCACTCTGCTGCGCTCGATCGCGGGCCTCGAGCAGCTCGACTCCGGCCGCGTGGTGCTCGCAGGGCAGGACGTGACGTGGGTGAGTCCGCAGCGTCGCGAGATCGGCTTCGTGTTCCAGCACTACGCGGCGTTCAAACACCTCACGGTGCGAGACAACGTCGCGTTCGGTCTGCAGATTCGCAAGCGGCCCAAGGCCGAGATCGCCAAGAAGGTGGACGAGCTACTCGAGATCGTCGGGCTCGCCGGCTTCCAGAGCCGCTACCCGGCGCAGCTGTCCGGCGGACAGCGGCAGCGCATGGCGTTGGCCCGTGCACTGGCCGTCGACCCGCAGGTGTTGCTGCTCGATGAGCCGTTCGGTGCACTCGACGCCAAAGTACGGGCCGACCTCAGGACGTGGCTGCGGCGACTGCACGACGAGGTGCATGTGACGACCGTGCTGGTGACCCACGATCAGGAAGAAGCGCTCGACGTCGCCGATCGAATCGCCGTGCTCAACAAGGGAAGAATCGAACAGATCGGGACGCCGGAGGATCTCTACGACCGTCCGGCCAACAATTTCGTGATGTCGTTCCTCGGCCAGGTCGCCAGACTGAACGGAGTTCTCGTCCGCCCGCACGACATTCGCGTCGGACGCGATCCGTCGTTGGCGCAGGCGCAGGCCAGCGGGACGGCGGAATCGGCCGGAGTGACACGTGCCATCGTCCAGCGCGTGGTGCGTCTCGGTTTCGAGGTCAAGGTCGAATTGGAGAACGCCGCGACCGGTGAGTTGTTCGCCGCGCAGATCACTCGTGGCGACAGCGAAGCCCTCGGTCTTCGTGAGGGCGACACGGTGTACGCGCGAGCGACTCGGGTACCGGAAATTGCCGACGCAGCTCACCAGGCTGCCTCGGCCCCTGTGAACTGACCGTCGCCGCGCATCTCACGCGGTACGGTGCCGACTCGAGCGCTGCAGGGCGGCGTCGTAACGTCGCGAGGCGATCTCGGCTACCGCCGGATGGGAGCCGATGACCTCGGCAAATGCAACGTCTGGGTGCTCTAACAGCAGACGTGTGACTCGGTCGGTCAATCTGCCCGGTGCCAGAAACCATGGTGCCACCACGATGCGAGTGGCACCCATCGAGCGCAGCTGCGCCACGGCCTCGGTAGCAGAGGGTTCGACCGAGGTCGCGAAGCAGGCCACCGCCCCGGCCCAGGAGCTTCCGGACACCAGATCCTGGGCCAGGAGTTCGGTGCGTTCGTTCGCCGAGGCGTCGTTCGAGCCGACTGCGGCCAGCGCAACGCCGACGGTCGTATCGTCGAGCGCAACCCCGGTCTGCACGACACGATCGCGAACGGCATCGACGAGCAGACGATCACCACCGAGTACGTCCGATTGTGCGATGGACAGGTGCGGATGACGACCTCGCGCTGCATTCAGCAGCGCGGGTAGGTCGACCTTAGCGTGATAGGCGCTGCCCAACAGCAGCGGAACTGCGACGATGCGCGTATGACCGGACGAGGCCAGCTCGTCGACCACCGTGTCGACGCCGGGATCGGTCAGATCGAGAAATGCAACCCGTACGTCCAGATCCGGTCGCCGTCGACGCAGCACGTCGACGGCGCGGCGGATCGAAGCGCCCGAGCGCGGGTCGCGGCTGCCGTGGGCAACCGCGATCAGAGCGGTCACGCCGGAACTGCCGACCCCAACTCGACCGCAGCCAATGCGTTCCCGACGAGCCCGGCCGCGAGGGTGTTTCCACCGGCTGGATCGATCAGCAGGAAGCTACCCGTGTGCCGGTTGACGGCGTAGTCGTCGGCCACGATCGGTTCGGCGACGCGCACGGAAATTCGGCCGATTTCGTTGAGCTCGAGCGACTCCGGATTCTCCTGCGCAGTGAGATCCTGCTCGTCGAAACGTTCGATGAGCGTGCCGACGATGGCCTGCGTCGTACGGGTTCCGTGCTTGAGCAGCAGACGGGCACCCGGGCGGAGCGGCTTCTCGGCGAGCCAGCAGACAGTGGCCTCGAAATCGCCGATGGGCTCGGGCGCGTCCTGCGGGGAGGCGATGGTGTCTCCGCGCGAGACGTCGACATCGTCGGTGAGCACGAGAGTGACACTGCGCCCGGCGTGCGCCGTACGCAACTCACCGTCCGCGGTGTCGATGCGTTCGACCGTCGTTCGGGTGCCGGAGGGCAGAATGACCACCTCATCCCCGACGTCGACGGTGCCTGCTGCGACCTGTCCTGCGTACCCGCGATAGTCGGGGAACTCTGCCGTGCGGGGTCGAATCACGTACTGCACGGGGAATCGAAGACCGACGCGGTGTGGCTCGGCGTCGACCGGTACCGACTCGAGGTGCTCGATGAGCGTGGGCCCGTGGTAGTACGGGGTTCTGTCCGACTGCACCGCGACGTTGTCACCGTGTAGCGCAGAGACCGGGATCTCGACGACGTCCTCGCTGGACCAGCCGAGGGAGGATGTCAGCGAGTTGAACTCGGCCGAGATGTCGGCGAACACCTGCGCGGGGTCCTCGACCAGATCGATCTTGTTGACCGCGAGGACCAGTCGTGGAACGCCGAGCAGAGCGAGAACCGCTGCATGCCTGCGGGTCTGGGTGATGACACCCTTGCGGGCATCGACCAGCAGGATGACGAGCTGAGCCGTCGACGCCCCGGAAACGGTGTTGCGGGTGTACTGCACGTGGCCGGGGGTGTCGGCCAGCACGAACGAACGGTGCGGCGTCGCGAAATAGCGGTAGGCGACATCGATGGTGATGCCCTGTTCGCGCTCGGCGCGCAGTCCGTCGACCAGCAGGGACAGATCCGGCGTGGCCAGGCCCTTGTCCACCGATGCCCGAGTGACGGCGTCGATCTGGTCTGCCAGAACGGATTTGGTGTCGTACAACAGCCGTCCGACAAGGGTCGACTTACCGTCGTCGACGCTCCCTGCGGTGGCGAGACGAAGGAGCTGCGTGCCGGTGCTCGAGCTGCTCATCAGAAGTATCCTTCTCGTTTGCGATCTTCCATTGCAGCCTCGGAGACACGGTCGTCGCCGCGGGTCGCTCCGCGTTCGGTCAGCCGCGAGGCGGCGACCTCGGCGAGGATTGCCTGATTGTCGGCGGCCTCGGAGAGTACTGCGCCAGTGGTGGATCCGTCGCCGACGGTGCGGTAGCGCACCGACAGAGTCTGCAGCTCTTCGTTCTCGGCGGGCCCACCCCATACGCCGGGTGTCATCCACATGCCATCACGCTGGTAGACGGGGCGCTGGTGGGCGTAGTAGATGCTCGCCAGTTCCACGTCGTCGCGGGCGATGTAGCGCCAGATGTCGAGTTCGGTGAAGTTGCTGAGCGGGAACACCCGCACCTGCTCGCCGGGGGAATGCTTGCCGTTGTACAGGTTCCACAGTTCGGGTCGCTGCTTCTTGGGCTCCCACTGGCCGAATGCATTGCGCAACGAGAAGATTCGTTCCTTCGCACGGGCCCGCTCCTCGTCGCGTCGGGCACCACCGAAGACGGCGTCGAACCGATTCTCGGAGATCGCGTCGAGAAGAGGCACAGTCTGCAGCGGGTTTCGGATGCCGTCGGGGCGCTCGGTGAGGCGTCCGTCGGCGAGGTAGTCCTCGACCCTGGCCACGTGCAGGCGCAGGTTGTACTTGGCGACCACGTGATCGCGGAAGTCCAGTACCTCCTGCAGGTTGTGGCCGGTGTCGACGTGGAGCAGCGCGAACGGCAGGGGAGCGGGCCAGAACGCCTTGATCGCCAGATGCAGCAGAACGGTCGAGTCCTTGCCTCCGGAGAACAGAATGACGGGACGCTCGAACTCGCCCGCCACCTCCCGGAAGATGTGAATGGCCTCGGATTCGAGTGCGTCGAGGGTGTCGAACCGATCTGCGTCGAGATGGGTTCGACCGACGGTGGCCGAGGTGAGGTCGAGTGTCATGAGGCGTGCAACCCACATTCGGTCTTGGCCTTGCCGGCCCAACGACCGCTACGCGGGTCGGCTCCGGGGGCAGGTTTGACGGTGCACGGTGCGCACCCGATGGACGGATAGCCTTCGTCGACGAGGGGATTGACCAGAATCGAATGCTCGTCGATGTAGGCCTGCATCTGCTCGTCCGACCACGGTGCGATCGGGTTGATCTTCACCAGGCCGAAGGCGTCGTCGAACGAGATGAGCGGAGCATTGGCGCGGGTGGGTGCTTCGACCCGTCGGATGCCGGTGACCCAAGCGCTGTAGTTCGCCAGTTCCTTCTTCAGCGGGGCGACCTTGCGCATCGCGCAGCATCGGTTGGGCTCACGTGCGAACAGGTCCTTGCCCTCGATCGAATCCTGTTCCGCGACAGTCTTCTCGGCGCGGGCATTGATGACGTGCACGCCGTACACGGCTTCGACGGCGTCGCGGGTGCCGATCGTCTCGGCGAAGTGGTAGCCGGTGTCGAGAAACAGCACATCCACACCGGGATGAACCTGTGCTGCGAGATGAACGAGAACCCCGTCCTGCATGTTGGAGGCGACGATGAAGTCCTCACCGAAGGTGTCCTCGGTCCACTGCAACAGCTCCAGTGGGCTCGCCCCGTCGAGTTCGCGGGCACCGCGCTCGGCGATGTCCTTCAACTCCTCCACCGTCAAATTCATCCTGGTACTCATCGCAAATCCGCCTCGTCTGCTCGTACGGCCCATTGAGCGAACCGTTCGCCGTCCTCGCGGTGCTTGTCGAAATTGCGCACCACTCTGTCGATGTAATCGCCCAGCTCGGAGCTGTTGACCTTGTGCTGGCGCAACTTTCGGCCGAACGCACTGTCCAGACCGAGGCTGCCTCCGAGATGAACCTGGAATCCCTCTACTTGATTCCCGGCACCGTCGTCGACCAGCATGCCCTTGAAGCCGATGTCGGCGATCTGTGATCGCGCGCACGAGTTGGGGCAGCCGTTGATGTTGATCGTGATCGGTACATCGAGTCGACTGTTGATGTCGGCCAGGCGCTGCTCGAGCTCGGGCACGAGAACCTGTGAGCGCTTGCGGGTTTCGGCGAAGGAGAGCTTGCAGAACTCGATGCCGCTGCAGGCCATCAGATTCTTGCGCCAGTGCGAGGGTCGGGCCGGCAGGCCCAACGCGTCGAGATCTGCGATCAGCTGCTCGAGCTTGTCGTCCGGAACATCGAGAACGATCAGCTTCTGATACGGCGTGAAGCGAATCCGATCAGACCCGGCTTTCTCGGCGGCATCGGCCACAGCGGCCAGGATGGTGCCCGAGACGCGTCCTGCGATGGGCGCGACACCGACCGCGTTGAGACCGTTCTTCAGCTTCTGCACACCGACGTGATCGCGAGGCCGCGTCGGCTTCTCGGGGGCCGGTCCGTCGATGAGCTTGCGGTGCAGGTATTCGTCCTCGAGGACCTGGCGGAATTTCTCGATACCCCAGTCCTTGATCAGGAACTTCAGCCGCGCCTTCGTGCGGAGCCGGCGATACCCGTAGTCACGGAAGATCGAGACGACGCCTTCCCAGACGTCCGGTACCTCCTCGAGGGGAACCCAGACGCCGACACGTTGCGCGAGCATGGGATTGGTGGACAAGCCACCGCCGACCCACAGGTCGAGTCCGGGACCGTGCTCGGGGTGGTTCACTCCGACGAACGCGCAGTCGTTGATCTCGTGCACCACGTCCTGAAGGCCGGAGATGGCCGTCTTGAACTTGCGCGGCAGGTTGGAGTACTCGGGTTTGCCGATGTACCGCTCGACGATCTCGTCGATGGCCGATGTGGGGTCGAGAATCTCGTCGACGGCCTCACCGGCGAGAGGGGAACCGAGCACCACCCGTGGGCAGTCGCCGCAGGCCTCGGTGGTCTCGAGCCCGACCGCCTCGATTCGACGCCAGATCTCGGGAACGTTCTCGACCTCGACCCAGTGGAACTGGACGTTCTCACGATCGGACAGATCGGCGGTGTCACGGCCGAACTCCTTCGAGATGTACGCGAGGGTACGCAGTTGTTCGAGGTTCAGCGCGCCTGCGTCGCATCTGATCCGCATCATGAAGTACTTCGCCTCGAGCAGATCGATGTTGTCGTCACCGGTGAAGGTGCCGTCGTAGCCCTGCTCGCGCTGTGTGTAGAGGCCCCACCACCGGAAGCGGCCGCGCAGGTCGCTCTTGTCGATGCTGTCGAACCCCTGCTTGGAGTAGATGTTCTCGATGCGGGCACGGACGTTGAGCGGGTTGTCGTCCTTCTTGGACTGCTCGTTGGCGTTGAGTGGCTCTCGGTAGCCCAGGGCCCACTGTCCCTCGGCTCGACGCTTGGTCGGCCGCGGCGTGCGCTCCCGTGGCTTGACGGAGGCAGCGTCGGTGGTCGCGTCGCTGGTCGACGACATGCAATGCTCCTGCATCTTCTGTGCGGGCCGGCTCTCGGGTTGTGCGCGTGGATGTGCGCTACCCACATGAAGGGAGTGCCGGTGAATCGAATGGACGTGCTCGAAGGAGGCTGGTCAGCAGCCGGACGTGCATCGACACGACGCGCTACAGACGCGGCCGAGATCGACATGGCGGCGCGCCACGAGTCGAACTCCTGAGTCGGTCACGGCTGCCATTGTGCCACGTCATCGCAGCATTGCCGACCGCGGAGCCTATTTGCCCCGTTTTTCGGGTAAATAGGCTGGCAGACCTGCCCGACGGCGGGTGGGCAGAGTCGATCGCCGACTCTGGGACACTGGTGAGCGTGAACAACGTCGTCTCCATCCCGTCCGACTTCGAGTTGCCGCACGAGGCATTCGCCGGCGTGGGGGACCGAGCGTTCGGCATCTACGTGCACGTCCCGTTCTGCGCGACGAGATGCGGGTACTGCGATTTCAACACCTACACGGCGGGCGAGTTGGGGACCTCGGCGTCGCCGCAGTCCTGGCTGGAGGGTCTGCGACGTGAGCTCGACACCGCCGCGGCCCTGATCGAGGTTGGGACCGGGCGAGTTCCGACAGCTGACACGGTTTTCGTCGGTGGTGGCACGCCGTCACTGCTGGGGGGCGACGGTCTGGCCGAGGTTCTCGGTGCCGTCCGGTCCAGTTTCGGACTCACCGACGGCGGCGAGGTGACCACCGAATCCAACCCCGAATCGACATCCGCGGAATTCTTCGACCGACTTCGGGGGGCAGGCTTCACCCGAGTCTCGCTCGGAATGCAATCCGCCGCGCCGCACGTACTCGCCGTACTCGATCGAACCCACACACCCGGCCGGGCGGTCGCGGCCGCCAAGGAGGCGCGCGCTGCCGGTTTCGAGCACGTCAACCTCGACCTCATCTAC
Source organism: Rhodococcus sp. MALMAid1271 (assembly GCF_049195265.1). Classification (NCBI taxonomy): domain Bacteria; kingdom Bacillati; phylum Actinomycetota; class Actinomycetes; order Mycobacteriales; family Nocardiaceae; genus Rhodococcus; species Rhodococcus sp. MALMAid1271. The sequence goes on along the minus strand of NZ_JBMIRQ010000067.1, from coordinate 264,323 downwards.
GGCACCCCCGGCGAGCGAGACAGTGACCTCGACCAGTCGCTCGCCGCGGTGCTCGATGCCGGTGTCGACCACGTGTCGGCCTACGCGTTGATCATCGAGGACGGTACTGCCATGGCGCGCAAGGTGCGGCGTGGCGAGTTGCCCGCTCCGGACGACGATGTACTGGCGAGCCGCTACGAGCGCATCGACACAGCCCTCGGTGCTGCTGGCCTGTCCTGGTACGAGGTATCGAATTGGGCCGCCGACGCCGATGCACAGTGCCGGCACAACATCGGTTACTGGGATGGCGGCGACTGGTGGGGTGCCGGCCCTGGAGCGCACAGCCATATCGGCGGTACCCGATTCTGGAACGTCAAGCATCCTGCTGCGTACGCCGATCGCCTCGCAGGTGGGCAGCTGCCGGTCATGGGGAGCGAACTACTCAGTGTCGAGGATCGGCACCTGGAGGAGCTGATGTTGACCGTGCGACTGCGCTCGGGGGTGCCGATGGCTCTGCTCGGCCCGGCCGAGCGCGCCGCTGCCGAGCAGACCGTCGCGGACGGGCTGATGCTGCGGTGCGGCGACCGGCTGGTACTGACCGATCGGGGCCGGCTGCTCGCGGACGCAGTGGTGCGCAGCATCGCCGCGGCGTGAGAACTCGGCCTCAGGCACCGAGTGCGTCGTAGTCGAACACCCTGGCGTGCAACACCGTTCGATTCCGTAGAGCCGCCCGCACCGCTCGGTGCAAGCCGTCCTCCAGATAGATGACGCCGCGGAACTGCACAGCGTGCGGGAAGAGGTCACCGTAGAAGGTGGAGTCCTCGGACAACAACCGGTCCAGTTCGAGCACCTTCGTGGTGGTGACGATCTCGTCCAAACGCAGTTGGCGTGGCGGAATTCTCGACCAGTCCCTGATGGAGAGTCCGTGCTCGGGGTACGGCTTTCCGTCGCGGACGCCTTTGAAGATCATCGCGAGCCCCGAGCCACTGGACCGAATCGACAGACAGTTTCCACTCGGACCACAGTAAGGCCTTGCACCATCATGCGTCGGTCGGCTACTAGACTCGAGCGGCGATTGGAAACGAGAACGGAGGTGGGCACCGATGTCGAGCACCGACGACAGGCGGTTCGAGGTTCTACGAGCGATCGTGGCGGACTACGTGTCCACTCAGGAACCCGTCGGATCACGTGCTTTGGTCGAGCGGCACAACTTGGGGGTGTCGAGTGCAACGGTGCGCAACGACATGGCGGTGCTCGAGGCCGAGGGGTACATCGCGCAGCCACACACCAGTTCGGGCCGGGTCCCCACCGACAAGGGTTACCGGCAATTCGTCGACCGGATTGCCGATGTCAAACCGCTGTCGGCGGCCGAACGCCGCGCCATCCTCGAGTTCCTCGAGAACGGCGTCGACCTGGACGATGTTCTGCGACGCGGCGTGCGATTGCTCGCTCAGTTGACCCGTCAGGTCGCCGTGGTGCAGTACCCGACTCTGTCGGCATCCTCGGTTCGACACCTCGAGGTGGTCGCGCTCACTCCGGCCCGGCTGCTGTTGGTGCTCATCACCGACTCGGGCCGAGTCGATCAACGCATCGTCGAACTCGGTGACGTCATCGACGACGAGAATCTGGCGCAGCTGCGCAGGCTTCTCGGCGGTGCCTTGGAGGGCAAGCGTCTTGCTGCCGCATCCGCCGCCGTGGCCGAACTCGCCGAGAACTCACCGCCCGGCCTGCGCGACGCGATGATTCGTTCGGCCACGGTGCTGGTGGAGACGCTGGTCGAGTACCCCGAAGAACGCTTGGTTCTCGGCGGAACGGCAAACCTGACCCGCAACGCTGCGGACTTCGCAGGCGACGCGGGGTTTCCCGGATCGCTCCGGGCGGTACTCGAGGCGCTGGAAGAACAAGTGGTGGTCCTCAAATTGCTCGCTGTGACACAGGACACCCGCACCGTCACCGTGCGGATCGGCGAGGAAACGCAGGTCGAGGAGATGCGCGGAACCTCGGTGATTTCCACCGGGTACGGCTCGGCTGGCATGGTCCTCGGTGGCATGGGTGTCCTCGGGCCGACCCGAATGGACTACCCAGGAACAATCGCGTCGGTCGCCGCGGTTGCCAGATACATCGGTGAGGTCCTGGCCGAGCGCTGAGAGCAGCACGAACCGATCGAACGCCGGTAGCGGGGGCAAGGCCGCCGGCACACAGCATCAACGAACGAGATTCATCTTCTAGGACGAAAGAGACGACGTGGCACGGGATTATTACGGGACTTTGGGCGTCGGCCAGCAGGCGACGGACCAGGAGATCAAGCGCGCCTACCGCAAGCTGGCGCGAGAGCTGCACCCGGACGTCAACCCGGACGAGGCCGCGCAGGCCCGATTCAAGGAGATCTCCACCGCATACGAGGTGCTCTCCGACCCGGAGAAGCGCCGCATCGTCGACCTCGGCGGCGACCCGTTGCAGCAGGGCGGCGGAGGCGGCGGCGGTGGATTCGGTGGTGCCGGCTTCGGCGGAGGCCTGGGAGATGTGTTCGAGGCCTTCTTCGGCGGCGGCGCAGGCGGCGCGCAGCGCGGCCCCAAGGGGCGGGTGCAGCCGGGAGCGGACTCGCTGCTCAGAACCAAGCTCACGCTCGACGAGTGCGCGACCGGGGTGACCAAGCACATCACCGTCGACACGGCCGTCCTGTGCGATCTGTGCACCGGCTCGGGCACCAACGGCGACTCCAAGCCAGTTCGCTGTGAGACCTGCGGCGGTGCCGGCGAAGTGCAGTCGGTGCAGCGTTCGTTCCTCGGCCAGGTCATGACCAGCCGTCCGTGCCCGACGTGCCGAGGTGCCGGCGAGACCATCCCGGACCCGTGCCGCAAGTGCGGCGGCGACGGACGCGTGCGCTCGCGTCGAGACATCTCCGTCAAGGTTCCGGTCGGCGTGAGCAACGGCATGCGGATTCGACTCGCCTCGCAGGGCGAAGTAGGCCCCGGCGGCGGCCCCGCAGGAGATCTCTACGTCGAAATCGTCGAACAGCAGCACGAGGTGTTCGTCCGTGACGGTGACGATCTGCACTGCACCGTGCGTGTCCCGATGGTCGACGCCGCACTCGGCACGGCCGTGACTGTCGACGCGATCATCGACGGACCCACTGAGATCTCGATCGAGCAAGGTACGCAACCGAACTCGACGACAGTGCTACGCGGTCACGGAATGCCGAAGCTCCGCTCCGGTATCCGCGGCGATCTGCACGCGCACCTCGAGGTCATCGTGCCGACCAAGCTGGACAGCAAGCAGACACAACTGCTCGAACAGCTCAAGTCCATCCGGGATCGTGATGCGGCCGAGGTCGTCACCACCGGTTCGGCGCACAGCGGCGGACTGTTCTCGCGGTTGCGGGAAGCCTTCAGCGGTCGCTGATCCATGGCCCCCACGGTCTTCTACCTCTCCCCGTTGCCGCAGGTCGGCGAACTCGCAGTCCTCGACGGCAAAGAAGGACATCACGCCGCGACGGTTCGACGCATCCGCGTCGGCGAGCGAGTACTGCTCGGTGACGGGGCAGGCGGGTTGGCCGACACGGTCGTCTCGGCTGCGGAGAAGAACCGACTGGAGCTGACCGTCCAATCACGCAGCGAGATGCCGCCGCCGACTCCTGCCGTGACGCTCGTCCAGGCGCTGCCGAAGGCAGATCGGTCCGAGCTTGCGGTCGAGCTGGCCACCGAGGCAGGCGTCGACGCGGTGGTGCCCTGGCAGTCCTCACGATGCGTGGCGCGATGGGAGGGCCCCAAGGCCGTCAAGGGCGTCGCGAAGTGGCGCAGTACGGCCGCCGAGACAGCCAAGCAGTCACGCCGGGCGTACATTCCGGAGGTTGCCGAGCTACACGATTCCCGGTCGGTCTATGCCCTGGTGGGCGACATCGTCGAGCGCGGGGGGATCGTTGCCGTGCTGCACGAGGAGGCCACCTCGGCGTTTCGTGACCTGCCGTTCGGTGAGGTGCCCGAGGTCGCGATCGTCGTCGGACCCGAGGGTGGCCTGGACGACCGCGAAGTCGCCGCCCTCACCGAGGCAGGGGCCACCCCGGTGGTGCTCGGCCCGACGGTGCTGCGGACGTCGACAGCAGGGGCCGTCGCTCTCGGTGCGCTGGGCGTACTGACCTCACGATGGACCCAATTGCCGCCCGACTTCCAGACCGCATGAGCGCACGAATCAAGATCGCCTACGGCGAACACCCGGAGCAGTTCGGCCATCTGTACCTGCCGGCCGAACCCGTCGACACGTCGACGCCGGTGGTCCTGGTGGTGCACGGTGGCTTCTGGAGTGGACAGTACGGATCGAACCTGGGGACACAATTCGCCCGAGCCCTCGCCCGCGCAGGCGCTGTGGCGTGGAACATCGAGTATCGACGCGTCGGTGCGGGTGGGCATTGGCCGCAGATGCAGCAGGACGTGCGCTCGGCACTCGACGTTGTCGCAGGTGACGTGCAGCGGCACGCGCCGGTCGGTGTCGACGATGTCCGCGTTGTCGGGCATTCCGCAGGCGGACACCTCGCAGTGTGGCTCGGCGGCGAGACCGACACGGCGGTGCGCCCGTCGCGCATCGTCGCCCAAGCCGGGGTTCTCGATCTCGAGCCGAGCGCATTCGGACGGACCAACCCCGCGGTCGAGGCGTTGCTGGAGGCTCGGTACGAGGACGACCCCGTGCTGTACCGATCGGCCTCGCCTGCGGCCCGTGCACCCATCGGCATTCCGACGATCTGTCTGCACGGATCGCAGGACGTTCAGGTGCCGGTAGCGCAGAGCGAGCGGTACGTGCAGGCCGCGCGGGCGGCCGGAGACGATGCGCGGCTGACGATCGTGCCAGGCGAGGACCACTTCGCGTTTCTCGATCCCGATTCGCGATGCTGGGCGCTCTCGCTCGACGCCGTGCTGGGCCGAGGCGACGAACAATAGGAATGCGCATCGATCCGTCGGCGTTAAACTTCACCGAACACCACTTGATGTCGTCATCGTCGAAACAAGAGAGCAGGCCATAGCCACCACGTGAGTGAACACAGCGAATTCCCCGCCGAGCGCGATGTTCGGTCCACCTTGGAGCTCGCCCCCGAAGCAGTGATGCCACTGCTGGGACAGTCGGACGAGAACCTGCGGGCGCTCGAACAGATGCTGACGGCAGATGTCCACGTACGAGGAAACGCCGTGACGCTCACCGGGAAAGTGGCAGACGTGGCTCTGGCCGAACGGGTGATCTCCGAGCTGGCAGCGCTGGCCAAACGCGCTCAACCGGTGACACCCGACGCGGTGCGGCGCTCGGTCGCCATGCTCACCGAGGGCGTATCGGATTCACCCGCCGAGGTCCTGAGCTTGGACATCCTGTCGCGTCGCGGCAAGACGATCCGGCCCAAGACTCTGAACCAGAAGCGGTACGTGGACGCGATCGATGCGAACACGATCGTGTTCGGCGTCGGGCCTGCAGGTACCGGCAAGACGTACCTCGCGATGGCCAAGGCCGTACAGGCATTGCAGACCAAGCAGGTCACCCGCATCATCCTGACGCGTCCGGCAGTGGAGGCAGGGGAGCGGCTCGGTTTTCTTCCCGGAACGTTGCACGAGAAGATCGACCCGTACCTGCGCCCGCTGCACGATGCATTGCACGACATGATGGACGACGAAGCGATCCCCAAGTTGATGCAGGCGGGCGTCATCGAGGTCGCTCCACTCGCGTACATGCGCGGTCGTACGCTCAACGACGCCTTCATCATTCTCGACGAGGCGCAGAACACCACCGCCGAACAGATGAAGATGTTCCTGACGCGTCTGGGATTCGGCTCGAAGATCGTCGTCACCGGCGATGTCACTCAGGTCGACCTTCCCGGCGGCGCGAAATCGGGTCTGCGCGCGGCGTCCGAGATTCTCACAGACGTCGACGACATCCACTTCGCTCATCTCACCAGCAGCGATGTGGTGCGGCACCGACTGGTCTCCGAGATCGTCGACGCATACGAGCGCTTCGAGTCGGCATCGGACGGTGTGATTGCGAACCGAGCCCAACGCCGTGCCGGTGGCTCGCGTGCGGCGAGACGATGAATTCAGCGGTACGGAAACGGCAATGCAGGCAACGAGAACGTGGGTAGTGGCTAGATGAGTATCGAAGTGTCCAACGAGTCGGGGATGGACATCTCCGAACCCGAGCTGGTCTCGGTCGCACGATTCGCGATCGCCGGCATGGACGTGCATCCCGCAGCGGAACTGTCGATGGTGCTGGTGGATTCGGCGACGATGGCGGACCTGCACATGCGGTGGATGGATCTGCCCGGCCCCACCGACGTGATGTCGTTTCCGATGGACGAGCTCGAGCCCGGTGGCCGCCCCGATGCCCCCGAGCCGGGGCCGGCGATGCTCGGCGACATCGTGCTGTGTCCGTCGTTCGCCGCGGACCAAGCCGCTGCCGCGGGCCATTCGCTCGAGCACGAGCTGGCGTTGCTGACCGTGCACGGGGTACTGCATCTGCTGGGCTACGACCACGCAGAACCGGACGAAGAGAAAGAGATGTTCGAGTTGCAGAACCGCCTTCTCGCCGAGTGGTACGAGGAGGCCCGGCGGGCGGAGCGGGCTGCCGAACAGGCCGTTCGAGATGCTCGGCTGCTGGGCAAGGCCGGTTTCGTCGACGGTGGGGAGCGATGATGTGTGGGTTCGCACCAGCGGGAGTGCGGGGTTCTAGCGCGTGAGTAGTGCTGTCGCACTCATAGTCTTCGCTGTTCTACTGGTGCCCCTCGGAGGCATGTTCGCCGCTGTCGACTCCGCGCTGAACACGGTCTCGCGGGCGCGCATCGACGACATGGTCAAGGACGAGCGACCGGGTGCAGCCGGCCTCGTCGTCGTGGTCGGCGACCGCCCGAGATACGTCAACTTGATGGTCCTGCTGCGCATCCTGTGCGAGATCGGCGGCGCCGTTCTGCTGGCGGGCGGACTGACTCAATTGATCGATTCGACGACAGCGCTGGTGATCACCGTGGTGGCCATGGTGCTGGTCAGCTATGTCGTGATCGGTGTCGGCCCGCGAACCCTCGGCCGGCAGAACGCGTACTCGATCGCGCTGGCGGCTGCGTTTCCGCTACGGGCGCTCGGTTGGCTCCTCGGCCCGATCTCTCGACTCCTCATCCTCATCGGTAACGCGATCACCCCGGGCAAGGGATTTCGCAACGGCCCCTTCGCTTCCGAGATCGAACTTCGGGAATTGGTGGACATGGCCCGCGAGCGCGGCGTGGTGGCCGACGACGAACGGCGGATGATCCAATCGGTGTTCGAGCTCGGTGACACCTCTGCCCGTGAGGTCATGGTGCCTCGGCCGGAGATGGTGTGGATCGAGTCCGACAAGTCTGCAGGCCAAGCCACTTCCCTGGCCGTGCGTAGCGGCCATTCGCGGATTCCGGTGATAGGCGAGAACGTCGACGACGTCGTCGGCGTCGTGTATCTGAAAGATCTCGTTCAGCGGACGTACTACTCCACCGACGGTGGGCGCGGAGTACAGGTGTCCGAGCTGATGCGTCCGGCTGTGTTCGTGCCGGACTCCAAGCCGCTCGACAGTCTGCTGGCCGAGATGCAGCGAGATCGCAACCATATGGCGCTGCTCGTCGACGAATACGGCGGCATCGCAGGTCTGGTGACCATCGAGGACGTCATCGAGGAAATCGTCGGCGAGATCGCCGATGAATACGACTCCGACGAGGTAGCGCCCATCGAGGAGCTCGACGACGGACGCTATCGAGTGTCCTCGCGGGTTCCACTCGAAGACCTCGGCGAAATTTTCGGTATGGACATCGAATCCGAGGAAGTCGACACCGTCGGTGGGCTGCTCGGCCACGAACTCGGTCGCGTACCGTTGCCGGGTTCGCAGGTGATCACCCACGGCCTGCTCCTGCGCGGTGAAGGGGGAGCGGACCCGAGGGGCCGCGTCCGCATCACCACCGTGCTCGTCGAAAAGCTCGAAGCCGACGAAGAATCCACCGAGGACGACGATCCGTCGGACGTCACCGACCAACACTGAAATCTGGAGGTGCTCGATGTCCGAGCAGCACAACGAAGAGTTCCGATCCGGATTCGTCTGTTTCGTGGGCCGACCCAACACCGGCAAGTCCACCTTGACCAACGCGTTGGTCGGCACCAAGATCGCGATCACGTCCTCGCGTCCGCAGACAACGCGGCACACCATCCGCGGCATCGTTCATCGTGAGCACGCACAGTTGATCCTCGTCGACACCCCCGGATTGCACCGTCCCAGAACGCTTCTGGGGCAGCGTCTCAACGACCTGGTGCAAGAGACCTACTCCGAGGTCGATGTCATCGGCCTCTGCATCCCGGCCGACGAGAAGATCGGGCCGGGAGACCGGTGGATTCTCGAACAGGTCCGGCACATCGCGCCGAAAACGACACTGATCGGCATCGTGACCAAGATCGACAAGGTCAAGAAGGAACGGGTCGTGCAGCAGTTGATGGCGCTGTCCAAGCTCCTCGGGGACTCCAGTCACGTCATCCCGGTGTCGGCCGAATCCGGTGAGCAGGTGGAGAAGCTGGTCGATCTGCTGGCCTCCGAACTACCGCCGGGACCGGCGTTCTACCCCGACGGCGAGCTGACGGACGAGCCCGAGGAAATTCTCATGGCCGAGCTCATCCGCGAGGCAGCACTCGAAGGCGTCCGCGACGAGCTGCCCCACTCGCTGGCCGTCGTCATCGAGGAAGTCGTTCCCCGCGAGGGCCACGACAACATGCTCGACGTGCACGCGATTCTCTATGTCGAGCGATCGAGTCAGAAGGCGATCATCATCGGCAAGGGTGGATCGCGGCTGAAAGACGTCGGCACCGCGTCACGCCTGCAGATCGAGAAGCTGCTCGGTACCAGGATCTACCTGGACCTGCACGTGAAAATTGCGAAGGACTGGCAGACCGACCCCAAGCAGATGGGCAAGCTCGGCTTCTGAACGCACGCGTCACCGCAGCCGGTGATGCACTCGGTTTCGCGGTGTGTGGGAATTCCCCAGATCGTGGTGGGCTACGAAGTTTCGCAGGCCTCGGTCCACCAGGGTTCGGGGCGTCTGCGGTGCCACTGCAGCACGTTCTCGAGTTGAGCCGCAACCGACACCAGCAGTGGCTCCGAGGACTCGTGCCCCATCAATTGCAGGCCGATGGGCAGCCCGTCTCTGGTCAGGCCTGCCGGGACGTTGACGCTCGGCCAGCCCAACACGTTCCACGGCCAGGTGTACGGGCAGTGCTCGGTGATGACGCGATCGGTGTCGGCGTTGGAGATGCCGTCGATGGCATCGACCCGCGGCGGCGGGGTGGCCGTCGTCGGTGCGAGCACGATGTCGTAGTCGTCGAAGAACCGGCCGATACGGCGTCCGATTCGCGGTTCGGCGGCGCGGGCGGCGCGCAACGGTGCTCCGGCGAGGACTCGGCCGCTTGTGGCATTGGCCCGCGTGCGCGGATCGGCAAGAGACGGGTCGGGTAGCCGATCGAGCCATGCGGCGACACCGGCCAATGAGCGAGGTAAGAAGTTCAGGCCCAACAGCATTCCGTACGCCGGATCGTCGACCACCACCGTATGGCCGAGCAATCGCAGCACCGCGGCCATCTCGTATGCGGCAGCGGCGATCTCGGGATCGAGCGCGGCAGGTGTCGGGATGAACGGCTTTCGCAGGCTCAGCGCGATTCGGAGCGGACCGCAGTCGCGACCGATGGCATCGGAGACGGTCACGGGGGCCGGACGATGCTTGTCACCGTCGTGGCTACCCGAGACCACATCGAGGAGAAGAGCCGCATCGGCGACCGTGCGGGCGAGCGGGCCGATGACGGTGATGCCGTTGAAGGCCTCGGGATCCGGCCAGGTCGATATGCGTCCGCGCTGCGGTTTGATGCCCACGAGATTGGTCCACGACGCCGGGATGCGAACCGAGCCGGCACCATCGGAACCCAGTGCAGCAGAAACCAATTCGGCCGAGACCGCGGCGGAGCTACCGCCGGATGAGCCGCCGGGGGTGCGTTCGCGGTTCCACGGGTTGCGGGTGTGGCCGAAGGTGCCGCTGGTGAACGGCCATTGGCCGAGCTCCGGGCTGTTGGTCTTTCCCACGATAACCGCGCCGGCGGCGCGTAGTTTGCGCACCACCTCCGAGTCCGCGGTTGCGGCCGGAAAGTCGCCGGCGCAGCCGAACGCGGTCGGTTCGCCGGCAATATCGACATCGTCCTTGACGGCGATCGGAACACCGAGCAGCGGAGCGCGCGTTCCGGCGGCGAGCAGGCGATCCGCCTCGGCGGCCTCGGCGAGGGCGGCACTGCGGCGCACGATGCGGAAGGCGTTGAGCGTGGGTTGGCTCCTCTCGATCCGATCGAGTGACGCGGTGACCGCCTCTACCGAGGTGATGCGACCCGACGCGAGCTCGGCGGCCTGGGCAACGAGAGTCGACCGATGAAAATCCACGTCTGCACAGTATCGACCGTGTCCAGCGCGGGAAACGGCCACCGACAGGGTGCTCGTGGGACACTGGAGACCGTGAGGCCATACCGTGACAACGCAGTCGTCCTGCGCCAGCACAAGCTGGGCGAGGCCGACCGTATTGTCACGCTGTTGACCAGGGAGAACGGGATCGTGCGGGCCGTCGCGAAGGGGGTTCGCCGTACCAAATCCAAGTTCGGCGCGCGGCTGGAGCCGTTTGCGCACATCGACGTTCTGCTCTATCCGGGGCGCAACCTCGACATCGTCACCCAGGTACACACGGTCGAGGCGTTCGGTGGAGACATCGTCGCAGATTACGGCCGCTACACCACGGGGTGCGCGGTTCTCGAGACCGCCGAACGGCTGGCAGGTGAAGAGCACGCACCCGCGCAGCGACTGCATCAGCTGACCGTCGGTGCTCTGCGTGCTCTCGCACAGCACATTCGGCCTCCCGAGTTGGTGCTCGATGCGTACCTGCTGCGCGCCATGGGTTTTTCCGGCTGGGCTCCCGCCTTGACCGATTGCGCGCGGTGCGCAGCGGCTGGGCCGCACCGGGCATTTCATGTGGCGGCTGGTGGTGCGGTGTGTGTGCACTGCCGACCTCCGGGATCGGCGACGCCGTCGACCGGTGTTCTGGATCTGATGGTGGCGCTGGAGAGAGGGGAGTGGGACTACACCGTCACCACCTCCGATGCCGTTCGCAAGCAGGCCAGCGGACTGGTGGCGGCGCACCTTCAATGGCATCTGGAACGACAGCTACGCACACTTCCGCTCATCGAACGCTCGCACCCGCATCAGGTGCCGCTGGCGCAACCTGGCTCCGTCTTCGCCGACACCGTCGGGCAGGATGGGGACCGTGATTCGACGACGAGAGCCGCAACCTCGGCCTGACGCACAGCCGACGGTGCGCCCTCCCGATCCGCATCCGTCGGGCGCGCGACCGCCGATTGTGCAGCCGGAATTGATACCTCGCCACGTCGCGCTGGTGATGGATGGCAACGGTCGGTGGGCGCAAGACCGGGGTCTGCCGCGTACCGCGGGGCACGAGCAGGGTGAAGCGGTGCTCATGGACACCGTCTGCGGGTGCATCGAGATCGGCGTGCAGTGGTTGTCGGCTTACGCCTTCTCGACGGAGAACTGGAAGCGCAGCCCCGACGAGGTCAAGTTTCTGATGGGCTTCAACCGCGATGTCATTCGGCGTCGACGCGACGAGATGAACGAGATGGGCGTGCGGGTCCGCTGGGCCGGTCGACGGCCGCGATTGTGGGGCAGCGTGATCAAGGAGCTCGAGGTTGCCGAGGAGCTGACCAAGCACAACACCGTGATGACGTTGACGATGTGTGTCAACTATGGTGGGCGTGCCGAGATCGCCGATGCCACAAGGGAAATCGCTCGGCAGGTTGCCGCAGGGAAGCTGAACCCCGAGAAGATCACCGAGGCCACTGTCGCCAAGTACCTCGACGAGGCGGATATGCCGGATGTGGATCTGTTCCTGCGTCCGTCGGGGGAGCAGCGGACGTCGAACTTCTTGCTGTGGCAATCCGCATACGCGGAGTTCGTGTTTCAGAAGAAGCTGTTCCCGGATTTCGACCGCCGGGATCTGTGGGAGGCGTGTATCGAATTCGCTTCGCGTGATCGACGGTTCGGGGGAGTGAAATATGAGTGACGATGTGAACGAGGCAGCGGCCGAAGGGCTTTCGTTACAGACACGCGCGCAGCTGGCGTTGTCCCAGTTCGCGACCGTCACGGTCGGTGAGGAGGGTTCGCTCGGTTTCGACTATGCCGGTGCACTCTGCTCGTTGCGTGCGGTTCGACTCTCGCCCGAGCTCGAGGTCCTCTCGCTCACCGCGGTACTGGCGTGGGATCGGCCGCTCAAGGCTGCTCTGCACAAGAAGGTGGCCGATCGCAATGCCGATTCGCAGTTCGGCTCCATCTCGGTCAATACCCACGACAAGCTCGCAGATGTGTTGCTGCGCTACACCTTTCCGGCCACCGGCTTGGACGACGAAGCCATGCTGACGATGCTGATTCTGGTGCTCGCCGGGGTGGAGAAAGCACGCGAGGGTTTGCTCCCCTGATCGGTCCGCCAAGGCGGGCAAGACTGCAGCGGTGGTGCTTCCGGACGACGGCACCAACTTCTACGTCCCGGTTTCGGCGGAGAACATCTCGATGCTCGATGCGGACCTGGTGCTCTACCTCGGAGCCGGTGACGGTATCGATGTGGTGGCGGAGCACCCGATCGTCGGAACTCCGACAGCCGCCCGCAACGACGCCATCATTGCGTTGTCCACCGATCAGCGCGGGGCGATCACGTACAACTCCGTGCTGTCGATACCGTTCGCCCTCGAGCGGTGGTGCCTCTTATGGCGGGCGCTGTGGCGTGAGACCGGCTCAGCGACCGGCAGCGCTGCATTGACTGCAGGTGCCGAAAATTTCGATCGTGTGGCTCACGTCGGTGAAGCCGTTGGACTCGGCGACGCTCTGCGACCACTTCTCGACGGTGGGCCCTTCGACCTCGATGGTGAAGCCGCACGACCGGCACACCAGGTGGTGGTGATGGCCGGAGGAGCAACGCCGATAGACCGACTCGCCGTTGTCGGTGCGGAGTACGTCGACAGTCCCGGCGTCGGCGAGGGTCTGAAGGGTTCGATAGACGGTGGTCAGCCCGATGCCCTCGCCGCGTTTACGCAACTCGTCGTGTAGATCCTGTGCGGACTTGAATTCCTCGATGGTGTCGAGCAGATCCGAGATCGCACTGCGCTGCTTGGTCGCTCGTACTCCGACGACAACAGGTCGTCTGGGGGTTGCGGTGTCGGTGGACTTGTCGGTCACAGGTTTCGGCCTTCCTCGGCGTGGGCCACGGCGTCGACGACGATATGGGAGAGGTGATCATCGACCAATCGGTACAGCACCTCGCGGCCGTTGCGTTCTCCACGGACAACGCCGGCTGCCTTGAGTACTCGCAGGTGTTGGCTGATCAACGGTTGGGTGACTCCGAGAGCGACCACGAGTTCGTGAACGCAGCGCTCGGATTCGCGCAACTGAAGCACGATGGCGATACGCACCGGGGCCGCGAGCGCGCGGAGGATGTCGCCTGCCGCGGCCAGCGTCTCCTTCGGCGGAATCGCAGCCGGGGGAGCCGCAGCGAACGGGTCGTCCTGGTGCATCGGATGCTCTGGGTCCTGCCGATGCTTCGAGTCTGATTCCACGGCCTGCTCGGTGGACACGGTTGCGGCTCCTTCGGTCGCCGATTCGGTCTCGGCGCACTCGCCCTGCGTGGTCGACGTCATGACGTCAGGGTAATGCAGTTGTTGTTATTGCAAATCGTAATCATTGTGATATGCATAGGTGCGCATGTCAATTTCCGCGCCCGACCGCTGTTCGGACGCACCCGCCGCGCCAGATAGTCTGATCAGGTCCGAAACCGCCCGCGGCACCCCCCGATACGCCGTGACCGAAGATGGAGAGCTCCGCCAGTGGCACCCAAGTCCAAAGTCGACACCGTCGCCAACCTCGCCAAGCGCAGAGGCCTCGTCTACCAGTGCGGCGAGATCTACGGCGGCACCAAATCGGCCTGGGACTACGGCCCGCTCGGCGTCGAGCTCAAGGACAACATCAAGAAGCAGTGGTGGCGCAACATGATCACCAGCCGCGAGGACACCGTCGGGCTCGACTCCTCGGTGATCCTGCCGCGTGAGGTGTGGGAGGCGTCCGGTCACGTCGAGACCTTCTCCGACCCGCTGGTCGAGTCACTGCACACCCACAAGCGCTACCGCGCGGATCACCTCATCGAGGCCTACGAGGAAAAGCACGGTCACCCGCCGGAGAACGGCTTGGCCGACATCCGCGACCCGGAGACCGGAGAACCGGGTTCCTGGACCGAGCCGCGTGCATTCTCGGGCCTGCTCAAGACCTTTCTCGGCCCGGTCGACAACGAAGAGGGCTTGCACTACCTGCGCCCCGAGACCGCGCAGGGCATCTTCGTCAACTTCGCCAACGTGCTGACCACCTCACGCAAGAAGCCGCCGTTCGGCATCGGCCAGATCGGCAAGAGCTTCCGCAACGAGATCACTCCAGGAAACTTCATCTTCCGCACCCGCGAGTTCGAACAGATGGAGATGGAATTCTTCGTCAAGCCGGGCGAGGACGAGCAGTGGCATCAGTACTGGATCGACTACCGCATGAAGTGGTACACCGATCTCGGCATCGACCCGGAGAACCTCCGCCTGTACGAGCACGCTCAGGAAAAGCTCTCGCATTACTCCAAGCGGACCGTGGACATCGAGTACAAGTTCGGGTTCCAGGGCAGTGCATGGGGTGAGCTCGAGGGTGTCGCGAACCGCACCGATTTCGACCTCTCGGTGCACTCGAAGGCATCGGGCCAGGACCTGAGCTACTACGAGCAAGCCACCGACACCCGCTACACCCCCTACGTCATCGAGCCGGCCGCAGGCCTGACGCGTTCGCTGATGGCGTTCCTGGTCGACGCATACAGCGAGGACGAGGCTCCCAACGCCAAGGGCGGAGTCGACAAGCGGGTAGTGCTCAAGCTCGATCGCCGTCTTGCCCCGGTGAAGGTTGCGGTGCTGCCGCTCTCACGCAACGCCGATCTGACGCCCAAGGCGAAAGATCTTGCGCAGCAACTGCGTCAGTACTGGAATGTCGAATTCGACGACGCCGGGGCCATCGGCAGGCGCTACCGTCGTCAGGACGAGATCGGCACCCCGTTCTGCATCACGGTCGACTTCGAGACCCTCGACGATCACGCAGTCACCATCCGCGAACGCGACACGATGGCTCAGGAGCGGGTGGCTCTCGATCAGGTCGAGGGCTACCTCGCCGCTCGCCTGATCGGCGCATAACACCACACCTTCAGCAGCAGGGCCCGATCTCACGGAGAGATCGGGCCCTGCTGCTGTGTCGTGGACGGTCAGAAGCGGCCGCCGCCACCACCGAATCCGCCACCGCCCCCGCCTCCGCCGAAGCCCCCGCCCCCACCGAAGCCGCCACCCCCGCCGAAGCCGCCACCGAATCCTCCGCCACCGCCACGCAGCACGCTGTTGATCAGGATTCCGCCGAGCACGGCACCGGCGACATTGCTGCCGCTACCTCCGCCACGTGGGCCGTGACGGTTTTCCCAGTTCCGCACATCGGACTGGGCGATCTGCGACGCGCGCGAGGCCAACTGGCTGGCGGCATGCGCATGCTTGAGGGCCTCCTCGGGGTTCTCGGGTTCGAGCTGACGAGCCGCCGCGAGATGTCGTTCGGCCTCGGACAACCGAGTTCGAGCATCGGCACCCACCCCGCCGCGCCGTGTCGAGATGTAATCCGCCGCTGCGGTGATCTGCGCCTGAGCGGCCGCGATATCTCGATCCAGCCGCGCCCGCAACTGGTCCTCGGCGGCTTTCTCCTTCGAGGCCTCGTCGACGATCTTCTCGAGTTCGGCGTCGGCCTCGGACAACGCGGTGTAGCCACCGAGCGGATCCGAGGACTGCGCCGTCTCTGCGTTCTTCAGTGCTGTCTGCGCCGCGGAGACTGCCGCCTGCAACTCGGCACCGCCGTGTTCGACCAACCCACGTGCCTGCTCGATGTCGCGTCGGACGTCGGCGATGGCGTCGGGCAGGGTGGCGATCGCGTGGCCGATGTCGTCCCGGGCGTGGTCGACGCCATCGAGCAGGGTTCTGGCCTGATCGACAGCTCGCTCGGCCGTCCGAATCGCGGTCACCGCAGGACCTTGCTTTCCGGGCGGCAGCGCCGCAGCTTTGCGGCCGGCCTCGATGTTCTCCTCGGCCAGGGCCAGCCGTTCCTTGGCCATCGTGACGTTGTCTGCGATGGAGGACAATGCGGTCGCGGCGAAGTCCGAATGTAGCTGAGCAAGAACCGATTCGGACTGAGGAATTCTCACCGTCAACTCGACGACGGCTTGGGTCAGTTCGTCGAGGTGGGATCCGGCGTTCATCACCAGGTCACGGAATCCGTCGAATTCCTCGACGCGTGAATCGAGTTCGCGATCGGCTTGTCCGCAGGAGGAGATGATCTCGACCAGCATCGCCCGCCGCTGGTCCGGGGTTTCGGGAATGGCGTCGTCCAGGCGTTGTCTAATTTCGAAGGCAGAGGCCAGGGCTTTTTTGGCGTTGTCGTGGGCGGTGATGAACGGCGCGGCCGCGGAATCTCCGAATTCGCCTCGTGCGAGGGACAATTCCTCGTTGCTCGCACGAACGGCGTTGTCGGTTTCGATCAGAATTTCCTTGGCCCGGGTGTCGAGTACATCGATCGGGAATCGAGCGAGGGCAGCCGGATCGCTCGGATCGATCTCGGCTATCGCGTCGACCTCGGCGGCGACGCGCGCCTTCTTGCGCCGCGAGGAGTAGACAACGGCTCCGCCGCCCGCCACGGCCAGGGCTCCGACGCCGATCAGCAGCGGAACCGACGATCCACCGCTGCCGCTCGAGGCGTAGGCGTCGCCGAGGGCACCGGCCGCTGCTATCGCGGCACCGGACCAATCTTCCTCGCGCAGGGCTGGTTCGAGGTCGTTGACTCGAATGTCGTCCTGCTCGGAGCTGGTGATCTGCGACAGCCCGGTATTGACGCCGAGGTAGTACGAACGGTCGACGGTCGCCACTGCGAGAAGGATGTCGCGCTGACCGAGGTCACTTCTCTGAGCGGTCTGTTCAGCCCAGTTCGCTGCCGACATGTTGTCGAAATCCGCAACGTAGGTGACCCACAACCGAAGCTGGCTGCTGCTGTAGAGGTCGTCGATGGAGGTCTGCACCTCCGCCATCGAGTCGGGGTCGAGGGCCTGGACGGTGTCGGTGATCTGAGTAGCGAGCCGCGACGGTGCCTCGGCGGACGCGACCCCCGGAGCGAGCAGGACCGCGGCGAACAGGGTCAGCGCGCCCGTGGCGGCGAGCCGACGGAATCGATGGACTGACCTTCTGACGACTGTGGCGTTGGTGTGCCGCCGGTGCTGGACTGCCATGGCGTGAAATCTACCGGCTGTGCGCCGGCGAGATCGAGAAGGTCGATGTGCATGCATGACAGTTGTCACTGCGCAATCGTGACGGTCGGACGAGGTCGATGCTCCTCGATCGCGGGAGAGTTGTTCCCATGACCACAACGAACGCAGTCGAACTGCGAGACGTCACCAAGACTTACGGCTCGGTCCGGGCGGTGGACGGGCTCAGCCTGTCGATCGAACCGGGCGAGGTCGTCGCGTTCCTCGGACCGAACGGAGCGGGAAAGACCACGACGATCGACATGATGCTCGGCCTCGCGACACCCACGACCGGTTCGGTCTCGGTGTTCGGCGGTACCCCCGCGGACGCGATCTCCCAGGGACGTATCTCGGCCGTGATGCAGACCGGTGGCTTGCTCCGCGACCTGACCGTCCGCGAAACCGTCGAGCTGACCGCGGCGTTGTTCGCCCACACCCGGTCGGTGCAGGAAGTGCTCACCCGGGCAGGCATCGCCGACATCGGAGATCGCCGAGTCGCGAAGTGCTCCGGTGGTCAGCAGCAACGGCTGCGGTTTGCGCTCGCGCTGCTGCCCGATCCGGATCTGCTGGTGTTGGACGAGCCGACCACCGGCATGGACGTCGAAGGACGGCGCGACTTCTGGAATGCCATTCGCGAGGACGCCAGCACGGGTCGAACAGTCCTCTTCGCAACGCACTACCTCGACGAGGCCGATGCCTATGCCGATCGCATCGTGCTGGTTCGGCACGGCAAGATCGTTGCCGACGGCAGTGCCGCCGAGGTGAAGAACCTGGCCGCAGGACGCACCGTCACCGCCACGCTGCCCGGCGTCGACCCGTCGCAGTTGCTCGCACTGCCCGGGGTGGACAGCGTCGAATCGCGGGGCGATCGGGTGATCGTGCACGGACGCGATTCGGACGCCGTGGCTCGATACCTGCTCAACGACGCGCACGCGACCGACCTGGAAATTGTCTCGCGCAACCTCGAGGACGCGTTCCTCGCCCTGACAACCGATTCCGAAAACGACCTCGCTGGGAGCGTCCGATGACTACCACCACCACTCAACTCACCACCCGCACGGGCGGCAGAGCCGTTGCCTGGGGCGGATTCTCGCCGACGTTCCTGAGACTGGAAATTCGCCGTCTGTTCCGCAACAAGCGGACGCTGATCTTCACGTTGGTGATGCCGCCGGTGTTCTTCGTCATCTTCGGTACGCAGTCGGACTTCAAGACCGACTACGCCTTCGCGCACGGCAACGTCACCGGTTACATCGCCATCAGTATGGCCGTCTACGGGGCGATGCTCGCCACTACCAGCGGGGGAGCGATGGTCTCGGTCGAGCGCGCCCAAGGTTGGAGCCGCCAGCTGCGGTTGACTCCGCTCAAACCCGTCGCGTACATCATCACCAAAGTTCTCGTGGCCATGACGATGGGTGCTGCCGCAATCGTCGTCGTGTGCGTCGTCGCGAAGTTCTTCGGTGCCGACATGCCGATCTGGGTGTGGCTTGCCTGCGCAGTGATCGCCTGGCTCGGGTCCGCTGTGTTCGCCGCGTTCGGTTTGTTCATGGGCTACCTGTTGCCGTCGGAGAACGTCATGCAGATCCTCGGACCGGTGCTCGCCTTCCTGGCGTTGGCCGGCGGATTGTTCGTCCCCCTCGGCGACAGCGGCTGGTTTCCGATGCTGGCCAAGTTCACCCCGCTCTACGGCCTCGCCACGGTGGCCCGGGCACCGTTCACCTCGGCCGATACCGGCACCCTCGTGATCGCCGTGATCAACCTGGTGGTGTGGGCCGCGGTGTTCGTCGCCGGAGCGGCCCTGCTGTTCCGAAAAGACACCAAGCGTGCCTGACGCGGAAACCGCTGATCGTGTCGCCCACGGGGATACCGTGGGCGACATGGCCACGTTCACCGCTGATCTGCCCGAGGGCAGGGTGTGGCGATACGGTTGGTTGTTCGGGGCCATCTGGCTGATCTATCTGATCTATCCGCTGAACGAGATACTGGGCCTCGAGTCCGTGGTTGCTCGGGTTTTCGGCATCATCGTGATCGTCGCATTCTGTGTCGTGTTCACCACCACGTTCTGGCGATTCCGCAACGGCCATCGCCGTGGACATCCGCTGCCGACCTCGCGGGCGTGGATTGCGTTGGCTGCCATGGTCGCATTGACCGTGGCAATGAGCGCCTTGATCGGAACCTCCGGATTCGGCGCGACCGTCTACGTCGCGGTCCTGGCGATGATGACCCTGCCGGTCCGGCAAGCGTGGACGTTGGTCGCGGTGATGGTACTGATCATCGAGACAGCACCCCGAGTCGTTTCGTCCTGGGAGCCCGACAATTTCTTCGTATTCCAATTGCTGATCAGTTCGGCTGCGGCGTGGGGCATCACTCAGGTGTTCCAGCGCAACCACGAACTCGCGGTGGCGCGGCAACAACTGGCAGATCTGGCCATCGTCGCAGAACGCGAGCGAATGAGTCGAGACGTCCACGACATCCTCGGCCACTCGTTGACGGTCATCACCGTCAAGAGCGAGCTGGCCGGCCGTCTGCTCGAGATCGATCCGGAACGCGCTGCCGTCCAGATCGCCGAACTGGAAGTCCTCGCAAGGCAAGCTCTCGCGGATGTTCGCAGCACTGTCGGCGGCTTGCGGCAGGTCGATATCGGGACCGAATTGGCCAACGCACGGACGGCTCTGACGGCAACGGGCATCGAGGCCGATCTTCCAGCCGACGCCGACCTCGTGCCGCTCCGTCATCGAGAGCTCTTCGGTTGGGTCATCCGGGAGGCGGTGACCAACGTGGTGCGACACTCCAGCGCCCGGCACTGCCGGGTGACGTTGACGGCATCGAGCATCTCGATCGTCGACGACGGCTGCGGGCCCGCCGAGGGGACCGGTGACGGCAACGGGCTGCGCGGTCTCGGCGAACGAGTGGCGGCCGCCGGTGGTTCACTGACGATCGGCCGGGTTCCGACCGGTGGATTCAAGGTGGAGGTGCACTGTGAATAGACCTACAGCGAAGAGAACTACGGCGAAGAGAACTACGGCGCGATGAGCATCAGACTGTTGTTGGCCGACGACCAGGCGCTGGTGCGGGGCGCTCTCGCGGCGCTGTTGGGGCTCGAACACGATCTCGACGTGGTCGCCGAGGTGGGCCGGGGTGACGACGTGATCCCGGCCGTGCTCGAACATCGGCCCGACGTCGTTCTCCTCGACGTGGAGATGCCGGGCAAGAACGGTATCGATGTCGCTGCCGAACTGGCACTGGTGGCACCGGAGGCGAGAGTGCTGATCGTCACCACCTTCGGTCGACCCGGATATCTACGTCGCGCGATCGACGCAGGCGCATCGGGATTCGTGGTCAAGGACACCCCCGCCAAACAACTGGCCGACGCCGTCCGGCGTGTGCACATGGGACTTCGCGTGGTCGATCCGACCCTCGCGACCGAGACCCTGACCGACGGAATATCACCACTGACGGCCCGCGAGCAGGAAGTTCTTCGCGCGGCGGCGCAGGGTGGGACGGCCGGCTCCATCGCCGCAACAGTGCACCTGTCCGAAGGCACGGTGCGCAATCACCTGTCCTCTGCGATCGGCAAGACCGGTACCAGCACCCGGGCCGAAGCTGTCCGGGTTGCCGAGGAGCGCGGCTGGCTGTAGCTCGGCCCGCGAGATCGACTCGAGGCGCGCCGTGACCGTACCGATGCGCGGGCCTGGCAAACTCGAGGTGTGAATTCAACTCTCGACCGAGATTCGTACGGCGATCCGTACGACGATCGGTATGCCCCCGACTCCGGTCCCGAGCGCCTCGGGTTCTTCGGCACGCTCGGGCGCTGGACCGGCCGGTTGGTCGCGGGAGTGGTCCTGATGGCGGTGGTGCTGGTCGCCGGAACAGCGATTCGCGTATGGCAGGTCGCTCGCATCGACGACTACTCGAAGGCAGATGCCATCGTGGTGCTCGGCGCTGCGCAGTACAGCGGTACGCCCTCGACGGTGTTCGAGGCCCGACTGTCTCAGGCCGCTGCACTGTACGAACGGGGCATCGCTCCCGAGATCGTCACCGTCGGCGGCAAACAGGAGGGCGATCTGTTCACCGAGGCGGCGTCGGGGCGCAACTATCTGATCGACCAGGGCGTTCCGCCGGACGCGATAGTGGCCGTCGAGACCGGCTCGGACACTCTCGAGAGCATCGAAGCTGTGAGCGAGACACTCCGCGCACAGGGCAAGTCGTCCGTCGTACTGGTCAGCGATCCCTGGCACTCGCTTCGCACTCGGACGATGGCGCGCGATGCCGGACTCGACGCGTGGACCTCACCGACACGCACCGGCCCAGCTGTCTACACCCGAGAATCGCAGGCACACGGGATCGCCAGGGAGACCGGCGCTCTGCTGTGGTACCAGCTGACTCACTTCACCGCAGACTTCTCCTACACGGCAGGCCAGTGACATGACCGGCACCTATTCGGCGCACGACGTCGAACGATTCGTCCCCGAACCCCCGAAGACAGCCGGGCTACGTCCGGGAGCAGACAACGCCTCGCATCGAAGTGCGTTCGCGCGCGACCGGGCCCGAGTGTTGCACTGCGCCGCATTACGACGGCTCGCAGACAAGACTCAGGTGACCGGGCCCCGAGACGGGGACACCCCACGTACGCGGTTGACGCATTCGCTCGAAGTGGCGCAGATCGGCCGCAGTATCGCCGAAGGGCTCGGCAGTGACCCCGATCTGGTCGACCTCGCCGGGTTGGCTCACGACATCGGTCACCCGCCCTATGGGCACAACGGTGAACGGGCCCTCGACGAAGTGGCCAAGGACTGCGGCGGGTTCGAGGGCAATGCGCAGAACCTGCGCATTCTCACCGGACTCGAGCCGAAGATCCTCGACGCCGACGGTGCCAGCGCCGGATTGAACCTGACCCGAGCATCTCTCGACGCCGCGACCAAGTATCCGTGGATCCGGCCGGCCCCCGGTGCGAAATTCGGTGCCTACGACGACGACTCCGCGATTCTGGACTGGGTCCGCGACGGTGCTCCGAACAGGCACAAGTGCCTCGAAGCGCAGAGCATGGATTGGTCCGACGACGTGGCGTACTCGGTCCACGACGTCGAGGACGGGGTGATCGACGCCCGAATCGACTTGCGGGCGCTCTCCGATCCGATCGAGCAACGCGGACTCGCCGAACTCGGCGTTTCGGAGTTTCGTGGACTCGATGTCGACGAACTGATCGAAGCCGCGAACCGGTTGTCGCGGATGCCTGTGGTGATTGCGGTGGGGCGCTACGACGGCACGCTGGCCGCGTCGGTGGCGCTCAAGCACATGACCAGCGAACTCGTCGGGCGCTTCGCGACCGCGGCGATCGAGGGCACCCACGACAAGTACGGCACCGCGCCGCTGAGCCGATACGACGCAGATCTCGTCGTGCCGTCGATCGTCGGCTCGGAGGTAGCGCTGCTCAAGACGATGGCGCTGCGGTACGTGATGTCCGACGCCGGTCACAAGATTCGCCAGGAGCGCCAGCGCGATCGAATCCACCGCGTCGCGCAATGGTTGCTGCGCTCGGCCCCGGGAGAGCTCGATCCGATCCTGGTCCCTGCCTGGCAGCGCGCAAGCAGTGACGGCGAGAGAACCCGAGTCGTCGTCGACCAGATTGCCTCGTACACCGAGAGCAGACTCGAACTGATCGACAAGCGCTCACTGGGAGCTCAGGCCAGCTGGGGCTGATCGTGCTGCTGCGGGTGTCTGGTTCGGCGCTAGACTGCCCTTCGTGGCCGGCCGAATTCCTGAACGCGACATCGCCGCCATTCGTGAACGCACGCGGATCGAGGACATAGTCGGCGACTACGTCTCGCTCAAGCGTGCGGGAGGCGATTCGATGAAGGGACTCTGTCCCTTCCACGACGAGAAATCCCCGTCGTTCCACGTGCGCCCCAATCACGGTCACTATCACTGCTTCGGTTGCGGCGAGGGTGGCGATGCCTACTCCTTCCTGCAGAAGATCGAGCACATCTCCTTCGTCGAGGCCGTCGAGCAACTCGCCGACCGGCTGAACTACTCGATCTCCTACGAGGGCGGGGGGCCGTCGGTCCAACGTGACCGCGGTACCCGGGCGCGCCTCATCGCCGCCAATGCCGCGGCGCAGGAGTTCTACGCGGGCAGGCTCAGCGGTCCCGACGCCCAGGCCGCACGGGACTACCTCACCGAACGCAACTTCGACGGGCACGCCGCACTGGCGTACGGCTGCGGATACGCGCCCGACGGCTGGGACACCCTCACCAAACATCTGCTGGGCAAAGGCTTCGAGGCCAAGGAGATCGTCGACGCGGGGCTGGCGACACCAGGCAAGCGCGGAACTCCGATCGACCGTTTTCGGCGCAGGTTGGTGTGGCCCATCCGAAGTCAGAGTGGTGACGTGATCGGCTTCGGCGCGCGCAAACTGTTCGACGACGACACGATGCCGGGCAAGTACATCAACACCCCGGAAACCATGCTGTACAAGAAGTCTCAGGTGCTGTTCGGTCTCGATCTGGCACGCAAGGAGATCGCGAAGTCGCATCAGGCCGTCATCGTCGAGGGTTACACCGATGTGATGGCGATGCATCTGGCCGGCGTCAAGACGGCGGTGGCGTCCTGCGGCACCGCATTCGGTGAGGATCACCTGGCGATGCTGCGCAGACTGATGATGGACGACAGCTATTTTCGCGGTGAAGTGATCTACACCTTCGACGGAGACGACGCAGGCCAGGCCGCCGCGATGAAGGCGTTCGAGGGCGATCAGAAGATTGCCGGTCAGACATTCGTCGCCGTCGCACCGGACGGTATGGATCCGTGCGACCTACGCTTGAAGTCCGGTGACAACGCCGTTAGAGACCTCGTCGCACGACGCACCCCGATGTTCGCGTTCGTCGTCAAATCACTGTTGCGAGAACATGATCTGGACACTCCTGAGGGGCGCGTCGAGGCGTTGAGGCGGACCGTTCCGGTGGTCGCACGCATCAAGGACGCGTCGTTGCGGGACGAGTACGCGCGGCAGTTGTCCGGCTGGACCGGTTGGGACGACACCGCGATGGTGCTCGCTCGCGTGCGCGACGAGGCAAAGAAGGGGGCCCGAGGGGAGCCCAGTGGCGCACGCGTTCCCTTCGCCAAGCGCCAACAGGAGCCCGCGGAGGCACCCGCTGGACCGCCCCGGCCCAACCCGACCGATCCGACACTGTGGCCCCAGAGAGAGGCCCTCAAAGCGGTACTGCAGATGCCCGCGATGGCGGGCACGGTGTTCGACTCACTCCCGCCGGAGAGCTTTCACCACCCGGCGTACTCGGCCGTGCGCGATGCGGTGGCCGCGGCAGGCGGCACCGCCGCAGGTCTGGGCGGAGGGGAATGGGTCGATGCCGTGGCCAAGCAGGCCAAGGACGCCGTTGTCGTCTCGTTGGTGACAGAGCTGGCGGTCGATCCGATGCGGGTGGCCGACGACGCCCTCACGCGCTACATCTCGGGTGTACTCGCGAGGCTGCAGGAAGTGTGGGTCGGCCAACAGGTCGCCGAACTGAAATCGAAGCTACAGCGGATGTCGCCGGCCGAGAAGCCCGACGATTACAACGCGCTGTTCGGCGACCTGATTGCCCTGGAGCAGTATCGCCGAAGTCTGCTCGAGCTCGCCGTCGGAAGTGTGGCCGAGGTCGGCTAGCGGCGGAGCTGATCGCGCGGAACGTAGACCTGCGTCTCGTCGTCGATAGGCCGCATCGGCTCGAGTCGGGGCTGGGTGTTGAGGGAGTCGGAGAGCTTCTGGCGGCCGACCTCGATCGCCTTCTTGGTGGCCGGAGACGACGCGACCGCGCTGGCCGTCTTACGAATCTGCTCGTACCGGCCACGGCCCGCCTTGGCACCGAGCACGTATGCAGCCCCAGCCGCCAGTACCAAACGAATCATCAGTGGGTCCTTCCGTAGAACGTGCGGCTGTGCGTCCATCTTGCCCGATGACGCTCGGGCAGGCCGATCAGGTAGGCGAGCGTCTCGCTGCGGGAGTCCGTAGCCCCGATTTGGTGGTTGGCAGGGGGCATGCGCTATTGTTTCCAACGGCTCACGCGAGAGTGTGCAGCAGCACGACAATCCCCCATAGCTCAATTGGCAGAGCATTCGACTGTTAATCGAAGGGTTCCTGGTTCGAGTCCAGGTGGGGGAGCGCAGTCCCCGTCCGGTTCTCCGGGCGGGGGCTTTCTGTATTCCCGGTTTCGATCCACTCGACCGTAACGCTCGTGGCGAGCGCCCACATCTTCAGCACGACGCCCTTGAGGCGAGTCGTTGATCCACTCTCGTAGTTGCTGACCGTTCCGCGTGAGACGCCGATGTGATCGGCGAACTCGGTCTGGTCCATTCCTGTGCGCTCACGGGCCTTACGTAGGCGGTCGTGTGCGGTGAACTCTGGGAACCCTCCGAAACCGGCGTCTGTGCTCATGTGCCCAACGTTAGACGTTCTGGGTAAAGAGCGCAACAGATTGTTTCCGTGTTTCCTTGCACAACGTTCGACAACGATGTAATTTGTGCATGTGAGCAAAAACGAACCAACGCGCATATCTGTCGCAGAGGCTGCGCTCACACTCGGTGTCGATGTCCGCACCATTCACCGCATGATCCGAAGGGGTCAGCTACGTGGCAACAAGGTGCACGAGGGCCTACGGGCTCCATTCCTCGTCGACAAACGAGATGTAGTGAGCATCAGCGCAGCGCGCGAAACAGCCTGAACCGCAAAAGAAATGCCCGCCGAGTTCCAGCTCGACGGGCGATGACAAACATGAAAGGCATTCCGTTGTCTCTTCCCAGTGTACCAACCAGCTCCCCATTCGACCAGACTCGACAGATCGCCGCCGACGGCACCGAGTACTGGTCCACGCGATCCATCCAAGACCAGATGGGCTACCCCACCTGGCAGCACTTCGAGGCGGTCCTCGAGCGCGCCATGAACGCCGCCTCGAACCAGGGCTACGACGTCGATTCCCTTTTCACGGTCAACCGTGAAAAGACTGGTGGGCGTACGCGTATGGACTACAACGTCACCCGATTCGCCGCCTACCTCATCGCCATGAACGGCGACCCCCGCAAGACCGAGGTGGCCGCAGCCCAGGCGTACTTCGCGATCCGTACCCGTGAAGCAGAAGTGACCGCGCCGGCATTGACCGAAGAGCAGATCGTTCACCAGGCCTTGCAGATCACCGTCCGCAAGGTGAAGGAACTCGAATCGGCTGTCGCTGAGATGGCCCCGAAGGTCGACGCGTACGACCGATTCATCGACACCGACGGAACGTACAGTGTCGGGTCGACCGCGAAGATGCTCGGCCGGTCGCAGAACAAGCTGTTCACGGAACTGCGTAACAGCGGGATTCTGATCACGAAGGGCGCGATGCGGAACACCCCGTATCAGCGGTACATGCATCACTTCGCGGTGAAGGCATTCGACTTCGAGCGTTCCGACGGTTCACATGGAACGTCCTACAGCACAAGGGTTCAGCCCTCTGGTGTTGCTTTCATTGCCCGCAAGCTCGGCTTGGCCGCTGTACTCGAATTGGAGGCATCGGCATGACCGATCCGAAGACACTGCCCGTAACGTTCTCCATCCAGAGTCGTGAGTTCGTCGACACCCTGACGACTGCGCTGACCTTCGCACTCCGTGACAGCACCCTTCCGATGCTCGACGGTGTCGACCTGAACATCTTCAAAGGCCAGCTCGTCACCACTGCGACTGACCGGTTCCGTCTCGCACTGATCCGCTCGGAGATCGACGAACTCGACGGTGCCGATGGCCGTCTCGGCTTCCTGGACTACGCAACAGCCCGCAAGCTGATCGCCCTGATGAAGCCTGCCGGTCGTGGTCGTGGGATGACCTTGGCTCCGCTCACCGTCACGGTTGCCGACGGGAGACTCACTGTCGACAACCGCCTCGAGAAGGTCACGGTCGCCATCAGCACCGTCGTGACACCCCCGGATGTCATCAAGCTCATCACCGAATCCATTGCCCGCGAGGCCAAATCGTCACGAGACTGGGCGGTTAACCCGAAACTGCTGGCCAGCTTCGCAAGAGCCAGCAGCGGCGAGATGGCGGCTGTCCGCGTCAACGATCCGACTCGTCCGCTCATCGTGTCGATCGGCGACAACTTCATCGGCCTCCTGATGCCGGTCCGCATGGGCGACCCCGAGGCCGGGCACGACAAAGCGCTCGCGTCGTGGAGCGAGTTCTTCACACCACCGAAGCCCGCCCGTAAGCGCGCACCTCGGAAGGCTGCTCCCCGCAAGGCCGCGCCCGCGAAGGCCGCGGCACCGAAGAAGCGCGCACCGGCCAAGAAGGCGGCGAAGGCATGAGAGACCACCGAGACGACGGCAGCGCACTCTTCGGAGTCGTTGTGTCACTGGCAATCCTGGCCGTCGGCGTCCTCGCTGCGGTCGTCGGCATGAACATCGGAGACTGGCTGTGAGCGTTCAACAGATCTACGAGGTCGCCGGGTATGTGTACCCGCGTACACCGAAGTCCCATGCCCGCCCGGGCTTGTGGTCGAAGGTCACAACCTGGCTGGGGTGGGCTCGATGATCGACCTCGCTGCCCTCCAAGCTCAGGCGGAGCGGTGCGCCGACAGGTTCGACTGCACCCGTTCCGACGCGGATGCTGGCGCGTGGGCTCGTTCGATCGAGCGCCTCGCTGCGGCACGGACGCTGCCGATCAGCGCTGCCCGACTCAAAGCCTTGCAGCTCGAGGTCCAGCAGATGCAACGGAAGGTCAGCTGATGGCGAGCGTGAACGTCTACACCGTGTCCGACACGGTCGGTGTGCGGCTCGCGCATGTGTCGCGGGCCATCGTGATCACCGTCGGCGACAGTGAGATCCGTCTGTCCCCCGACGAGTTCCGGTACATCGTCGAGACCACCAAAGAGTTGCTCAGCGAAAACGCTGCAGCGTGTGCGGAGTTGGGCCTGTGACCATCATCGGCCACCTCATGCAGGCAGCACTGCTGTCGCCATTCATCATCGGCGCGGTGATGGTATTTATGCCAGCCGTCCACGACGCCGAAACGGCATTCGATTCCAACCGATTCTTGTTTGAAAGCGAGTTTCAATCATGACCAGTGCAGTGAAGAACCGCGAGCTGACCGAGGTGCAGGCATCGAAATTGTGGTCTGATCTGCGCGGACACTTTGTCAACGCCGAAAAGAAGATCATCGAGATCATCGAACTGAAGGCCTGGGAGCCTCTCGGATTCGAGTCGTTCGCTGAGGCATGGGCATCGAAGATGGCTGGCGTCCGTCTCGCTACCGACGAGGTTCGGGCGCACGTCGTGTACGCAATGTTCGACGGCGGAATGTCGGACACAGAGATAAACGACCAATTAGGTGTCGGGTCAGGCGTGACCGACCGTCAGGTGAAAATGCTGCGCCGTCAGAAGTCGAACGGCGTTCCTCCCTCTTGTGCCACGACCCGTGTTCGGTCGCACCTGCGAAAGAGTCCATCGACACCGCGAACAATCCACGTGCAGTTTGGTAGTGACGAGTACCTCCAGTTCCGGGACCTCGCCAAGTCGGCCGGGCGTGATGTCGAAGATATTGCAGCCGAAGCTATTCGGGGAGCTTTCGAGGCGCTTCGATGAAACATGGGACTACGACGGGCTACGACCGACACGGCTGTAGGTGCATCCAATGCAAACAGGCAAAGTCTGTGGCGTCGAAAAGGTACTACGAAAAGAAGCGTAGCCACTTGAATGAGAAGAGTAGAAAATACTACGAGGAGAATAAGGAAGCTGCAGCAGAAGGTCAGAGAAGGAGATATTCTCAGAATAGGGCTGCGACCCAAGCGCGGGTAAAGAAGTGGCGCGAGGAAAATCGCGACAAGGTGGCGGCGTATAACCGTGAGTGGGCACTTCGAAATCCCAGCCGAATTCGAGAAATCCGCCGGAAAGCCAGTAGAAAATATCAAGAAGTAAATGCAGAACGTTTAAATGCGGATCGTAGAGCATCCCGCCGAGAGGACTACGAATTCGAGCGTAAGCGTGCAAAGGATTACTACACCGGAAACCGGGACCAGATCCTTGCTCGGAAGTACCAGCGGTTACGCGAGAGCAGCGCCACTGCGGATCGAAAAGGTCAGCCTTGGTCGGATGTAGAGGATCAAATCGCCTGCGATGCATCTATTTCAGCGCGCGAAGCTGCGTACATTCTGCACCGATCCGAAGCGTCTGTTTACACCAGGCGATACAACCTAGCTAATCGAAAGGTCGCGGCATGAGTAACGCCACCGAAGTGATTGAGGCTTTCACGCCTGCGCAATTGGCCGCTAAGGCTGTCATTCAAAAACAGTTCATCAAGCTCATGTCCGACGAGCTACGAAAGACCACAAATCTTGCGCTCGAACAGTTCTCGAAGGGGTCGAACGAGGCCGCGCGATTGGTGATTGATGGTGAGGACACGAAGCTTGGGAAGCTGTCGAAGTCCGACCCGGCGAAGGTCGCGACGGTCGTCGACTACGAGAAGTTCGAGGCGCACCTGCGGGCGACATACGCGGACAAGCTCGAAGAACGGAATGTGCTCGGCGAGCTGTCCGAGATCATCCCGGTGTTGCTCGAGCATGCACCGCATCTCGTCGACATGCAGACCGACGTCATTCCCGACTGGTTGGCGCGCAACGAGTTGGAGCTGGCGAAGTCGACACCGATCCCCGGGGTGGAGGTGCGGGCACCGGAGGGGGTCATGTCGATCACCACCACCGCGGCTGCCGAGACGTTGGTGCGCAGCATGTTGGCCGCGTCGCCGATCGAGCTCCTGACATTGCCGGCCGGTGCGAAATGACACTCTCCGAAATCCTGAACCGTGCCGCTGACCTGCTCGCAGATAAGGGCTGGAACCGCGGCTACTACCAGTCACCGGAAGGCTGCCTGTGCGCTGTCGGGGCGATCACGTTGGCGGCGGGTGGCTGCTTCAGCTACGACGAGGACGGAACTCCCGATGACTTTCAGGGCCCGAACGATGATTCGCGTGGAATCTACGCGGCGATGGAGGCTGTCGAGCAGGCGGTGAGCGGGTCGGTCGGTGTCGATGCTGCACGGGATCTGGTGACGTGGAATGACGACCCGGATCGTACGCAGCAGGAAGTCATCGACACGTTCCGTTCCGTCGCGAAGGAGTACGCGCGATGACCAACTTCGAAGGCGCAAATCGAAGTTCGATTGCCGCCCGCGCAATGGGATCTCATCACTCAGCAAATGCGGGCACCACCACTTGGCTCACGCCGCCGCATGTCATCAAGTCGTTGGGGAAGTTCGACCTGGATCCCTGTGGTGCCCCCGGTTGGGCCACTGCTAACCGACACATAATCCTTCCCGAGGACGGACTCACCGCCGAATGGTCGGGTCGAGTGTGGCTCAACCCACCCTACGGAACCGCCGTCTGGACGTGGCTGAGCAAACTTGCCGAACACGGAGAAGGAACCGCACTGATATTTGCTCGAACCGAAACCGCAGGGTTCGTGGAACAGGTGTGGCAGAAGGCATCAGGGATCCGCTTCCTACATGGACGCCTCAATTTCCACTACCCGGACGGTAAGCGCGCCGCCGCCAATGCCGGTGCGCCGTCCTGCCTTGTGTCTTACGGACGGTCGGATGCCGCCATCCTGGCAGATTGCGGACTGCCCGGATCCTTCGTAACAATCAATTCCACGGCAGGGGCAATCGCATGACCACCACGGAACCGACCGCTGAGACAGGTCTGACCGCCGTCGAGATCGAGAACGGGCTCGCGTTGCTGCGTGCACCGTTCGAGGGCAGTGCGATCAGCCAGCTACCGAAGCCGACCCGCAAGGATGCACCAAAGGGCAACTGCCCGGAGTGCGGCGGCTACCACGGGCTTCCGGCTATTCACCTCGACTATGTCGGGCATGCGGCCCTCACTCACAGATTCCTCGACGTCGACATCCG
This sequence comes from Rhodococcus sp. MALMAid1271, assembly GCF_049195265.1. Classification (NCBI taxonomy): domain Bacteria; kingdom Bacillati; phylum Actinomycetota; class Actinomycetes; order Mycobacteriales; family Nocardiaceae; genus Rhodococcus; species Rhodococcus sp. MALMAid1271. The sequence goes on along the minus strand of NZ_JBMIRQ010000067.1, from coordinate 232,969 downwards.
GTGGACGTGGAAGCCGTTGGCGCGCGACGAGTTCGGCCTGCCACTGTTCGACAAGAACGGTGGACTGTGGATCAGCCTGACGATCCTCGGCGTGACCCGCCTTGGGTATGGCGATGCACCAGGCAAGAGCGGCGGGAACGCGGTGAAGGAAGCGATTGGCGATGCACTCCGCAACGCGGGTATGAGGTTCGGTGCCGCCCTCGACCTGTGGCACAAGGGCGACCTGCACGCGGCGAAAGCCGAACTGCAGCCGCCGACAGCCGCGGACATCCTCCGGGGCCTGATCATCGAAACGCTCGACGGGAAGAAGATCCCCCGTGTCAGCGCCCGGGACAAGTTCGCGGCCGACAACGACGGCGAGAACATCGAGACGACGACGAACGAGCTCGCTCTGCAGTCGCTGCTGGACTTCTTCCGGGCGTTGGATATGTCGGCACCGGATTCGAGTGCTGCTGCTGAGCAGCCGCGTGCGGCCGAACAGGAACCGGCGAAGCCGGAACCGACCGCGACGGACAAAGCACGTGTCGCTCTGCGGGAGCAGCTGAAGTTCCTCGGCATCCCCGATCAGGACGCGGTCGAGAAGTTCGCCCGCGACAACGACGGTGCCTCACTGAAAACCACCGAGGACACAGGCGCGGTCCTGCGTCTCCTCACTCACTATCGGAGCAAGTCGAAATGAGGACGCCGTACATCGGTCGGCCGCTGACTCGGATACCGGTCACCGATCGATCGCAGATGGTTCCGTCGGGCCCGATCGTTGAGCATGTCGGTCGCCTCCTCGGTGTCGGGATGACGCGCAGCATGATCGTCCGCGCGGCAGGTGTCTCACCTATGGCAGTCGTCCGCATCATGTCGGGGCAGCAGAAGGAAACCCGCAAGGTCATTGCCGACGCGATCCTGTCTGTCGACGGCCGACCGAGTAAGCATCAGGCTCTGGTGTTGTCGGTCGGCACGCATCGACGCCTCGGCGGCCTCTTCGCCCTCGGGTACCCGACAGTGGAGATCTCCGCCGCTCTCGGCGTGGACACGTCGTGGACGCTGAAGATACTGCGTCAGCGGTTCGTGACGTGGGAGACGCACATGCAGGTCGCTGAGGTGTACGACGGGTTCGGCATCAACGGCGGCAACGCGAAGGCCCGGGCGTTCGCCGCGCGGCGTGGGTTCATCCATCCGATGCAGTGGGACGACATCGACGACCCATTCGAGGTGCCGACCACGCGCACCGATTCGGGCGAGCCGGACCCTGTCGTGGTCGATCGGTTGGTCGACGGCAAGTCGGTGCCGGCTACTCGGTCGGAGCGGTGGGCGGCGTTTGAGTTGCTTCGTCGCCGAGGCATGCCTGAGTCGGCGATCGCTGAGCGTATCGGTGTGGAACCTCGCACAGTGCAGCGCTATTCGCAGCGAGCAAGGCAGGTGGCAACATGCTGACCGGGTCACTGTTCAGCGGCTACGACGGCCTCGGCCTCGCAGTCGACCAACTGTTCCCCGGCAACGAACGCGCCTGGTTCTGCGAGTACGACGACGCACCATCGAAGATCCTCGCCCACCACTGGCCGACAGTCCCGAACCACCGCGATGTCACCGAAGTCGACTGGTCCGCAATCGAACCCGTCGACATCCTGACCGGTGGATATCCGTGCCAGCCGTTCAGTGCGGCCGGCCAACGCAAAGGTACCGACGATGAACGACACCTCTGGCCCTTCGTCCGAGAAGCAATTCGCCATTTACGACCACGATTCACACTCCTGGAAAACGTGGCCGGGCACCGGTCTCTGGGGTTCGACCGAGTTCTCGGAGACTTGGCCGAAGACGGGATGCATGTTCGGTGGACGAGCATTCGTGCTTCCGACATCGGTGCACCGCATCACCGCGAGCGTGTCTTCATCCTTGTTACCGACCCCGGTGACGCAGCCCGACACGGGGAATGGGCACGCTCGGAATCTCACGAAGGAGCTGAAGGCGTTGCCGACGCCGAACGCAGCGGACGGGACAGGGGGGCCGTTCAACTCGAAGGGTCATCAATCGACTCTGCCGGGAACGGTCCGGATACTTCCTACCCCGAAGGCTACGGCGCGGGGAGAGTGCGCATCGGAGATCGCCAGGCGGTCGCCGGATCTAGTCGCAGTGAGTCACTACTTCCCGACTGTGACGGCGTCGGACGCCGACAAGCAGCGGGACAACCCGGCACAGGCGAACCGCAAAAGCCCGCCGATCTCTGCAGTGTCCGTTCACTTTCCGACGCCCGTCGCGACGGACTCAAAGGACACCAGGAACAAGACGGCGAATCGGAGCAACCCGGATTCGAAGCACCATTCGGGAACGACGCTACTGGACGCGGTGTCGGTGTTGAGTGGGGCAGCTACGCTCCCGCTGTTCGACGTTGGGAGCGACTGACGCGGCCAGCGCCTGCCCCGACCGAGTTGAACTCGAATGGGCGTCCTCGGCTGAATGCTGCGTTCGCCGAATGGATGATGGGTCTCCCGCATAAACACGTCACGGGCGTGCCTATCTCGCGCGCTCATCAGCTCAAGGCCATAGGTAACGGCGTGTGTCCGCAGCAGGCCGCAGCCGCGTATTCGACGCTCCTCGCGGACGTGGCCTAATGGCCGGCGAGTTCACGAATGACGTTCGGACGGTCGGGAATCACGGAGTCCGTGACCCGGAAGTCCGGTTCAAGCGCGCGACCGAATGGGGCGAACGGCCGGAATATCGGCCCGAACTCGGACCCTGCCTGATGTATCTCGGTGCCGACAACGGAAATGGCTACGGTCAGTTCTCCTACCGCCTGTTCGATCGGAAGGGTCAGTACGCGCACCGCTACGCATGGGAGCGCGTGAACGGGAAGATTCCCGACGGTCTGACTGTGGACCATCTGTGTCGAGTTCGCATGTGCGTCAACGTCAATCACTTCGAGCTGGTCTCTGGTGCCGAAAACTACCTGCGCGGCGTCGCGACCCGCACCCATTGCCCCAACGGTCACCCGTACGAAAAGGGAATGGTCGGAGCAGGTAACAGGAGGTGCTCTATCTGCCATACGGCCCAGGTCAAACGGAGCGGCATTCGACGCACCAACGCCTATCGCGGATTGCCTGACGGGAAGGTCAAGTATGACCCGGTCTTGAGAGACGCAATTGTCGAAAGGATCGTTCGGCGCGAATTGACGGTCAGTGAAGGTGCTGCCGAGTTGGGGTGCGCCCTGAAGTACATGGACAAGCGCGCACGTATGCGAAGGCGAGAGCTTGGCCTGCCGGATCTACGCCCGCGGAATTCGTCGTGAACGAGCGGACGGCGCGTGTTGCCGTCTACAACCGATCGCAGGGCCTCTGCGAGGTCGGTGTGCCCGGGTATTGCATCGGTGTCGGCCAGTCTGTGCACCACCGAAAGAACCGGTCTCAGGGCGGCACATGGGATGTGGTCAACCTGCTGCATACGTGCGGTGATGGTGTCCGCCACTGCCACGGCTGGATCACGGCCCATCCGAAGGCGGCGCATCGTGCCGGTTGGGCGGTCAAGTCCTACGAGGACCCTGCGGATCACGCCGTCAAGATGCACGGCCGGTTCGTTCTCCTGACCGCCGACGGCCGCTACGAGGATCTACCAGAGGAGGCAGATTAGATGCCGTATTTCCGTATCGACGATGCCTTCGCGATGCACCCGAAGATCATGTCGCTGTCTCCTGAGGCGGGTTGGTTGTGGGTTCGGTGCGGTACGTGGTGCGCCCAGAACGTGACGGATGGGATGGTCCCGTCTGCGGTTGTCACGGCGTTCGGGGGTCGCCCGGAACTCACCGATGAACTTGTCGACGCGGCGTTGTGGGATGAGACGGGTACCGGGTGGGGGTATCACGATTGGGCGGATCATCAGTTCTCTCGGGAGCAGGTGATGGAGAAGCGTGCGTCGGATCGTGAAAGGCAACGTCAGGCACGGGAGCGCGCCAAGGTTCGGCGTGAGTCTGAAACGAAAAACGCCATGACTCGCGGGGGAGTCGCAGAGGTGTCACGCCGTGACACCGACCGTGAATCACGGGTTCCCAAACCAAACCAAACCAAACCAGAAATACAAGAGACAAAAGATCTTTCGTCGGCAGAGCCGCCGAGAGCAGATGTCGAGCAATTGTGTGAGCGTCTCCGGGATCGCATGGCCGAGAACGGCGCGAAGGGATCGATCACTGCGAAGTGGCGGACCGAGGCTCGGTTGTTGCTCGACAAGGATGGCCGCGACCTCGACCGGGCGTTGCGGTTGATCGATTGGGCTACGGCGGATTCGTTCTGGAAGTCGAACATTTTGTCGATGCCGAAGTTCCGTGAGAAGTACGACCAGCTGCGGTTGAAGGCGAACGAGGAGCTGGCCGCACGCAAGACGGGTCCGATGTCGGCGTCGGAGAAGGTCGCGGGCTGGGGAGCTATCGCCGCTCAGATGGCGTCTGAGACAAATCAAACACAGATCGGGGCATGACCATGACTGATGGACCGACAGCAGCTCGTGTGCTCGCTGAGGCGGGCGCAATCGATGCCACCATGCCGAAGCCCGATGCAGCGATCGCTACGACGTGGGCGGCGACCCTGTCGAAGTACAACCTCCCGATCGACGTGATGCTCGAGGCGGTCCGTGAGCACTACGCCGACGAGACCCGCCGAATCCTGCCGGCTGATGTCACGAGGATCGGCCGGAAGATCCGGCAGGCGCGCGGCGATCAGGAGTCGGAAGCGGAACGCGATGCACGTGCTCTCCGCAATGATGCCCGGCTCGGGTTGGAGCCGTCGATTCAGATTGGGCCTCGGGAGTTGAACGGGGCACCTCGAAATGTGAAGGCGCTTATCGCGTCACTGGCCGACTCGAAACGGGTCGCGCCTCTTACCGACTTCGAACGAGAGCAGGCAAAGAAATGACCGTCTGGAATCAGCAACCGCTGCAGCAGAACATGGAAACCGAGCAGATGGACCGGATGTCGAAGGCAAAGCGCGCACAGCGGCTCGCCAAGGTCACGACCGAGCTGAAACTCGAAGCGCCCAATGCCATCACTCTCGCTGATCTCGACGAGGTCTTGAACCAGACCGCCGGCTGGGACCGCAACACGATCGTCTCGGTGACGAGTCGCTCGGTCGGACAGCGTGACGAGTCGTACGTCCACACCATTTCGATCATCGAAGGGCGGTTGGCCCGATGACTACGACCGAACAGAAGACCGTGGTGCTGACCATCGTCGATCCGAAGCATCCAGGACGCCCCCCGCTCACCATGAACGAGTGGAGAAATTCGCATTGGGCAGTCAAGTCGGAGGCGAAGAACCGCATCCATTGGCAGGTGCTGAAAGCTTTGCAGACGGCTGGCGTGAAGCGGGCGGCCACACCGAATTTCGGGTGCATCTCCGTGCGGATCGTGCAGTGGGCACCGGACGGCCGAAAGCGGGACCGTGACGGTCTCGGCGCATACCGGAAAGACGTCCTCGACGCCATGAAGAACTGCGGTGTCATCGTCGACGATTCCCGCGAATACGTCCTGGACGGCGGGAACGACATCGAGATCGATCGCAAGTTGCCCCGCATGGAGATTCACATCACGGAGGTGCTCGCATGACCGCACGACAGCCGGGAATCACCGTCATCACTGCCCGTGGTATCGGCGAGAAGATCGGGCAGAACATGCTGACGGACACGGTGAAGCGTCTGCCCGCTGACCGGTTCCGTATCCGGGAGCTCGACTACTCGGCAGCGTATGGGCGGGTCGGTGGGAACGAGGCGTTCGGGGTGTCGCAGGAGCAGGGCCGGCAAGCCTTGTTGGCGATGATCGACGCTGACCCGAATCCGGTTGTGTTGTGTGGGTTCTCGGCGGGCGCGAAGCTCGTCGGGGATGTGGCTGCGGAGATCGCAGACGGGAAGCACCCGCACTTGATCGTGGCGGCTGTCGGTTTGATCGCGGACCCGGCCCGGCATGGCTCGCAGATCGTCGGCGACGACCGCGGCGGCTACGGCATCACCGGTGACCGGTGGATCGGGACATCGAAGTTCCCGGTGTGGCAGTTCAGTGCCCCGGGTGACCCGATCTCGGAGTTGCCGATCGGGAATCCGTTGCGGACGTTCGCTGACTTCACCGAGTTCTGGGGCCCCGATCAGGGCCGCTGGATGCAGGAACTCGCTGATCGGGCGCGCGTGAATCAGTGGCAGAAGTGGTGGTCGGCGAAGAATTGGCAGTCGTGGTCGGGTGCGATTTATTGGGCGCAGAACTACTTGAATCGGCAACGGCATATCCGGTATTCGGTGGAGAACATGGTCGGTAGGAACGTCACGTACACGGCGCGCCTGGCCGAGCTGATCGCGGGTCTCCGATGAAGCTGTTCATCGACGACGAACGGCCAGCCCCCGAGGGATGGGAACTCGCACTCACATCAGCCGAGGCCATCGCCATGATAGACGAGCAGGGCTACAAGCTCGCAGCGCTCGAGGCGGTGTCGTTCGATCACGATCTGGGTGGCGACGACACAACCCGCCCGGTTGTTCTGTGGATGTGCGAGAACGACTACTGGCCCGAGTCCGTCTACGTCCATACCGGCAATCCGATCGGTGAGGAGTGGCTAGTGGGCATGGTCCGTCGCTACGCCCCCGCTGGGACGTTGAAGGGCTACGGCCTGAATTACTGGGGCACTGGCCCTGATGCGGTGATTCGACATACGGAGGCATCGTGACTGAAACGAAATGCGTTCTGCCACACCGATATGTGCACGAGAGTGGTACCGTGGAGTGGAACCACTTAGAGCCGAGAAGTGCTGCGGCAGAGGGTTATTTACTTTGCAAAGGTCATTTGTCTCGGCTGCGGGAGATCATCGCATCGACACCGAAATCTGTTGCGTGGATGCGTGAACAGCTCGAGCCCGCGAAGGGTGACGGTGAGAGGACGGCATCGGTGAAGGCAGGGTCGAAGCTCCCGATCTCCGCTGCTGCTGTCGATTCGGCGGATGAGACTGTCGCACTGCTGTGTTCGTGGGTGTCTCATGCTGCGGAGGCGATGCACAATACTGGCCCGGATATGTCGCGGACGTGGCAGGTGTTGGCGTCGCGTCATACGACGGATGGTGAGCGTCGGGTGCAGGGTGTCCGTGCCGAGGATCTGACGGTGGTGGATACGTGTACTCGGTGGTTGTTGGATCGGATCGAGACGATCGCGGGCTGCGATTGGGTGGGTGATTTCATGTCGGAGTTGGCGTCTCAGCGTTCGACAGCACTCGCTCGGTGGCCGTACGAGGAGCGCCCTCGGACGGTGCAGGGTATCCGCTGCGATGTGTGTGAACGTTGCACCCTGGTGGTGTATGCGCCGGCGTTCGAGCCGAAGTATGTGACTCAGCCGCTGCTGGTGGACGGTCAGACGGTGCCGTTGGTCGATCACGTGAACGTGTACGAGCGAACTGTTGACCCGGAGGACGGGACCATCGTCACCCGCACTTCGCAGGTGATCGTCGAGCCACGGTTCTACGCGGACGGCACCCCCGTCGTCGCGACGATCAAGGTCCTGCAGTACGCGCCTCCGCTTCTCGTCCAGTGTCAGGCACAGGACTGCGGTTACGTCGTACTCCCTGCCCGCTGGGATGTCCTGTCGGGCCGCAAACTCGAAGAGAAGGCACACTTATGAGCACTCGACAGCTGGTCATCGTCGATATCGAGACCACATCCCTGAACACCAAGACCTGCGCAATCCTCGAAGTAGCTGCGGTCAACACGGCCACAGGTGCGAGTGTGCGCTTCGTGCCGTTCGTCCACGACGACGACCTTGTGCACGTCGACCCCGTCGCAATGCAGATCAACGGCTACCACGACCGAGGTCTCTACGAGGAGATGCTGTCGCCTGCAGACACCGAAGAGTGGTGGGACATCCTCCGTGGGATGCTCACCGGCAACACATTCGGGGGCTCGAACCCTCGGTTCGATTCGGATCTCGTTGCCCGCGAGATCGACCCAACGGTGTGGCATCACAGGCTCGCGGATATCGCCAACTACACCGCAGGAGCTCTGAAACTCTCGCCGACCGAGTTGCCGGGCCTCGACCGATGCTGCGAGCTCCTCGGTGTACACAATGACGGACCGCACTCGGCTCTGCACGATGCCATCGCGACGGCACGGTGTTTCGCTGCAATTGAGCGCCTGCATGGCGAAGATTCGGAGTGGATTCGATGAGCGCGGTGGTGGCCCGTATCGCGGCCGCACTCGCAGACAAGCTGCGTGAGGACGATGACGCCGACAACTACCACACGATCGACAGGCTCGCGTTGGAGTTGGCGTCTGTGGTTGCTGCCCTCCCCGACATCGCCATCGTGCCCACAACGTCAGTCGAGTACGCGCCGTGTTGGCAGAACGAACATGGCGTTCACCCACTGAACAGCACCACGGCATGGCGCAAGGGTGCTGAGGATGACGTCGAGCGGTTGAGTGCCGATGATCCCGAGATCTTCCTCGGCAAGCACTACCGGACGCCCTGGATCGCTGCTCGCGCTGCGGAAGGCCAAGCATGACCACCTGCAAGAAATGCGGCCGTCCGATCAGCCGCGTCAACTACGCGCTCGGCCCGGAATGGATGCACGGCGGCGGACCTCACGGTGATCAATATCCAATCGGTAGTTACGACATGTTCGCCGCCTACCGCGAGTGCCGCACAACCGTCGCAGAACCAGCCGAGAAGGACGCCGACCATGAGTGACATCGACGCCGAGGGTTTCCAGCGCGGAAGTGCGACGTGCACCTGTGGACCTCTCTATAGCTACGGCGGTCACATCGAGCCCGGCCAGTACAACCCAAGCTGCCCCGAACACTCCACCGAGGAACTGTCGTGACGCCCGTGGAGTTGGCGGCGATCGAAGCCCGAGCGTCGGCATCGTTGCGTGAGATCAGGGCTGAACACATCTTCCAGTCCGGTACTGCGGGGGACGGTGTCCACGAGCCGCAAGAGACTTGGGAAGGCTGCTCGTGCGGGGTTCTTTACGACGAGTGGCAGCAGCACGTCTGCCCTGAGGATTGCCCCTGCCGGGATGCGGAGCCCGTCGACATTCCAACCGCTCATGCTGAGCACCTACTTTCGGTGGCTCTGCGTGCTCGCCTGGTCGGCTTGGCTGCGCTGCGGGAACGGGACAACACCATCGCACGAGTACGGGCCGAAGTCGAAGCCATCGAAGGTCTCTCGCGAGAACCATTGGGCGAGGACATGACGTCTGCATTCAACCTCTGCCTACGTGGCCTCCGCGCTGCCCTCGACCCGCAGGAGACGGAATGAGCATCTGCACCGAAAGCCGAGAGTGTGCCTTGAACGCTGGGCACACCGGAATGCACGCCACCGAATCGGCTGCGCAAGAGATCGTCGCCTGCGAGACGTGCGATCACCGGTACCGCTTCTACGCGCTCAACGACGGCGTGTGCCATCGCTGCATCGCCGAGGATCAAGCGGGGGAGTCGGGGGTGGTGTTGTGAGCACACCGAACCCCACACACATCGACGTCGCGGCAATGGCACTACTCGACGCACTACGCAACGACGAGACGAACTGGCTCAATCAGCGTCGATGGGATCCGGCAACGGCTCGACATCACATCGCGCATGTGGTGTCGAAGCTGACGGACGCCGGCTACAGCATCGCGCCCACTTCCGGCAAGCATCTCGAGATCGAGCCGGACACAGAAATGCGGGGGGTCGTATGCAGGGAATGCGGCTGGCATTTGGCCGGTATCCATGTCGACGTCGATACCCAGAAGCGAAACCATGATGAACACGTTGCTGCCGCTGAGGGGGAGAAGGCATGAGCGCGCTCGAATTGCCGTGGGGCACGAGCCTGAAGATTCACGGCGGCGTCAGTGACAGTGGGGAGAAGTTGCCGCCGTTCGCGCTGTGGATGTGTCCTCGATGCGTAGCGATGGTGGTCGAAGAGTTCCGTGATCACCACGAGCGGTGGCATCGGACCGCTGTCGGTGAGGTGATCCCATGACCGGCCCGATGATCGTGTGCGCGTTGGTGATCGTCCCCCATGTCATCGCTGCATGCATCCTGGTCGCCGCGGCTAGCTCGTGGGTGTATGACCGGCTCTCGGGTGCGTCGGATCGTGCCCGTACGTATCCGGTGGGCAGTCCTGAGCGTCGAGCATTGGAGCGGGTATGAGTGATCGTGAGGCTGAGATTCAGTCGGAGGTGTGGCGGATCAAGGGTCGGGCTCGGGATCAGAAGCGGGGCTTGTCGCGGGGGGAGCGGGCACGGCTCGCGGAACTGCGGTCGGAGGAGAACCGACTGATGGTGGAGGCGGATAAGGCGCGTTCTGCTGCATTGCGGCTCCCGGTCCCGAAACCGGCCATCACCAGACCTGCCGCACCCCGCCCACCTGCCTGGTATCCGCAGGGTAAGAACAAGGGGGACTGGGCGAATGGAGTCTGACGAGCTGGCACCCATCGACGGCGAGATCGTCCCGATGGGTGAACCCGCCGAGATTTACAACCCGGTGTCCATCGAGCAGGCAATCCGGGATTGCGCGAACCGTATCGCGAAGGGTGTGCGGATCTGCAATTCGCGGTACAAGGAGTTCCTCGAGGCCGATCATGCGTACGAGTTGGCTTTCGCGCGTGCATGGGTCGCCGACGACGGAGCCGCAAACGCCAAGAAATACGTCTGCGAGGTCGCGACCGAGACGGAACGCCAAGCCCGCGATGTCGCCGATGCGGCGTACCGGTTCGCGGACCGGCAGGCGAAAGCACTCGAATCAGAGCTCCGCGCTTGGCAATCCGTGGGGGCCAGCGTAAGGCAGGCCTACGCAACAGCAGGGAGAGGTGAGGGAGCGTGACGACCAGCAACGACGATCTGACACGGCTGATGCAGGACATCGCCGAGAAGCGGGATGCGAGACGTGCCGAAGAGGAGCGAATTGCCGCTGAGCGCACCGAAAGACTGCGGGCTGCTGGGATGTCCGACGATCAGATCCGTGTCGCGTGTGGCGTGATGCAGGAACTGCTTGACGAGCAGGTAGCGCTGTGTCGGAAGGAATGGGACCGGGCGATGGAGAAGGTTAAGCGCAGAGTGCGATCGGGTCGGAACACAGGCAGGGGTGACGGATCATGAGCGAGGGTCTCGAGGAAATGAAGGCTATGGAGACGTGGGCCAATCCGTTGCTGCCGCCCGTGTTCCCCGCCCGCCTGGAACTACCGAACAGGAAGGCGATCGACGTCGATATGCTGGACCATCTGATCGCGGGCCTGCCGCCGTGGCAACAGGAATTAGCGCGGAAAGCTTTCGGCCCCGGTGAATTGCAGATTCTGATTCCCCCTCGGGGCTATGGTCCTGCTTACGGATTCGATCTGATGAAGCTGCTTTTCGATGAGGTCAAGCTCCTGCAAGACGGTGGGCACGACGCAGCTGAGCCCGCCGCAAAGTCACTGGCCTCGGTGCCTAAACCGTCGTCGAAGGTTCCGTTCTGGGCCTATGACGCCAATAAGTCTCGCCGGCCCCGGAAGCGCCGTGGCCAACCGAATAGTCAGGGGATCGCATGACAGTCTGGTTCACGTCCGATCTGCACCTCGGGCATCAGAAGGTCGCGCAGGAACGCGGATTCGATGACCCGGATGCGCATGATGTGGCGATCTACGACAGTCTCGAATCCACCTTGAAGCGTGGGGACCAACTGTGGATTCTCGGAGATATGACGGTCGGTGGGAGCGCTGCGGAAGCGGCAGCCCTGTTCGGGCTCGGGGCGATCGCTGCACCAGCACACGGGATCGAACTGCATCTCATCGCGGGCAATCACGACTCGTGCCATCCAATGGCGAACCGCAACAGTCACAATCGTCAGCGCGCATTCCTTGAGACGTTCACGTCAGTGCAGTTGTTCGCCCGTCGTCGGATCGCTGGACAGCCGGTGATGTCGTCCCACTTCCCGTATCGGGGCGATCACAGTCCGCAGGACCGCGGTGTCCAGTATCGACTACCCGACCTCGGGGAGTATGTGCTGCACGGTCATACGCACAGTCCATCGGTTGGAACGGGCAAACAGATCCACGTCGGCTGGGACGCCTGGCACGGTCTGGTGGAACTCGACGAGATTGCCGCGCTCATCGAAGATGACCAGGCGCAGCTGTGAGGGACTACCTGGATGTGGACAGTCCGACGTTGCTGACGATCGCTGATGCCGCCGAGAAGGTGGGTCGTACACCTGCGGCACTGCGGAAATGGATCGAACGGGGCTTGCTGAAACCGGTCGTGACGAAGCCACCGTTCGGGCATCTCGTGGATTTCGATGAGGTGTCTCGGGTAGCTGCTGCGACACGGCATCGGAAAGGTTGCTTAGCCGAAGGAACTATGTCACACTGATTGCCAGCAGCACCCTTGTCTCTATGGCACGGGTGCTGTTGTCGTTGCGTGGGACGTTGCGCCCGAGGCGGTTTCAACCGTGAGGCGACGATGACAACTGAATCCCCGCGCCGCCCCAATCGGTAGCGGGATCATGGAGAGTGAACCGCGATCGGTTCGCGGGACCGCCTCGAAAGCGGCTCGGGTGTAACAGCCAGGGGTTCGATCCCTCCGCTCTCCGCAGCAGGGAAGGTTAACCGGACAGGGTTCCGGGATCGCTTGCTAAGCGAATTGGACGTAACTGTCAGGGGTTCGAGTCCTCAACCTTCCGCAACTCGACACTGCGTCAAGCCCTTCCGCATTGGGGTAAGCGCGCTCATGACCCAGTCCATTGTCTTCGCGGTGAGGCGTCAGCTGCGTGGTGTCGAGGTCTTCTTCTGCCACAACAACATAGGGGAGCCAGTCATGCTGTTCGGTATCTCGTTCGAGACGTATCTGGCTGTCGGCAAGGCGATCATCGGGATCGTCGGCATCATCCTCCCGCTGCTGTCCCTGTTCTGATGCGACCGCCGTGGTGGTTCTGCTGCGGATGGTGGTCGCCATGGTGCGTCCTCGATGTGTACGCACACAAGCTGTTGCCGCATGTGGGCATCTCGTACTTCTGCGGCAAGCATGACGCTGCCGCCATACGCGCCTTGGAACTGTCGTGATCGGCGAACTGTGGGCCGAGTTGGTGGCTGCGATCGTCCGATGGGTGATGAGTAGACCGGCTCACTGACCAGCATGAAAGCTACGGGTTGGTTGCAAGTCGTTGAATCTTTCTCAGTGTCGACTCAAGCTCCTCAACCCGTCTTTCAGTCGCGGTACTGACCGCTATTTCAACGAAGCTTCCGTCATAGAGTGCCCGCGGCTCAACTCTCAGTTGCTCGGCGAACGACATGAGTTCGCTGACACGCAGTGGCCGAGAGCCGGACTCTATTCGGAGAATCGTCTGTTGATGCCAACCGTCGCCTAGCCGTTCGGCAAGTTGGGCTTGAGTCATGCCTCGCATGACCCGGACGTCTTTCACTTTGCCGCCAATGAACTCGTTCAAGGTATCAGTTTTCATGCCTAGGAGAATATCATTAATAGTGTAACCAAGTGGCTCAAAGGACCCCCGGTTACTGCATGAACAGAGTCTCGGGCATAGCAATGAGGGCTTCCACCGACGGGTAAAGCGAGGTTCTGCGATGCAGTCGTTGACCGATCAGATCGAACACGAACTGCTGTTGGTCCGTGGCGCACGGGAGCGCCGCAACATCGTGGAGGAATGCGAGCATCGGAACCTGCTCGATGACCTGCTTGCGAGGGTCCCGCACGACACCCGCTTCTGATGGCAGCCACGAAGACCACCACCCAACGCGGTCTCGGCTGGTCCCACCAGAAGCAGCGTGAACGCCTACTGCGGCAGCATATCGACGGCACACCCTGCTACTGGTGTGCATTGCCGATGTTCCGGGACAGTCGATCGAACTGGGATGGCGACGTCCTCGCGGCTGACCATTCACTGTCCCGTGCGTTCGCTGCCTCAGCTGGCGTCACCTCGAAGGCTGACCGCCTGTTGCACAGCATCTGCAATAAGCGCCGCGGTGATGGCAGCAAGGACGACACGAGACCGGCTCTGACTGGGCTACCCCTCGAAGCTCTCACCCCATCCGAGAAGGCCCTCGGCTTCCGCGCTATGCCGTGGCCGTGATCGAAGGAGACCCGCATGACGACACCGAGACACGCGCTGGACCATCCGACCGAGGCACCCTTCTACGGCGATGATGTGCAGCATCTGCTCAACCAGTTCGAGTACAGCCATCTGCCACCGCATCTAGCTGAGGTGTCACGCCCTCACTCCGAGCTGGCTCACGCGATGGCAGGCACCCTGTTCCCGGGGCCTGAACTGTTGGTCGGTCTCCGCAAGCTGATCGAGGCGAAGGACTGCCTCGTTCGCCAAGCCGTCGAAGACGCGAAAGCATGAGCCTCGGTGAATACCCTGACCTCACTGAGCCGGGGTGGACGTCACTCGAACAGCATGGCTCAGGCATCGAGTCGGTGCACTACCCCGATGGCCGCATCCGCATCAGGCATGAGTGCACTCGGCCACGTGACGGTCGCACCTTAATCGTCGCTCCCGCATTGCAGCTCGAGTTCAAGCCGAACGGACACCACGTCCTCACTCGCAACCCACTCACCGTGTCGCCCTCCATCATGTGCGGCGACTGCGGGTTGCATGGCTTCATCCGTGAAGGCCGATGGGAAGGATGCTGATGGGCGAGTACCGCAGTCTGCGACTGCCGACGCTGATCAGACTGAGGGGGAAGCTCACACGACTCCTCAGCAGACACCACAAGCCCAGTAAACGCCAGCCCTGACCACCTACCCCACCCCCTCGATATTCCTAAGGCCCCCCGGGTAGGGCTCCTGACTGCCTCGGTAGCCAGGAAATTTTTTGACAGGGTCCAAAAGGCCTCACGAAGTGGGGATTCATGCCTTCCGAAGATGTGCTCAATCTGGATGCGGCTGGCCGTCGGTTGTACGACGATCTGGCCGCGGAGACTGACCCGTATTCGCTGACGACTCTGATTGTGGAGGCTGCTCGGACGAAGGACCGGCTCGACAAACTGGACCAGTTGTTGCGCGGTGAAATCGAGACGTGGGCGGTGTTGGTTCACGATCTCCGTACCGAGGATTACGAGCTGAAGATCAACTCGGCCGCAGCGGAGGCCCGCCAGCTTGCGTCGGTTCTGCGGCAGTTGCTCGCTGAGATCCAGCGCCAGAAGGGTGACGGTGGGGGTCCAGATGAGCAGTCCGACGACCTCGCTGGACTCACCGGTACATGAGCATTTCCCGAAGCTGACCGGTCGGCAGGAGCCGCACTTCTTGTCGCGGCAGCCGGGTTCGTCGGAGCACGGCGAGAAGGCGATCGAGCTGTCGGTCCGCATCGGGTCGCGCCCGTTCCCGTGGCAGGCCGATTCGCTGGATGCGATTCTCGCGAAGAACCCGGACGGGACTTGGACGCACCCGGACTGCTGCATCTTGTGCCCGCGCCAGAACGGCAAGTCACTGATTCTGACGCTTCGGATTCTCTACGGGCTGCTGGTCCTCGGAGAGACGATCATCTTCACGGCGCAGCGCTGGACGACGGCCGAGGACATCTACAAGCGGACGTACGCGCTGATCTCGAAGCGGCCATCGTTGGCCGGCCGAATCGCGAACACGACGTGCTCGCAGGGCCGCGGTGTGATCGAGATGAAGAACGGCAACAAGGTCGTCTTCACTACTCGTTCTCAGGATTCCGGCAAGGGCCTGACGAAGCTCGACCTGGTCATCTACGACGAGGCGTACAACCTCACTGAGGGTGAGATGACGGCTCTCGGTCCGACGCAGCTCGCTGCGTTAGATCCGCAGACGATCTACGCGTCGTCGCCGGTCGACGAGGACAAGGACGCGAACGGCAATGTGCTGGCCGCGATCCGTGAGCGGGGACTCGCCGAAGAGCTCGAAATGTACTTCGCAGAATTCATGGCCCCCGAGGAAATGGACCGTGAAGACGAGGAGACCTGGAAGTACGCGAACCCGTCGTACGGCGTGATCCAGACGGCGAAGAAAATCCGAAAGCTGATGCGCGGTATGAGTACCGCTCGCGGCCGGAAGAGCTTCGACGTCGACATGCTGGGTCGTGGTGATTGGCCGGTCGAGGTTGTCGAGTTCGATTCGTTCTCGGTCATTTCGGAGGAGAAGTGGTTGTCGATGGTCGACAAATCTCCTGGCTTGACTGGGCCCATCGCACTCGGGCTGGATCGTTCGATCGACCACAAGTGGTGGGCGATCTCTGCTGCGCAGCGAACGATGGATGGCCGAATTCACGTGGAGGTCGGCTACTTCCAATCAGGCTCGCATACCGAGATCGTCGATCTGCTCGTCGATCTGATTGCGCTGTGGGACCCGTGCGTACTGGTGACGGACTCCCGGTCGTCAGCGGCGATCATCGAACCGCAGCTGCTCGAGGAAGAGATCGAGCTGGTCAAGACGTCGGCGCAGCAGATGGTCACCGCGTGCGGTGGCTTCTACGACGACACCGTCGAGACGCCGATCATGTCGCACACCAATCAGCCCGCCCTGACAGACGCAGTTGAGGGTGCCGTGAAACGCACACTGCCGAAAGGCGACTGGGCGTGGGACAAGCAAGCCGACGCGGTCATCGCTCCGCTCGTCGCCGCGACGCTCGCACGCTGGGGACTCATCACGTACGGGTCCCGGCAGAAGAGCACACCGGTAGCGAGCCCCGCCGTAGAGGAACTCGTCGAAAGAAACGCCAACGACTTCGACGTACTCGAAGACTTCGATGCACTCGAAGCCGCATTCTGAGGGAGGTGAACGATGGCAGATTCTGTTGTGACACCGTCAGTTACAGAGGCTGGGTACGTCAATGGACGCGGCAAGGACTTCCAGAACTGGGACGAAGACGAGAAGGTCCCGGACCTGCAATGGCCGGCGTCGGTTCACGTCTTCTCGCAGATGATGGCCGATGACCCTCGGGTGTCTTCGGTGCTCGAGGCGATCTGGCTGCCGATCATTTCGACGGCGTGGCGTGTTGAGAAGAACGGTGCAAGCCCCGAGGTGACTCAGTTCGTCGCCGACAATCTGGGGTTGCCCATCGACGGCGTCGAGACATCGGTGACGGCGCGGTCGAAGGGCCGGTTCTCCTGGTCGGAGCATCTGCAGGATGTGCTGCTGATGTTGCCGTACGGGCATTCGTTCTTCGAGCAGATATACCGGCTCGACGACGACAAGATGTACCGGATTCGGAAGCTTGCCCCGCGACCGCAGAAGACCATCAGTGAGGTGAATGTCGCGCTCGATGGCGGGCTCGAATCGATTCGCCAGGCGAACGCCATTCAGAACCCGTTGAAGGTGACTGTCAACGACATGCTGCAGAAGCCGATCCCGGTGAGTCGGCTCGTGGCGTACGTACGTAAGCGGGAGCCGGGAGTGTGGACCGGACGGTCGATGCTTCGTCCGGCGTACAAGCACTGGTATTTGAAGAACGAGTTCATGCGCGTCCAGGCCGCTGCAGCGCGACGCAATGGCATAGGCCTCCCGGTTGGTACCGCTGCTTCGGAGGATGACGAGGACGAAGTGAAGAAGATGCAGAAGATCGCATCGGCGTCACGGAGCGGCATGAACTCGGGTGTCGGTCTCGCGAAGGGGCAGACGCTCGAACTGATGGGTGTGACGGGCAACCTCCCGGACATCGGATGGGCGATCACGTACCACGACAAGGCGATTGCTCTGGCGGGTCTCGCGCATTTCCTGAATCTTGACCGAGGCGGTAGTTACAACCTCGCGTCGGTGCTGAACGACACGTTCGTGCAACAGGAGAACAGCATCGCCAAAAGCATCCGCGACACCGCGAATGCCCACATCGTCGAAGACCTTGTCGACATCAATTTCGGGCCGGACGAACCGGCCCCGCGAATTGTGTTCGACGAGATCGGATCTCGGCAGGATGCGACAGCGGCCGCGCTCGCCATGCTCGTTCAGGCCGGACTGCTCGACGTCGACGACCTGATGAAGGTCTCGATCCGGCAGAAGTTCGGTCTGCAGACGGGTGAGGCCGAGCCTGAACCGGAACCGGAGGTGCCAGCAGCGTGACGGCTCCTACAGTTCCGCAGGCTCTTCCGCTTTCCCATCAGCCGAACGTGGAGTTGATGCACGCGGGAACATGGTCGGCATCGACTGGTGTCCACACGTTCACCGCAGATGACTTCGCCTATGCGGTAGCAGCGCTCGACTGTCCTGCTGTGCGCCGCCCGATCCTGAAGCTCGGTCACACCGACCCGCGCTTCGACGGTCAGCCCGCTGTCGGCTACATCGACAACCTGGCTACGGCCAGCGAGGGTCGCGCGCTGAACGGTGACTACGTGGGAATGCCGGGGTGGATGACGACAGAGGTCCTCGCGTCGGCGTACCCGGACCGGTCCATCGAAGGGGCGTGGGACTTCCAATGCGCCCTCGGTCATTCGCATCCGTTCGTGCTCACTGCGGTCGCGCTACTTGGTGAGACTCCGCCAGCTATCGGAACTCTCGCATCACTCCAGGACGTCGCAACTCTGTACGGCGTCGCTGCCAGCGGCACCAGCGGCGGCACCCCCGTAACGGTCCACATGAAAGGCAACACCATGCCCAACCCACGACCCACCACGGTCGCGGCCGGCGTCACCACCGAGGACGTGCGCCGCGCGTACTACGACACAGCCGGCTGGTCCATCTGGATCGAAGAGATGCACCTCGACCCGCTGCAGCTAATCGTCATCGATGACGACACCGGCCAGCGTCTCCGGGTTCCGGTGACCGTGGCCGGTGACGGCACGGACGGTGTCACCTTCGGCCAGGCCGTCCCGGTTGTCGTCCGCTACGAGGACGCCAATGCTGTCGCTGACCCCACTACGGCAGAGCCCGCGCCCGCTGTGGCCGCATCTGCTGCCCTACTTCGGTTCGCGAATCGAACCGAGTCACGCCCGGGCGCAACGCCTCGGGCATCCACAACCCCCGTCGCCGCACCAAGCCCGACCGGGTCTACACAAGAAGGAGGCTCGACAGTGGCACTGACACTGACCGACGAGCAGGAAACCTCCCTCCGCGAGGCCCTCGGGCTTGCAGAGGACGCCGACGTCGACGCGTTGATCGCGGCGATCGAGGAGCTGGCCACCGCGCCGGACCCCGTACCCGCCACCGCGGCAGCGTCGTTCGCGACACCCGCAGCACTGAAGAGCGCGGCAGCGAAGCTCGGCATGAGCGTGCACGACGACGCATCGCTCGAAGCTCGCCTCGCCCGCGGCGATCAGGCGTTCGAGACGCTGCAGAAGCGCGACCGCGATGCTGTCGTCGACACCGCACTCTCCAAGGGCAAGATCGTCCCCGCTCGCCGAGAGCACTACGTCGGCATGATGGCGATGGACCCCGAGGGAACGAAGGCGTTCCTCGAAGGCCTCCCCGACGAGTGCGCTGTACCGATTACCGAAATCGGTCACGGTCAAGGCGATGTCGTGAACGCATCTGCCAACGCCGACGTCCGAACCAGCGACGCCTACAAGGGATTGGAGGGCTTCTGAGATGCCCGGAATAACCGTCAAATTCGAGAAGGGCCGGATCACTCACACGGCCGAAGCGGCTATCGTCGGCGGGCAGGTTGTGATGCCCGGTGCAGGCGTGCGCAGTGCAGTGCCCGCCACCGCCGACACCAGCAAGCCCCTTGGTGTCGCACTGACCGATGCAGCACCGAAGGCCACCCCGGCACCGGGGATGCTCTACGTCGGTACCGATCAGGTCACCGTCGCCTCTGCACCGGCAGTCGTGCCAGTCAAGTCCGATGGCTCCGCGCTCCCCGGCGATCTCGTGGTCGTCGGTACCGGCGCTGGCGTCAAGAAGGCAGCGGTCGAATCGACTGCCGCTCAGATTCTCGGTCGCGTGATCGAGAAGAACACCGACGTGGACAACACCGTTCTCGTCCGATTGGGAGGCTGACCACATGGCACCGAACACACCAGTCGTCTCGATCGACGACGGTAAGAATGTCACTGTCAACCAGGTGATGGGCGATCCCCGTGCCATCCCGCAGCGTGTCATCGATTTGGTGCGCGACAACATCATCGGTGAAACCCTGTTCCGCAACGCGGGCAACCCGGGTGGGCTGCTCGTGCAGTTCCAGCGGTCGACCCCGCTGTTCCTGGATGGTGACCCCGAGGTTGTCGCCGAGTTCGGTGAGATCCCCGTCTTCGACCTGGGGGAAGGTCTTCCTGAGGTTGCTCGCGGCGTCAAGACCGCTGCGGCAGTTCGTGTCTCACGTGAGATGCGCGACTTCAACCAGATCGACAAGGTCCGCAAGCAGGTGACGGGAACCGCCAACACGGTCATCCGCGCCAACGACGCGGCGTTCCGGTCGGCACTCGACGGCGCTTCGGTTCCCGAGATCGCCGCTACCGCTGCATGGGAGGACGCCATCAGCAAGATTCGGACTGACATCAAGGAAGCCGCGAAGACCATCGCGAGCGCTCTCCATGATGGAGACCCGACGAAGCCGAAGGGCTACGTCCCCGACACTCTGGTGCTCAACAGCGCGCTCCTGTACGACTTCATGGACGACGAAGACTTCAACAAGATCTACGTCGGCAACATCGCGGACCAGAACATCAGCTACACAGGCAAGCTCCCGAACAAGGTGCTGAATCTGAACGTGCTGCACTCGCCGCTGTGGCCGATGGACCGAGGCCTGGTCTGCCAGCGCGGCGTGACCGGCTTCTATGCCGACCCGCGACCGCTGGAAAGCACCGGCCTCTACCCCGAGGGCGGTGGACCCAACGGTGGTTCGACCGAAACGTGGCGGTCCGACACCACTCAGATCCGCATGATCGGTGTCGACGAGCCCGAGTCCGCCTGCTGGATCAACGGGATTCAGTGATGGGGGCGAAGTACCGGCTCACGGTGAACTCGTGGCGAGACCTCAAGGGTGTTCGCCACCGTCG
The DNA here is from genome assembly GCF_049195265.1 of Rhodococcus sp. MALMAid1271. Classification (NCBI taxonomy): domain Bacteria; kingdom Bacillati; phylum Actinomycetota; class Actinomycetes; order Mycobacteriales; family Nocardiaceae; genus Rhodococcus; species Rhodococcus sp. MALMAid1271. The sequence goes on along the minus strand of NZ_JBMIRQ010000067.1, from coordinate 212,113 downwards.
CGGCGATGTCGTGGAGCCGCCCGAGTCCGACATCGATCGCCTGTTGAGGGCTCGTGCAATTGCACCGCTCGACGACGAAGCCGCCGAGGTCGGATCAGCGGACTCCGCAGAGCGGGCGGCGGCGCAGGTCGAAGCGGATCGGGTAGCTGCCGAGCAGGAGGCATCACGCGCTGCCGCGATTCAGGTATCCAGCAAAGTTCCGGACCGGCCGAAGATGACCGCCCCGGACCCCGTGTGGATCGCATACGGCACAGCTCGTGGAGTTGCTGTCGACGGGCTCGACAAGGAAGCGATCATCGCTGCTGTCGACGAGCTCGACAAGAAGTAGGACGGGAGGGGTCGCGTCATGGGCGCTTTCGCATCGAAGCAGGATCTGACGGCGCAGTGGCGCGCCCTCCGAGGAACTGAAAGTAAGTGGGCCGAGGAACTTCTCGAGGCCGCTGCTCGGTGGATTCGCAACAAGAGACCGGACATCGCAGACGACGATCCCGACGCGAAGTTGGTGTCGATCGCGGTGGTTCGTTCGGCTATCGGGCTCGGCGAACATCAAGGCCTGAGTCAGTTCTCGTCGGCCCTCGGGCCTCGCTCGAAGTCGGGGACTCTCGTCAACCCTGAGGCTGCACTGGTCTGGCTGCCGTGGATGAAGGAGCAACTCGGCATCGGCGGCATCGCTGACCCGCAGGCGTATTTCGGGGACGGTGATTTCCGTGAGCGATGGTGAAACAGTCCGCATCGTTCCCGGGGAAACACTGGACGCGCAACAGAATCCGATCCAAGCGAACGGCACCGAGTTCGACATCGACGGCTGCATCATCGAGCCACTCGGCTCCGACGAATCGTCGGAGTACGGGCGGTCCGGCACCGTCACCCGGATACGCATCTACACGCCCGGGCCCGTCGAGCGACCGATCACCGCGACAGACACCGTCCGTGTTCGCGGCCGGGACTGGGACATCGAAGGCGAAGCCGACGACTGGCTCTGCGACGACCCGGACCTGACCGGTCCGGTCATCACCGCGCAGAGGGGCATCGGATGAGCAAAGGTCCAAACTTCCGGTTGAACTACAAGGGCCTCGGCGAGGTCCTCCGTTCACCGCGTGCCGCCGCCCTCGTCAACGATGCTGCCGCTCAACTGAGAGATCAGGCCGGTGACGACGCCGAGATGTCGGAGTACACGACGGATCGTCGTGCCGCGTCAGTGTCGGTGCCGGCGAATCTTCAGGCCTCCGACGGGCTCCTCACCAAAGCCGCTGCCGCGGTCGGTCTGACGGTGAGGAACCGATGAAAGCGTTACGTGCTCCCGGTGATTCAGCTGCCCGCGTTCAGGAGTACCTCTCCGAGACGCTGCCGTCTCTCGCGATCGAACCGGTCGTGGTGACACTTGGCCTACCCGATGACCAGTGGTCACCGAAGTCGATACCGCACATCGGGATCTTCGACGACGGCGGCGCGTCGCAGTGGCCGGTCTCGTCGAGCCCGCTCCTGCGGGTCACCGTCTGGTCGAATGGCCGGACACGTTCCCGTGCTGTCGCGGGCTGGGTGATGGGTGTCCTTCTCGCGCACAGAATCCCGGGTGTCGCGAACGTCCGCGAACCGTCGACACTCCTCGATGCCCGGGACCCGAAGAACAAAGGCTTGACCGCCTCTTTCACGGTCCGCACCACCGTCAGAACTTCAGCACTTTAACCGCCACCTCGGTGGCTTTCTCGCCCTTGAAAGGGGTGTATTTGTCATGGCCGGAACTGTCCAGCCCACCGCTTCTCACATCTGGGACGAAGCCGAGGTGTACGTGATCGCGAAGAACGCGGTCGACGACATCGAAGCTCTCGTCCCCGCGACCCTCGCCGAAGAGCTCGATGCTCAGTGGCTCTCCGGTTTCGTCGGACTGCTCGACGCTTCGGCGGGTATCCCGATCACTCCCGAACTCGAGATCACGCACTACGACGCATTCGGTCACGCCCGGTACCGCAGCAAGGCGAAGAAGGGAACCATCACCACCGGGTTCACCGCCTTCGAAGACAACGCGGTCACGAAGCAGTTCGTGCTGCCGGGTTCGCGTGCAGGCAAGGTCGGCGCTCCGAAGACGCTGCACTTCTACACCTGCTACGTCACCCGTGACGAGGACATCGCGACTCGCATCCTGATCTCGTCGGAGCCTGCCCTGCTCGAGCTGTCGTCGCATAGCGGCATGGTCGAAGGTGAGCAGGAGTCGTACGAGATGACTGTCCACCACGCGAACGATGCGGACCGTGACGTGTTCTTCTCCGTCGACAACTCGACGACCGGTGCTGTCGCCGACGATCTGGTGCTCACCACGAGTGCTCTGCCTCCGGGTGTCGTCGGTGCACCGTACACGCAGACGCTGGCCGCGACCGGTGGCACCGGCGCGAAGGTGTGGTCGAAGACGGGCACCCTCCCGGCAGGTCTGACCCTGTCGACGGCTGGTGTCCTGTCGGGTACCCCGACTGCCGCATCGACGGGATCGGTCACGTTCACGGTCACGGACTCCGCCACCCCGACGCCGGATACCGCGTCGAAGGCGATCACGGTCACCGTCACCGCGTCCTGATAGCTCCGGTCGCCTGGTGGTGTGCAGCCCGCCAGGCGACCGGTCCCCATCCGCTGCACGAATCCTTTCTGCACGAAGGAGTCCGATGGACACGACCCGCATTCCGCACACTCTCATTTTCGCGATGATCATGGCGTTCGGCGCATGAAGCGCGTCCCGTCGATGGCTGAACGTGAATCTGCTGCAATCGAACTCGGCATCATCGAGCTGGGTGAGACGCTGTCGCCGCAGTTGCAGAACAAGATGGCGAAGGTCCTCGCTGTGCGCGATGATCTCGCCGCGCAAGAAGTCGCACAGGAAGCCGAGTCCTCTGGATTCGTCACCCCTGTCGCCGACACGTACTCCGGTCTCATCGAGGCCGGCCTGCCCGAATCAGCCGCTGCACAGGTGGTTGCTGCTGTCGCGCCGTTGATTTGGCGTGCGAACCGAGGAGCTGCACATGCCCCAAACTGATGACTTCGAAGATTTCGCCAACACTGATCCGACTGAGGAGCAGCTCGAGGAAGCTCGCCGTGTCCTCGCGAAGTCGGTCGCTGCTACCGAGGCACCCGCGCGCAAGCCCGCTAAGAAGGCTGCCACGAAGAAGAAGCCTCGTAAGTCCGCGGCTACGATCCCCGCGAACGCGCCGAAACCGCAGGACCACAAGCCCAAACAGTCACCCGCCGAGAAGGAAGTGAAGGCCGGGACGATCAACCTCACCCTCTTCGGTGAGGACGTCGACATCGATCAGCGATCGATGCTCGAGTCCTGGGACTGGCAGGTCGGTGTCATCCAGAAGAACCCGCTGCAGATGGTGAAGGGGCTCCTCGGGCAGAAGCGGTTCTCGTGGTTCTGCCTCCGGTCGCAGGCTGCCGGGATGTCCCCGATCGGTGCCGCCACCGAACTGATCGAGATGTTCAGCAAGGAAGCAGGGTTCGAGAGCACGGGAAACTCCTAGGCCTCCTCGCCCTGCTCGACAGCAAAAGCGACATTGTCGAGGCCGATCTCAGTCGATTCCACAACGGAATGGATCTGCGGGACTTGTGGCGTACCGACGACGATGGCCGGCCCCGCCTGACGTTGCGTCAGGTGTGGGTTCGGGTCCGTCGGCTCCCGCACAATTCGGCGCTGGCGATCGACGACAACGGCGGGCAGATGCCGTTCACGATGACCGAGAACCTTCTCGCTGACATCTGGCTCATCGATGCTCGCGTCCACTCGAAGAAAAGCAAGGCACCGAAGGACCATCCGGCTCGCGAGAAGCAACGCAAGACCAGGGCCGTCGGTCAGGCGGAACGTAAGCGTGGCGCATTCGAGCGCGCGAAGGCACGTAATGCCGAAAGGCTTGCGCGCACAAATCAATAGGGGGAGACGATGGCGTCGATCGGTTGGGCCACACTCTCCGTCATACCGGAAGTCCAGAAGGTTCCGTCCGGCATTGCCAAGCGGATCGGTGCGCCGTTGCGTGCCGCTGGTACGCAGGCCGGGCGGGACGCTGGCGATGCTATCGCGGGCGGTATCGCTGCCGCTCAGATGAAGGTCGACAAGGCGACCGAGGCTTTGGCGAAGTCTCAGGACAAGGTCGCCGACGCGGCCGGTCGTACCCGGGTCGCTCAGGCGCAGTTGAATGCGCTCACCGATAAGGGTGTCACCGATTCGGCTCGCCTGACTGCAGCGAACGAGAAGCTCGAGGCGGCTCGACGCAAGGAACTCGCGGCGACTCGCGACGCGACGAAGGCCGCGGACAACCTTGCTGACGCGGAGCGCCGCGCAGCGACCGCAACAGACGACGTCGCTGACACGGCTGAGCGGGCTGGTGGCGGCTTCAAGTCCATGTTCTCGGGTGTCGGTGACGGCACGAAGAAACTGGCCGGTCTCGCAGCAGGTCTGGCGGGTGTCAGTGTCGCAGCCGACGGCATGGGCAAAGCGATGGAGCAGGGCCAGATCGGCAGCAAGCTCGCAGCATCGTTCGGTGAGACCGCCGAGGAAGCGAAACGCTACGGGCAGGTAGCGGGCGACCTCTACGCATCCGGCGTCGGCAGTTCGATAGACGACATATCCGAAGCTGTTTCCGCGGTAGGTGGATCGTTCGGGTCACTCGACTCGATGGGTGCTGGCCGACTCGAGGAGCTGTCCGCGAAGGCGTCCGGTTTCGCGACGATCTTCGACCAGGACATCGCCGGCTCTGTGCAGTCCGCCAGCCTGCTGATGACCAACGGACTCGCAGCGAATGCCGACGAAGCGTTCGACCTGATGACCCGCGGTATGCAGGAAGTGTCCGTCGAGATGCGGAGCGAGCTCCCCGAGATCCTGAACGAGTACGGAACCAACTTCCGCGCTTTGGGTTTCGACGGTGCCGAGTCGTTCAACATACTGATCGCGGCATCGCAGAACGGCGGCATCGCGCTCGACAAGACCGGCGATGCGTTGAAGGAATTCACGATCCGCGCGACTGATGGCAGCAAAGCCACGGCGGAGGCATACGCGGCGATCGGCGGCGACGCCGATCTGATGGCGAACGATGTCGTCGTCGGCGGCGAGCAGGCACAGTACGCGCTGCAGGAGACTGCCCGAAAACTGCTGGAAATGGAAGATCCGGCTGCTCGTGCACAGAACGCGATCGCCCTGTTCGGTAGCCCTCTCGAGGACTTGTCTGTCGATCAGATCCCCGCTTTCCTCGAGGGGATCGCCGGCGCTGACGATGTGATGGGTGACTTCAACGGTGCCCTCGATGGGTCGATCGATGTCCTGAACGACAACGCTGGATCGAGCCTCGAAACGTTCAAGCGTGGCCTCGAGCAGAACATCACGAACATGATCGGCGACAACGTTCTGCCGATGCTCGGCGATTTCACTGGTGCGCTCGAGGAGAACGAGGGCTCGGCCATCGCCGCGGTCGTCGGTATGACCGGGCTCGGTGGCGCTATGGCCGGATTCGAGACTGCCAAGGGCACTTTCGATTCTGTCAAAGAAGGCGTCTTGGGCGTCAAGGATGGGCTCCTCGAGGCGAAGGACACCGCTGCGTCCGCGCTCGATGGGCTGAAGACGGGTGCGTCGGCAGTCAAGGATGGGTTCGGTACCGCGAAAGCTGCGGCCGGGACTGCCGCGTCGTCGGCGAAAGCTGCCGCGACATCGGTGGCGGCCGGGACTGCCGCACTCGCAGCGAATACGGGTGCATGGGTCGCGAACGGCATTGCCACCGCGCGGGCCGGTGTCGCCTATGTCGCGCAGAAGGTTGCGCTCGTCGCATCCACCGTCGCCACGGCTGCCGCTACCGGTGCGCAGTGGCTGCTGAACGTTGCCCTGTCGGCGAACCCGATCGGCCTGATCATCGCTGCTGTCGCCGCTCTCGTCGCCGGTCTGGTGTGGTTCTTCACCCAGACCGAGATCGGTCAGAAGATCGTCACGGCCGCATGGGACGCGATCCTGTCCGGCTGGAACTGGATGTACGACAAGGTCTCGTCGGGCATTCAACTGCTCGGCGACGGCCTCGGCTACATCGGCGAGAAGGCCGGCGAAGCGAAGGACTGGGTCGTCGAGAAGTTCGACAGCCTGGTCGCATTCGTCACCGGCCTGCCGGGGCGTATTGCCTCCGCTGCGAGCGGAATGTGGGACGGCATACAGTCCGCCTTCAAGGGCGCGATCAACTACATCATCCAAGCGTGGAACGCACTCGAGTTCCGTATCCCGGGCTTCGAGGTCGGGCCGATCAAGTGGGATGGATTCACCCTCGGGCTTCCCGATATCCCGATGCTGGCGGGTGGTGGTGTTGCTGGCCGACGTTCTAACGGTGAGCTGTACGGCCCGGGGTCCGGGACGTCCGACTCCATCCTCGGCGTCGACGCGTTCGGCATGCCGACAGCCCTCGTGTCCAACCATGAGGGGGTCGTCAAAGAGACCGCGATGAACGCTGGCGGTGACCGTATCGTCGCGGCCCTCAACGCCGGTTGGGTCCCGACGGCGGACTTCCTGCACGGGATGCTGCAAGGCGACTTCCGGGCGAACTCGCTGGGCATTCAGGAAGACAACCCGCTGGTTGGTGGCGCACTCGATCTGCACCGGATGCTCAGCAGCCTCCCTCGGTTCGCCGACGGCGGCGAGCTGGGTGGCGGAACGATCAACGCGTCGATCTGGGATGTCATCAGTGCCAAGTTCCCTGACGCACAACTGAGTTCGGGATACCGTCCTGGCGACCCCGGATTCCACGGGGTCAAGCAGGCGATCGATGTTGCCGGACCGGACATGCAGGGATACGCGGACTACGCGTTCAACGAGCTGCGCGGGGATCTCGCGCAGATCATCTGGAACAACGGGCCTGTCTGGTACAACGTCAAAGACAACCAGCTGGGTACCGGGGTTGCGACAGCGGAAGGCGCGGAGGCTCGCGGGATCTACGGCGAGGGAACAATGGCCGGCCATGCCGATCATGTGCACCTCGCCGCCGAGAAGCCTCTCGGTCCGGTGGTTGCGCCCACGTCGCCAGATCTCGCGTCGGCTGCGCCTGCTGATATGGGTGCGTGGACTGATTCGACCGCGCCGTCAGCTGCTTCGCCTGCGGGCGCAACCGCGGCATCCCCAGACGTTGAGAAGTCGTTCTCTGCCAGGGATCGGTACAAGAAGATGTTCACCGATATCGGTGGCATCTGGGCTGATGCTTCCCTCGAGATCTTCGGGGCGGGTGAATGGCTGGACCTCGCCGATCGGTACACGATCAAGTCGAGTGACAGCCCGGTATCGACGGTCGGCACTTCGGTGCCGGTCACCCCGATGTCCCCTGACTCGGCAGCCGCAGCAGACCCGGTTACCGCACTCACTGATGTTCCCGACATTAACCGCACGGGCGCGGACTTGTACTCGTACGAGATCGCCCGCGCGGCCAAGGAAATGGGACTCGGTGAAGCGGCAGCGGTAATCGGTGAGGCGACAGCTCTGGTCGAATCCGGTGACCCGCTGAAGATGTGGGCCAACCAGAAGCTGCCCGAGTCGCTGAACCTCCCACACGATGCCGTCGGAAACGACGGCACCTCGACGGGCCTGTTCCAGCAGCAGGACAACGGGGCGTGGGGATCGCTCGAGCAACGGATGAATCCGTTCGAGTCGGCGAAGTTGTTCTACGACGCCCTGCCATCAGGCTGGGAAGGGATGGACCCGGGCGCTGTCGCGCAGCAGGTTCAGCGGTCGGCGTTCGGTGAGAAGTACGGGCCGATGATGGGCCGCGGTCAAGAGCTCGTCGATCAGGCGAACCTCTTCGACACGGGCGGTGTCTGGCAGCCGAATACGTGGGGCTTCAACGGACTCAGCAAACCCGAGCTCGTTCTGAAGGACGCGCACTGGAAGGTCGCCGAGGCGAACATCAGCAAGATCGATGAACTCGTCGGCGCGGGTGGTGGTGCCGGTAATTCCGGCGCGACCATCAACCAGACGTTCCACACCACCGTCGCCGATCAGGCCGGGTTCCATCGTCGGGCCAACCGTGATCGGTCCCTCGCAATGATGCAATACGGAGGGAGGCCCGAAATTGGCCGTTGATATCACCATCATCGGCGCGGATGGGACTCGGCTCGATGTCAGTGGACGTAACGCCGGCCGTCAGGGAATCATCCTGGCGGCCGGTCAGGTCCAGGGCATCTACGATGCTCCGATCACGCGTGAATGGTCCTCGGCCGCTAGGGAGATCGGTGGCCGTCCGAAGGGTACGAGCTACGAGGTTCGTGATCTGATCCTCGGGTTTCACGTGTTCGGTGACGATGATCCTCGCGGTTACGAGTGGCTGGATTCGACGTTGCGGAAATGCTTCACATCCGAGGTCGACAAGTGGGATGTGAACGAGAAGCTGTGCCGTATCTACTACAAGTCGAAGCGTGACCATCGTGTGTTGCATGTGGCGCTCAACGACGTCGTCAATTTCACGCCGGATATGGACCCGACCGAGGACGAGTACGGCAATCCGCAGTATCCGTTGCGTGCTGGTCAGCCGATGTGGGAAGGCAAGAAGGACGTCACCTTCTGGCAGACAACGTCGTCGTCCGGCTCTGGCTTCATCGAGGTGTCGAACCCGACGGACCGGCCACTGCTGCAGACGTGGGTTCTCACGCGCGGTACGTGGACGGTCCCTGACCCGTCGTGGGTCGGGCCGAAGGGTGCCCGTGTGCTCGGCGGGGAATTCCCGACGCGCGCACTACCACTCGCCCCGATCGACTCGGTTCACGGCGGTGCTCGGATCAATCTCGACCCGATGCGGTTGATGGTCGAATCGTGGACGGGAACCAACCTGCTCGGCGAGTTGGCGGGGGAGCGGTTCTTCATGCACGAGATTCCGCCGTACACACCGACGACGCTGTTGCCGATCTCGGTGTCCGGTGCGCCGTCGGGTGGTGCTCGAGCGGAACTGCATCAGCGCCGATTCTGGTCCCGCCCGTCTGGGCTTCAATGGAGGTAGGTGGGTCCGATGGCACTGGCACAAGCTGACTTCGGGCTTTCTCTGATCGATCAGTGCAACGCGATCATGGAGGCCACCGAGGCTCGCCATCAGGAGATGGAGGCCATCCGAGCGAAGGACCCACTGGTCCGGCTGTTCGACGGTAACCGCAAGCTGCAGCACCTGATTCAGAACGATGACGAGTTCACGTTCGACGACCCGGACAACGACACCGGGCCCGGACAGATCACGATGGACTTCGAGTTCGAGGCCGCTCAGTACCTGCACGACATGTACGGGCGCAAGCAGCGCGGTGAGTCGATCAACGTGCTCGTCGTCGTCGATCACTGCGGTGGTCGATGGTCGGGTCTGCTGGACCGCACCGAGGTGGTACAGGACGAGACCGGTCAGTCGAAGCTGATCGCGCATTTCCTGTCCGACTACGAGCAGCTGAAATGGAAGCAGCTGTGGTCGAACCCTGTCCTGCCAGCGTTCATTCAGGCACCTCGCGTGTTCATGCTCGGCGGTCCCGCCCGGTGGGTGCTCCTCACCGCGCTGCTGCTGAACCTGTGGCGTGAGAACCTCAGCCTCTGGCATCTGCCCGACGACCCCCTGAAAATCTCGTCGTGGTTCTCCGGTCTCGACCAGTACAACTGGCCGGTCCGGGTGAAACCGATCTCGTTCCTCGACGACCTCGCGGCGGGCACACCGATGGCTTTGCTGTCGTCTCGGTGGAAGACGTGGCACGACGCGGCGCAGATGATCCTCGAGGACGCGGAACTGTCCGTGACGTGGCGTCGCTGGTTCGAGGGTGACGAACTGCCGTGGCCGGGTGCTGTCATCAAACCGGGCACGCTGATCATCGGCATCGAGGACAAGTCGGGTGTCTACGAGGGAACCGCGAACGGCGGCACCATCTTCGACGGCTTCACCCGCATCTTCCGTGACGTCGCCGAGGACCTCTACGAGGACACCGACTACGCGGCGACGGGCGCGATCCCGACGATCGCCGACTACCGGGTGCCGGGGCGGTTGCTGACGAATCGTCGTGCACCGTACGTGTTCTATCCACCGGACTCGCCTGGTGTGACGCATTCGAGTTTCATCCAGTCACCAGCCAAGGGCAAGCAGATCAACACTGGTGGCGCGTCCATGCCGGGCGTCAACGAGACGATCTCGGCGGCTGTGCAGGGAATTTTCGATGTCATCGGAAATGCGTTGCAGGTGGGAAGCATTGGCGGATCTGTGGATGCCATCGCGAAGATGTTCTACCAGGACACCGTGCTCGCGTGGATCTCGGTGAAGCTGTACGAGAGAGCGCAATCCGGTGGCGACTTCCAACTCTACGAGTATTTCGTGGACTCGGGAGGCAAGGCCTACACACTGTCGTCGTTCATGGTGATCCGAGCTGGCCGGTACGCGACTCGCACCTGGTTCTCCTGCTCGATGGATATCGCTGATGCCGCACCGTATCTCATTGGCGATCAGGGTCAAGGTCACTTCTGGAAGGGTGACCGCGTCTCGACGATGATCAAGGGCGATCGTTCTCGCCGACTCCATATCGATCGAGTCCGCAGGTTGACCCTTTCGCGTAAACGCGGTGAACGCGCAGCGTATGCGCTCGCTATCGGAAACGATGCGGCGCAGGAAGATCCGCTGGTCCGGCTGATGGCCCGTATGGAGCGTGTCAAGTCGGAGATGAAAGACCTCGGGGTGTTTTCGTAAATTCGATCAACTCGAAAGGCTGGCTGCACCATGCCTCCACGCAAGAGAAAACAGTCGACGGCGAAGCGGGATGCACCCGTCGACACGCAAGAGGAACGGTTCCCGACCCGGGAGAACTGCGATCCCACCGACCCGCAAGAGATGTTCTGGTGGATGTTCGCGTCACTCCCGGGGATGAACAATGCGTTCTTCCTGATGCCGATCATCTACTACCGCATCGTGTCCGAGCGCCTGTACCAGTTGGGTGCTCGGGTGAAGTGCGAGAACTGTGGCCATTCGGCTGAGCCGACGCTGAAGTTGCAGATGCCGAACAACGGTGATCCGCACTGGATGTCGGGGCAGGGCAAGTGGGTTCCGATCGACACCCCTGATCCGGTCATGTCGCCGATCAAGAAGGCCGTCGACGGACTGTCGCAGGCCGACCGGGCGGCGTTCTTCCGTGAGCTCGCACGACGCCAACAGGCAGAACAGGAGGGGACCGATGGCAACTGAACAGCAGCTCGTGTACGCGCGGGCCATCGTCGCCGAGGGGCGTCGCCTCGGGGTCACGGACCGCGGTCTGGTCATCGGACTGGCAACTGCGCTCGTCGAGTGCGACCTGGTCATGTACGCCAACAAGGCGGACCCGGAAACGCTGAAGTACCCGCACGAGCGCATCGGGAAGGACTCGAAATCGTCGGGTCTGTTCCAACAGCAGCCACCGTGGTGGGGCACCGCTGCAGAGCGGATGGACCCGACCGCGTCGGCACGCATGTTCTTCGAGGCACTGAAGAAGCTGGACTACAACGGGCCCCGCTCGGCTGGCTGGTATGCGCAGCAGGTCCAGCGGTCCTCGTTCCCGGACCGCTACGACGAGCGGATGCCGCAGGCCGCGGCACTGTTCGCATCCCTCACTGCCGCTCCCGCACCACAACCCGCGAAGGAGGCCGGCGTGTCCGTCCAGGAATTCGACCGATCGGACGAGGGCAACAGCAGCTCCCGCAACGGGGCCAAGGTTCGACTGTTCGTTCTCCACACGGAGGAAGGCAACCAGGATGCCTGGGGCTTGCACGAGTGGATGAAACGCAATCAGGTGTCGTATCACTACATCCTCGCGAAGGGTGTCTGTGTCGACCACGTCAACACGGATCGGTCGTCGTGGTCGGTGCTCGATGCGAACCCGTACTGCATCAACCTCGTGTTCGCGGGGTCGAAAGCATCACAGACCAGGCAGCAGTGGCTCGACCGGTACGCCCTGGAAATCGACTACGCAGCAATGCTGTTCGTGCAGGACGCGAAGAAGTACGACCCGCTCGTCCCGGTAGTGCTCGGCAAGGATTACAAGGCGATCGGCCGCGGCGCTGCCGGTGGCATCGACCACTCAGGGATCACGTACGGCGTCGGCCTCGGGTCGCACACCGACTGCGGACCGAACTTCCCGTTCGATGTGTTCGCCGCCTCGGTAGCCAAGTACGCGAACGAGCAGCAGGTGCCTGTCGTCGTGACACCGCCGCCGAACGAGATCGACCTGATGGCCAAGGCTGCACCCTGGCTCGGCGCTCGGCTGACGGTAGGGGAGATCACACCTGCTGATGGCCGTGGCCGGATCGTGCACTTCGAGAACGGTTCCATCTACTGGACCCCGACGACCGGTGCCCGACCGATCCCGGCGCGCCTGTTCGAAGTGTTCGCCGGACTGAACTTCGAGTTCACCCTCGGCTACCCGGTGGCGTACCACTCGGTGCTGCCTGACGGCGACGTGCAGGCGTTCGAGAACGGTGTCCTGTACCGGAAGAACGGTCAGCCCGGTTTCTGGGTGCACGGTGCGATCGGGGAGCGGTGGCAGCGCTCCGGTTACGAGACCGGCATTTTTGGCTGGCCGACGTCGAACGAGCAGACGTTGCCTGACGGTTCGATCGTGCAGCACTTCGAGAACGGGCAGATCGTCTGGTCTCCCGACAACACGGTCGCGCTCATCCCCCTCGACGGCCCGGACGAAATCGTCCCGGACCGCACCCACTGAAAGAAGGAACCGCTATGTCTTTCCTCACCAAGCTCCGCGCGAACGAACCCGTCCGCCTGTACGTCTACCCACTCTTGGTGGCACTGTTGGTCACCCTCGTCGGCAAGGGCGTCATCGATGCCTCGGTCGGCGACCTCGTCACCGCTGCCGTGACGGCACTCCTCGGCCTGACCGCGACCGAGGCAGCGCGCGCGCAGGTGACCCCGCAGGCGAAGGTCGTCGAAGCGGCTGTCGTCGTCGCCGAGCAGGTCCGCGACGCTGTCAGCAACGGTGTGTCGCCCGAGGTGCAAGCCATCCTGGATCGGGCCCGTGAGACAGCGGAGACGGTCATCGGTAAGCACCGCGCGGCCAACTGATGCCGCGCCCGCTGCGGCACCTCGCCAGGCGTGTGCTCACTGCCAGGCGGGCTATCGACTCGTACCGCCTCGACACGGTGATCGGTCGTAGCGGTACGGACCTGATTCAGGTCGGTGCATTGTTCGTCGCGTTCTCGCGTGGCATCGACTACATCCGGCTGCCCGGTGAGGTGTCGGTGTCGACCCTGTCGGTTGTCGAGCGGGCACTCGCACTCGACACGTGGGGGTGGATCTTTCTGTCGGTCAGCGTGATTGGTTACGCGGGCTTGTTCATTCCACGCCTGCCGGTCACAGCAATCATGCATGGCCTACTCGTCGCGGTGTACGTGATGTTCGCTATCGGTGCGCTCGCTGACGTCGCCAACCGTGACACGTTCTATGGCTGGCGGACCGCTATCGGCTGGCTGTTCGGGGCTGCGATCGTCCATCTGGTGCTGTCCGATTCGAGCAAGGATGCATGGAGGCGAGCCGGTGCCGACTGAAGTGTCGAATGTCCTTGACGGTAACCCGTGGCTGCTGTTGATTTTCGGTGCTGCCATTGCGTTTCGGTTCATCGGTGGCGTGTTGGCGGAGGCGTCGGAGTCGTGGGCGAAGGTGCTCGGCCCGGTCGGTGGTCATCGGTGGCGTGATCGTGCGGAGCGGAAGAAGGCTGCTCGGCGGTCGTCTCAGGCGCAGGACTACGAGGACATGCATGACGAGATCAGAAGGCTCACACGGCGGGTCAACACGTTGGCACCTGCGATGGAGATCCTCGAGGACTATCTGATTTACGACGCGAGTTATCACACGACACTCGAATTGCAGATGATTCAGAACGGCTACACGATGCCTGAGCCTCGGCATATCGGGTGGCTGGAATACAAACGCCAGCATACGTTTTCGGAACCGGAAGGTGGGGCGACATGACGAGTGGCGGACCACTTCCCGAAGGTACTCTCAGCGGTGTCGGCGGTATCGAGGCGTGGGGCCAGAAGACCGGCGATGAGTACAAGCAGGAGATGTACCAGGGTGTAGCGGTGCCCGCGAACAAGACGTCGGCGTTCTCGAATGGCATCCCGGGTGTGATCGGGTTTTTCATCGACCAACTGGTCTCGGCGCTGGTGTTCGGGCTGAAGGGAATCACCGGTGGCCTGATCGACTTGACCGGGGCGTTGAAGGCGACGGACACGAAGGCCGACACGGCGATCAACACCGCCACCGGTGCCGCACAGACCGTGGTGAACGTGCAGAAGGAGATCATCCAGAAGATCGCCGTCTTCGATATCAGGTCACCGACCCCGGGATACGTCGCGATCAATGGCACTGAATGGCCATCGATTCCGCACTCGGATCTGAAAATGCTGGCAGACGAAGTGAAGATCCCTCGACATCGTCACAAGGAAAACAACCAGACCGGGTCTTTCGCGTACACCGACTATGACCCGTCGGTCGGTACGAACGATGTCGCTGTCCAAATGACCAGGCTCCCGGAAAAGCTGCTTCCAGCGAATCAGCAGTGGTTTGCGTTCATTCGGGTACCGGTGGATACGGCACTGTCGGGTCTGAATTTCTATGCGCGGGGCACCCCGACCGAGCTGTACACGCGGGTCTATTCGATGTCGCCGACAGGTGACATGGCCGCGTTGACTCCGACGTCGCCGAACCTCGCGAGCCTGCTCACAAATGCGGAACATATATCCACACCGACCAATTTCGAGGATGCCATCGTCGAAGCCGGGACGTGGGTCGCGGTACGGTTCTGGTCGGTCGGCACGGTGCATCTGGCCGGCACGGAGAACTTCACCCCGGAGCGTCCATCAGGGTTCTACCCCCGGCAGATCAGTGCCACCACGGCTATCTCATCGGCCAGTGCCGCACCTGACACCATCGCAGAGTCCGACGTCACCTGGCCGGTCTACCCGTCTGGCTTCGTTCCCTACGTGGCAGTCGGAAACAACATCGTTGTTGCGCAGCCGAAAAGGTTTTTCGAGGACAACTTCGACCGCGAGGATGCGGGCGGCCTGTTCTCCGGTATCGGCGGCAGTTGGTCGACCAGCCTCAATGTGGGCATACGGTCGAACGACCTCGCGTACATCAGCACCAGTGACGGCATCGGGCATGCCATCTACACCAAGCCACTGACGACGGATTACCAACTCCACGGCTGCCGCGTCGGGCTTCTGCCTGATCCTGGCCAATCACAGGTCGCGTTCTCGCGCATGTACTTCCGGTGCACGCAGAACCGTTCGACGGGCCTGTGTGTCGCGTTCCGGCAGGGGGCGATCATCCTGCAATCGGTCGCCAGCCAGTCGACGTTCACGAACCTGGTGTCCACAACTCGGACGCTGGCGCTGACAGATTCCATCCAGACGCAGGAGGGCGAATGGGTCGACGAGGTGTTCTACCCCGACCGCGTTCTCGTGTTCCATAACGGTGTCGAGATCATCCGCACCGATGTTACCAACGCGACCGTCCCGTACGGGCCGCAGCGGCGATACGGCGGCCTCGGTCTGCAGCGCACACCGTTCCAGAACTCGCCTCGCATCATGGACTGGTTCGAGTCCGACATCTCCGATGTGGAGGCGGCATGACCGAGCATGTGACGTTCACCCAGTTCGTGGAAGTGCTCGAGCACAACAAGGGCAACGACCGCGACACCGACATCTGGGTCCTCCACGAGGACGGGTCGACGTCGATCATCCCCGACCAGGACACCACCGAGTTGCAGTCGCGGCGGTCGTGGCCGATGTACATCTGCCGTGCCGCCGCGATCAACGCTCATGTCACCACCGACACCGAAGCATCGTCCAACCCCGCCACACCGGGGGCCGCGGTGGACGGACTTTTCAGGGCCTACGAGTACCTGAACTGGGCGATCTCGGTGACAGTCGTCGCCGCGTCCCCGACGGAGATCCTGGCGTTCGCCGTGAAATCCGGTTACCGCGCGATCCTCGCAGGCCTCGGCCGCGACACCTGACCAACCCCTGAGCACTGAAAGTGAGGCCGGCTGATGCCTGTCGTGAAGGCCACCATCAAGGACATCGTGAAAGCGCCTGTCGGTGAGGGCACGGTCACGTACGTCTCGTACGACATTCGTGCTGCCGCCGAGGGCGGCAATGTCATCACCGCGCCCGGTTCGTGGGCGCAGCCGATCGAAGACGGGGTCGCGTTGACACCGAGTCTCGACCCGGGCCTGTACGAGGTGGAGATCTCCATCGGCTGGTTCGTGGAGAAGTACAACATCGTCGTCCCCGCGGTGGAGACCGAGCAGCAGTTGAAGACGCTCATCGACGATTTTCTTGCGCTCCCACCCGACACGCCTGCTGTGCGTCTCGCGGCGGCGATCGGGTCCTATTTCGCCGAGAACCCGGTGGATGGGTCGGGTCTCGATCAGACCGCTGTCGACGCCCGCATCGAAACAGTCGGTGACACACGTTATGTCCCGCTTTCTTCGGTCTCCACCAAGATCTTCGCCGACACAGACGGCGTCCCTTATTTCGATCCGGCCGCATCCGGTCCGGGCATCTCAGTCGGCGCAGACACAGACGGCGTCCCCTACCTGATCGGAGCATGACCATGGTTCAGCCAGCATCGAAGAGGCTCATGACCGAGGAGAACAGCGAACGGCCCAACGTCGTCGCGAAACTCCCCACCGGAGTCGCCGCAACAGACACGGCCAATCTCCTCGCGGCAATCGCAGCCGTCCCCGAAGGCGGGCGGCTGTTCATCCCGTCTAGCGCCACGTTCTACAACCTGAACGCGCCTCTCGTGATCACCAAGTCAATGACCATAGAGGGATCGTCACTCACCGAGACGTGGAAGCCGCGGGCGAACGGCGGTGCTCTCAACCATCCGAACGCTCCCGGCGTTGCTGGCGCGGTACTGATGCAGTCGACCGCAGCCGCGGACGTTCTGCAGATCACCGGGTCGGCCATCTCGGTCAACCTCAAGAACCTCGGAATCACCTGGGCACCGGCGATCCTGAACACCAATACCGGTCACGGCGTCACCGCACGGCCGACACTCACTCGGCCCGCTGGTGGACACGACTCCGGACTCCTCGGGTTCAAGTGGGACAACGTCACCGTCTACGGCCACGACGGAAACCACTGGGCCTTCGACCTGCTCAACACCATGTACTTCACCCTGACCCACCTACATTCCTACGGCGGCGGCGGCATCCACTTCGAGTGCGATTCCTTCGAGGGCAACTACGGCAACGCGGTTGTCATCGAGCCGTACGCCGAAATCATCAATACGGGCAACAAGGACGGCTACCGACTGACAGCGCGCACGAAGTACGCCAACACCGGCGTCCTCAATCTGCTCACCTTCGTCCGGCCCCAGGCGAACGTCACCGGCCCCGCTGCCGCAGCTCAGACACAGAAAGCATGGAACAACGTCGCAGGGACCGCGACCCCGTCGTACGTCGACATCATCAGCCCGGACTTCGAGGGCGTCACGTGGGCAGGGGCTGTCGACTTCGGCGGCGCGAATGGTGGCACCATCGTTCGACGTGGCGGGCTCATCACGTCGAAGCCGGTAGGTGGAATGTCCACCGACGCGGGCTACCAAAAATTCACCACGACCGGGAACTTCTTCGTCCCCGAGGGCGTGTATGAACTGCGCTACCGGGTGACCGGCTCGGGCGGTGGTGGCGGTGGCGGCGGATCGAACGCAGCAGCAGCCGCCAACGTCGGTGGTGGCGGCGGCGGTGCAGGTCTGGTGGCAGAAGGCACCATTGCCGTGACACCGCGCCAGACCATCATCATGACCTGCGGACTCGGCGGCACTGGAGGCGCAGGCGGAGCAGCAGGCGGCAACCCCGGCATCAAGGGCAACGACGGCGCGCAGACCAAGATCGCCGAGGACGTGAAGGTTATCGGCGGCGGTGGCGGTGCGCCCGGTCTCGCATCATCGACGACCGCAGCAGCGGGAGGCTGGTATGCACGAACCGGCTCGGTGAGCATGGTGAACTCGCCAGGGTTCGGAGGCAACGGACAATCCCCGAACGGCATCGCAGCAGTGCAGTTGCCGCCTGGAGTAGTCGGTGGCGGTGGCGGCGGCGCGGCGACAGCCTCGCTCGGTGGTGGACCAGGAACAGCGTCGACCGTCACCGCGGGACTCCCGGCCCTGTTCCACGTTGCCGGTGGCAACTCGGGAGCCTCGAGCACAGTTGACGGCGTCAACGGTGTCGCGGCGGTGACCCCAGGCTGCGGTGGTGGCGGTGGCGGCGGCGCGACAATCGGCGGCGCGGGTGGAGCTGGCGGCGCAGGTGCGCCGGGATCTATCGAACTATGGTGGTGAGCTAGCCCTTCGGGGCAGCGGGTAGCAGGCGACCGAGACCGACGTCGAGTTTCCCGTCGATGAGTGTCGCCTGGTCTGCAAAGAACGCCCCGTGATGATCATGGACGCATCATGCCGCACCGCTCGGGTTGCCCGCTATTGGACCGCCTGTACGAACGGGTGCATAACGCGAGATGGTCACGTGGCAGCAGTTCGCGACCGAATATGCCGCCCGTAGTGGCGTGACGGTCGACTTTCTTGCTCTGAGTGGGCAGGCCGTCGCACCATGCGCATGCGGGGAGGACGGCTGCAACGGGTGGCAGATGATCTCGCAGAGTCAGATCGGGTTCCTCACCATGACGGGCAAGGCGCGGCCTGACGAGATCCATGCTCTGGCCGTGGCAGCTGGCGACGGCTGATCTACCAGCCAAGTTTCCTTTTGCCGAAGACTGGCCGCGTAGATGCGATCCAACTCCTGCAACTGCAAGTGCGATTCCGCAAGAGCGATACGGGCGTTCTTCAACGGGCTCTGCTTCGGTTCCATAGCGAGTGATCATGCCTGAGCGGGGTGCAATCGCCTGTCGATTCATCCGTCCGGCCCACCCGGGCGGCGGGTAACGCGAGGGCCCGCACACCCGCCCATAACACCAAGTCTGCTCCCCACCTCCTACCCGGGGGTGGGGAGCATTCGCGTGTGCGGAGAGGGTAGATCGTTCGTTACGCAAAGGAACGAGTATCAACCAATAGGCGCGGCTCGTGATCTCTCCGATGAGGTGTGATCGTTCGTTACGCACACGAACAATGTGACGCCAGGGGCCGAGGCCCTTGGCCCTCAGGCTGCTGCCAGCCAGGGGCAGAGCTGGTAGCTGGTGCCCTGGGTCCCGGTCTCGTCCAGCCACTCGGTGGCGGTCTCGATGTCCACCGGGGCCTCGGTGCCCTCGTCTTCGTTGTGGGCGGTGATGGCTGCGAGGGTGGCCTTGATGTCGAAGTGGCGAGGGTTGTGGCCGGCTGCGGTGATGATGTCGGTGAGTGTCTTTGCGGTGATCTCTGCTTTGCTCATGAACTTAGTCTAGCATGCTGGACTAGCAAGGCGCAAGCCACAATTGGAGAAATCGAGAAATATTTCTACCGCGCTGGACTGAGCCGCTAGACTGGGCCGCATGGAGCCAGAGATCATCCTCGCCAAAATCACTGCTTTGCGTAACGAACGATCTAGAGCCGAGTCAGAGATCGAACGAATCGACGCCGACACCCGGGCGGCGATCGAGGCAGCCTTCGCCGCCGGGATTCACAACACCGACATAATTGAGGCTTCGCAACTATCCAAAGCCCGCGTGTACCAGATCAGGAAAGGCACCCGCAGGTAGTAATGCGGGGGACCAGCGGGCACGAAACCGTGCCCGCTGGAAAGCGCCTTACAGACCAACGCTGAGCTGGCGAAATGGATTGTTTCAGCAACCGTTTCCAGTGTCTGCTTGACCCGCACATGTCGAACATCGAATCCGGCCGAAAACGCTGCACCCCTGAAATGGCCCGCCGCATCGCCGGCGTACTGGGCGTCCCCCTCGCTGCCATCACCACAACGTTCGACGTCGACCAAGTCGCCTGAACGCAAAAGAAGCCGCCCCGGTGCAACGGGACGGCTTCAACGACACAGAAATGAGGATCAATGTCTACACCCATAGTACGACACGGGGCGTCATCTCCGTTCGACGAAATCCGCCGAGTCGGACCAGACGGCTCGGAGTACTGGTCGGCCCGCGAATTGTCGAAAGCTCTGGAATACGAGACCTGGCGCAACTTCGCCGCGGCAATCGATCGAGCGAAGTTGTCGTGTGAGAACAGCGGATCTGCTGCTCGGGATCATTTTGTCGACACCAGCAAGATGATCGAGCTGAGCCAGAACGCGCCGAGCGCGATCAGGACGGTGCCCGCGATCGAGGTCGCGGAAGGAAAACGGGACATGATCATTCCTTCGGGTAAGTAACGATTGTCAGGCTGCGGCGAGAGCGTTCACGGCGGCGCGCAAGTCGTCGTTGCTGGTGGCGAGGTAACGCTGAGTGGTGGCCACGCTCGAGTGACCGAGGAGGCGGCAGACGATCATGATGTCGCGCCCGCACGCCCGGTACATCCGTGTGGCGAATCGGTGGCGGAGCTTGTGCATGGTCCATCCGGGTGGGAGGAGATCACCGACGAGTTTGCCGACGTAGTGCGCCGAGATGTGTCCGTCGACGGCACCGGGGAAGAGGTACCCTCGGCGGCCGAGTCCGTAAGTGTGTCCGCCTGGTCCTCGGAGGATGTCTTTCGCCAGTTTGTCGGTGATCGGAACGGTGCGTTGCTTGCCGCCCTTGCCGTGGACGACGAGCTCGTACCCGTCGAACGATTCGAGTACGTCACTGGTGTGGCACTTGGCGACTTCGTCTCGGCGCATGCCGACCTCGTCGGCCAGCCGCGCTGCCATGAGCTCGCGGGGGTCTGCGTGGACGATGAGCTGTGCCCACATGTTGTCGGGGACCGGTCGAGGGCGGGGCCGTGATTCGGAGACCTTCGGTAGATCGATAGCGGGGTTGGTGGTGGTGATGCCGACCGCGATGGCCCAGTCGAAGAACTTGATCAGCGACGACTTCAGTCCCCGGCGGTGATCCTTCGACCAGTCCTGGTGCGCAGTCACGTGGACGATGTCGTCGGCTGTGACAGTGTTCGGCGATTGCGATCCGAGTTTGCGGGCGACGCCGCGCACATGACTGCGGCGGGTGCGGATGGTGGTGGCGGGGGCCCCGCCGGAGATGAGCCATTCGACCCATTTGATGACGGCGTCTTCCCACGCTGCGGGTAGTGAATACATTTGCTTGTGCATGGTCTGACTGTGATGCAGGTAACGGACCGCATGGTTGTGTTTCGAGACATCCGTCCCTGATCCCGCGTGTACATCTAGCGTCTGATGTACCTGTGTCTGTGTCATGGCAAACTCACGCTACCTGCGGAAACGCGAGAGCCACCACGTTCTGAGACTGGTAATCGAAGGGTTCCTGGTTCGAGTCCAGGTGGGGGAGCGCAATCCCCGTCCGGCATGCCGGACGGGGATTTTTGTTTCCCACCACGAGATCGGGGGACTCGGTTGGTTATCAGACTGCGACGCAGTTGGCTGTATATCGAACGGATGAATCCCTCCTTCGGATGTCAGATTTGTCGGTACCGCACGGGATACTGAACTCACGGTCCGGGAGGCTCAACAGTGCTATAACAAACCGGATCGGTCGGTTTTAAGGGGCTCCATGAGTTTGAGTTACGCGTCCACAGTTCCACGTCACCTCGTCCATCGGCGTTCGCCGGCAGATGTGTTGCTGACCGACTTCGAGACCGTCGACGGGACGCATCGGGCGGCCGTGCAGCTCCCCACGTCTCATCGGACGTTCGCGCCGGTGCGACGAACACACGACTCGCTGATGGTGGCCGAGGCGCTGCGGCAGGCGGTCAGCCTGTTCTGTCACGTCGACCACGGGGTACCCACCGATCATGTGGTGCTCATCGAGCACTTCCGCTTCGATATCCTCGAGCCGCTGTCGGTGGACGACATCGATGATTCGCTCGTGGCAGAGTCGGTGACGTACGACGTGAGCTATGCCAGCGATCGCATGGACGAATTGACGCTCTCGGCCCGGCTGCTCAACGGCACTCACGTCGTGGCGTCGGGGACGGCAACTGTCCGGCCCATCGATCCCGAGATGTTCTCGCAGCACCGCACACCGACCATGGCCGATCCACATTTCCGGCACCTCCCTGCCGGCACCGAAGTGGTTCCGGCCGCCATCGTCGGACGCCTCGATCCCGCCGATGTGGTGTTGGCTCGGCATACGTCCGACGGAACCCTCGTCGTGGCACCCGACCCGCGCAACATGGCGTTGTTCGATCACACGACCGAATACCTACCGGGGGTGACGATGCTCGAAGCAGCACGCCAGGCCCTACGGTTGACCACTGGCATTCGCGAGCTCGATTTCATCTCGCTCGAGGTGACGTTCACGGGGTTCGCCGAGTGGGGCAACCCGTGTTCGGTGACGGTCGATGGTGAGTCGGACGGCGTTCACCAGATCCGATTCGAGCACGACGCGTCGTTGCTGTCGGCGATGTCGGTCAGAGCGACCTCCGAGCCGTGGCTGGCGGTCACCGAGCGCTCCAGTCGGTAACTGGCCCATCGGCCACCGACCGGATCCGCGCGAGCCGTCGACGCGGCACCACCGACGGCAGCACCATGTGCCACAGCTCGGTCATTCGGTCTTGGAGGTCGGCTCGGCCGGTCAGCATCTCCGACACGGTCTGCACGCCGGTGAACGACGCGACGATCAGCCTGGCCAACGACGTCGTATCCACATCCTCGGAGATATCGCCCTCAGCCTGAGCGCGGTCGGTCAACGCCGCGATCCGTCGTATCCAGTCGTCGAACGATTTGGCGTTCGGGTTCTCTGCAGAGGTCGATTCCAACGTCAGCCTCATCCCGCCGCGGGCAATCACCTCGGACTGCAACTGACGCGCCAACTCCTTGGTGATGAGGATCAGCGCGTCGATAGCTTTCGGTGTGTGCTCGATGATGGCGGCAGCCGCCGCCTCGGCCATTGCCATCTGCGCCTCGATGACGGCCTGGGCGAGGTCTTCCTTGGACGAGAAGTGGAAGTACATCGCGCCTTTACTGACGCCCGCGTTGGCAATAATGGTGCTCAAACTGGCTGTGCCATAGCCGAACTTGTCAAAACTGGCCGCAGCACCCTCGAGTACGGCTTGCCTGGTCGATTCTGCGCGCTCCTGCATCGGTAGACCATAACCGCTGCCTGGATCGGCGGCATCGCGTGTGGTGCAGGAAGCACTTCACCGGTAGTCGGTGTCCGAGCCCAACGGCCGAGCCTCACGGCACTGCTCCAGTCGACCCTTCAGATACGTTTCGATCCACTCGAACGACGGCGAACCCAGAGGTAAGCGCAGTGGGGGAGCCTCCGAGGAAATCGCGGTAAGAACAGCATCGGCTCCGCGGCGGGGGTCGCCTGCCTGCTTTCCATGGGTGGCCTCGAATGCCTCCCGAGCGGGTCCGATCAGCGCGGCGTAGTCGTCCAACGGCGTTCCCCACCGCATCGATCGGCCGCTCGCGTCGGTGCGAAACGGGCCCGGTTCCACGATGGTGACTCCGATACCGAGATGGCGCACTTCCGCGGCGAGGGCCTCGGAGAACCCTTCGAGTGCGAACTTGGTTCCGGCATACGCGGTTCCGCCTGGCCCGGGAACCACCCCGATCACCGATGACATCTGAACGATATGGCCGCTACGGCGCGCGCGCATCGAGGGCAGGACTGCCCGGGTGACGGCAAGCGGCCCGAAGAAATTGACCTCGACATTGCTCCGGAACTGATGGTCGTCCATCTCCTCGAACGCGCCGAGCAGTCCGTAGCCTGCATTGTTGACCAGGACATCGATGCGTCCGAATCTGTCGAGAGCGTCGGCCACGGCAGAATCGATCGACCCCTGATCGGTCACGTCGAGCCAAGCGTGCAGCACTCGATCGCTTTCCGGGATCTCGAGATCGGTGACGTCGCGAGCGGTAGCGACCACTCGATCACCCTCGGTGAGGGCCGCACGAACGAATTCGCGTCCGAATCCCGAGCTCGCGCCAGTGATCAACCAGACCCTGCTCGATCCCGTGGTGCTCATTTTCGGTCTCCTCGGGCGTTCTGGATCGGCTGTGAACTGCGAAGACGGTAACGACGGCAGACAACGGCGAGCAAGCGATTTTGATGGCACGCTGACGTGATGGTCGCTACGAGTGCAGGAATTCTGTTGTATCGCCTCGGTGCCGACGGTCCCGAGGTCCTGATCGCTCATCCCGGCGGGCCGTTCTGGTCGCGCAAGGACGAGGGAGCGTGGTCGATCGTCAAGGGTTTGTTGGCCGAGGGTGAAGATCTGTGGACTGCGGCCCGGCGGGAGTTTCGAGAAGAAATGGGTATCGATGTGCCGGCCGGAGCGTACGTGGAACTCGGCACCGTCACTCAACGCGGCGGGAAGATCGTCACGGCGTTCGGTGTCGAATCGGATCTCGATGTTTCGAATGCGGTCAGCAACACATTCGAGATCGAGTGGCCGCCGAAATCCGGTCTGATGAAGTCGTTTCCCGAGGTAGACCGCATCGAATGGTTTCCGCTGGAGCAGGCGAGACAGAAGCTGCTGCCCTCGCAGCTTCCGTTTCTCGACGCGGTGGAGGCGATTGTTGCTGCCAACTAGTTTCGGTGCGGACCACAGGGGTATCCAGCGGCCGGAAATGACGACAGTGGCAGATGCCGGGTGGGAAGCGAATCATGACACAGACGGACACGACCAGTGCACAAGCTCTCGTGGAGACGCAGTGGGGCGGACGCGTCGTCGCCTCGTCGTTCGTGGTGTTGGCTGCGGGACTGTCGTGGGTGTTCGCCGCGACTGCGATGATCAGCTAGCAATAACAGGCCTTTTGGTCGACACTGCTCATCGACTACTGAGAAGGGCAGCAATTTGACCGACGGCATCGCCTCCGGAACTCCGCCTGCGACACAGGTACCCAAGCGTGCGTGGCAGGCGCTCGTGGTGCTGCTGCTGGGCATGTTCATGGCACTCCTGGACACCACGATCGTCAACGTGGCGCTCCCGACGATCCGCACCACATTGGACGCCTCGGAGTCGGTTCTGTCGTGGATCATCTCCGGATACGCACTGGCGTTCGGGCTCGCTTTGATTCCGGCGGGCAAGGTCGGTGACCGCATCGGCCACAAATGGGTGTTCTTCACCGGGCTCGCGCTGTTCACCCTCGCGAGCTTCGCGTGTGGACTGGCGCAGGACGATCTGCAGCTCGTCGTCGCGCGGGTGGTCCAGGGTTTGGCAGGCGGCATGTTCGTGCCCGCTGTGACCGCGTTCATCCAGCTGCTGTTCCCGGCTCCGGTGCGGGGCAAAGCCTTTGCCATCATGGGTGCCGTCATCGGAGTGTCGACCGCGCTCGGGCCCATCATCGGGGGCTTGATCATCCAGGTGTTCGGCGACGAGAACGGGTGGCGGCTGGTCTTCTGGGTCAATCTGCCCATCGGAATCGTCGGACTCGTTGCGGCCGCTGTATTGCTACCGAACAAGAGCGATTCCGCGCCCACGGGTCTCCCCGGAATCGACTGGCTCGGCCTGGTTCTGATCTCCGCGGGCCTCGTCGCTCTGCTCGTTCCGTTGATCGAAGGCCAGGAGCTGGGCTGGCCGCTGTGGACCTACCTGACGATCGCCGCGGGACTGGGTCTGATCGCACTGTTCGGATGGTGGGAAGTGATCCACACCCGTCGCGGCCACAACCCACTGGTTCCACCGCGACTGTTCACACACCCGGCCTTCACCGGGGGTGTGATGCTTGCACTCGTCTATTTCGCTGCCTTCACCAGCATCTTCTTCACCATCTCGTTGCTGTGGCAGACCGGACTCGGCAACACGGCTCTGTCGGCCGGACTGGTGTCGATTCCGTTCGCGATCGGCAGCATCGTCGCTTCCTCGCAGAGCAACAAGTTGACGATCCGACTCGGGCGCACGGTGTTGGTCCTCGGCGCGTCTCTGGTCTCGATCGGCCTGATCTGGTTGTGGATCATCCTGGCGACCAGCTCCGCCGACACGATCTCGCATTGGACCCTGCTGGTGCCGCTCTTCGTGGCGGGCTTGGGCAATGGTGCCTTCATCGCACCCAACGCGCAGTTCATCGTCGCGACCGTGGATCGCGGTGATGCAGGTGCTGCGAGCGGGGTCATCTCGACCATGCAGCGAATCGGTTCGGCAATCGGCATCGCAGTGATCGGCAGCGTCCTGTTCGGATCCTTGAACATCACGGGCCCCGACACCGTCGGATCGGGCTTTCTGCATGGAGCGGCGATGGCGATGGCCGTCAGCGCAGCGTTCAGTGTCGTGGCGCTGGCGCTGGTCTTTGCTCTCCCCAAGAAAGTTCAGGGCGCACACTGAGCAACGGCGCTCAGTTCTTCGAGCCTTTGCTGTGCCTCTCGACAACGCTGGACGCGAGGTCGGCAATCTTGACGTTCAAATCCTGGGAGGATTTGCGAAGTAACGCGAACGCCTCGTCGTCGGAGACGTCGTGCAACGCCATGATCAACCCGACCGCTTTGCCGATCTCGCGGTTGCTTTCCAGGCCGCCACGTAGCGTCGAGGCTTCCTGTCCGTTCATCATCGCGGCGACGGTGACCGCTGTGAACGCGGTCAGGATAATCGCTTCGCCTGCGGTGTCGGAATCGAAGACACCGGGAGTGTCTGTGAACAGATTGAGCGCGCCCACCTTGTGCTCGTTGACCTTGAGCCGGAAACCCATCGCGCCGCGAACGGGCGTTCGATTGAGCACGCCGCGAGCCATCGCAGGCCACTGAGTCGGCGTCTGGAAGTCGGTCTCGAGCTGCGCTGCTTCGCTGGTGATGGCATCGAGACACGGTCCCTCGCCGGTAGCACGCTCGATATCGTCCACCACGCGGGCAATGTCGTCCGAGGCAGCGACTGTGACGGCTTTTCCATGCTGCATCAGCATCAGGCTTGCGTGATCGCAGTGCGGGATCAGGAGGGGAGCCGCATTGCAGATGGCGGTGTAGACCTGTTCGGCGCTGCTGCCGCGGTACACGATGTCGGCCAAGGCGGCGAATACGGTTGCCGGATCGGTCGAAGGCGCGGAAGCAACCGGAGAGGCGTCGAACTGCGAATTGTCGTTCACGTGCTGCTCCCGTCCAGAGTGTCGTAGTTCGAGTGACCAGGACTCGAGATGGCTCAACCGTACCGTTGCCCCGTGGGGTACTCGAACGGGCGGGTACCGACAGTAGCCTCGACGCGTGAGCGATGAGCAGGAGCCGACCGGGTTCGAGTACGGCCACGACGGCCCGAAGTCGATCGTGGTCGGGGTCGACGGTTCCGATTCGTCCTGGCGCGCCGCTGCCTACGCCGCGGGACTCGCCCGCAGGCAACGATCGCTGCTGGTGCTGGTGTACGTCCAACCGATTGTGACCGCATCGTGGGGCCAAGTCGGCATGTCGCTCGTCGAAACCGGTAAGCAGATCGCCGACGAGCTCCTCGACTACATCCGAGCGTCGGCCGCCAAGTTCGGCGACCGGGAGCGCGTGCGGTGGGAGTTCCGCACCGCACAAGGCGATCCGTACAACGGGCTGATCTCCGTGGCGGAACAACTCCGCACCGACGCTGTGGTGGTGGGGGCGTCCGAGCACGCGGGGCACCGACTTGCGGGTTCGGTGGCGGTCCGGTTGGTCAAAGCAGGACGTTGGCCGGTCACAGTGGTGCCCTGAACGAGGCGAAATCGATCCAATACCGGCGTGTGCCCTGTAAAAATAGGCAGTCACCTCGTCGGATGCGAGGCGTACGTGGTACCGATTTCGGAGTTCGAGGAGTTCCATGACCGGTTTGTCACGTAGGCAGTTCATGGCTCGGGTGGGCACCCTCGCGGCGGTGTGGGGAATCGCGCCCCATGTGCTGGGTCAGGCCTCGATCGCGCAGGCGCAGCCGGCAGAACCCACCGGAACCCTGGCGCAGACCATCCTTCGGACTGCGACCGGTCCGGCACGGTATCGCGTGCTCGGTGCCGGGCCCGCGGAGCCGTACGTGACTCGCCTGGACGTATTGGGCCGAGCGCCCCAGGCGTCTCGGGTGCAGTCACGGCGGTCGTTGCTCTATCTCGGGCACCTGTCGGATATGCACGTCATCGACGCTCAGTCGCCGGGCCGGATCGAGCCCATGATCGTGTCCGATCACGCCGCGTGGGGATCGGCATTCCATCCGCAGGACCCGCTGACCGTGCACGTCACCGCGGCGATGGTCAAAGCCTTCGCCGACGCTCGGATCAGCCCGGTCACCGGCGCACCGATGGGAGCCGCGGTGGTCACCGGAGACAGCGCAGACATGCATTCGCATCTCGAATTACGTTGGTACATAGACGTTCTCGATGGTGTTCCGGTTCGGCCCACGAGCGGTTCGGCCGATGTCTTCGAAGGTGTCCAAGCATGGCCGGAGGCACAGTGGGCCTATCGTCCGGGCGATCCGGCGGGAGGGTCATTCGGCGACTACGGATTTCCGATGCTTCCCGACCTTCTCGACCAGGCCATGTCGGGGACGGTCGAATCTGTGGGGCTACCGGTGCCGTGGTATTCGGTGTACGGCAATCACGACACCCTGTTGCTCGGAACGTTCGATCTGTCCTCGCAACTGCGTGCGCTCGCCGTCGGGGGACGCAAGGCCTACACACTCGAAGCGACGGCCACGTCTGCCCTGGCCGGTTATGCGTCGACGGCCAGTCCGCTGCAGCGGATGGCGGACGCGCTGGGCGTCGCATCCGGCGCACGACCGGGATTTCGGGCAGTATCTGCCGATCCAGCTCGATACCTCTTCGAGCAACGTGAGTTCATGCAGGAACACTTCGAGACCACCCCGACGCCTGGGCCGATCGGGCACGGCTTCACCCAGCACAATCTCGATTCGGGCGAGACCTGGTGGACGGCCGATCCCACCCCGAACATCCGCACGTTCGGGCTCGATACCTGCAATGCCGTCGCCGGACCCGACGGTGCCGTGCCGGAACAGCAATTCGACTGGCTCACCGACCAATTGAAGCGTGCGCAGGCCGAGAACAAGCTGGTGCTGATCTACACGCACCACAACAGCCTCACACTCGAGAACCGGGCACAACGGCCCGGGCAGTCGGTGAAGCTCTACGGCGCAGACGAATTCATCGATCTACTGTTGAGGTATCCCGTGGTGATCGGGTGGCTGAACGGTCACACCCACCAGAATCAGATCCTTGCGCATTCGCGAGACGGGCGAGGATTCTGGGAGATCACCACCGCGTCGTGCATCGATTTTCCGCAGCAGCAGCAAGTGGTCGAGATCGTCGACAACCGGGACGGCACAATGTCGCTGTTCACGACGGTGCTGGACCACGCCTCGCCGATCACTCCGGGGAACAGCGGGAGCTATCTGGATCTCGCATCGCGCAGTCGGGAGCTGGCGGCCAACGATTGGGCCGAGAATCCGCTGATGCGACGAGGCTCGCGTCTCGATCGCAACACCGAACTGCTGCTGCCCGCGCCCTTCGACCTGAGCACCATCACCGACGCCGCTCTGGAGAAGCAACACCTCGAAGAGCACGCGAGACTGATCGCCTACCAGACGAGGCAGGGAAGATGACCGGTGTGTGCAGGAAACTCCTTCTGGTGTCGGCTGTCTCGGTGGCATGCGCTGGATGCTCGCAGACCGCTGCGCTCGCCCCGGTCGGTGGTGCCGAGCTCGGAGACCTCCGCTACGCAGTCAACGACGTCCTGACGGATAAGGGGATCGAGATATTGGTCGCGCCGGTGTGCTCCGGCACTGGGGCCGAGATCACCTGCACCGGGACGACGACCGGCAACGAATCGATCACGGCAACAGCTACGTCGGACGACGCGAGCACCGTGAAGATCGAGGTCGGTTCCACTGTTCTGTACTCGGGTTCGGTGCAGGACGTGCTCGATCGGAACTCCACGGTGGGTGCGCCGTGAGGGGGAGTCTGGTCCTTGCGGCCGTCGTGGTCGTGTCGGCTCTTGTGCAGGCGCTGACTGTGTTGGGGGATCCGGTTCCGACGTCGTCTCTCGGTTTCGCGGGATTGGTTCTGGCTTCTGTTGCCGCGGTGGTACTTGCACTGTGGATCACCGCGTCGACGGCACTCGATGTAGTGGACGGCAACGCGTCCGGTGCGCTGAGTCGGGCTTGGCGACGGCCGGGAGTCCTGGTGTGGTGTGTGGGGCTGACTGCCGTCGCCGTTGCGCTCGCAATCCTGTTCCCGATACTTCCCGTCGTGGCGATTGTGGTTGCGCTGCTGATACTCCCGGCGGTAGCGGATGGCAGCAGGAATCCGATCCGCGCAGCACTGCATACTGTCCGACGGTCCCCGGGGCGGAGCGCGATCGCCGTCGCCGTCACGAGTGTTGTCTTCTTCCTCGCCTGGGTCGTGGCGCTGGTACTGGGATTCTTCGTCACCGGTGTGGTGGCGGCGTTCCTGACCTGGCTTTGGTTCGGGGCCAATGCTGCTGCGCTACTGGTGTACTGGTCGCGGCTGTACCGACGGGCAGCGCTGCTCTGACCGGTGTTCAGCCGCGAGCTCGTCGACCGGCTGCGGCCTCGGTGACGATATGAGTGATTCGACCTGCACGAGTGTCGTCTCGCACGGCGCTGACCACCCACCACAGCATCTGCTTGCGGGCGCTCGGCGGAAAGCTGTCCCAGTTGCTCCTTGCGTTCGTGTTTCTGTCCAGCGCAGTCGTCAGCTCGGGTGGTTCCAGGAGGTCCTCGACCTGATCGGCAATCGTCCACCAGCCGTTGGACTTCGCCGCAGCGATGGCGCGGCGGCCTGCGTCGGTCATGAGGCCGCGGCCCTCCATATCGGCGGCGCGTTTCCGGTTGAGCCGGGTCCACGGGCTCTTGGTCCTACGCGGCGTGAACAGCTGCAGGCTGCGGTCCTTGTCGAGATTGCTGCCGGTGGAATCGATCCATCCGAAGCAGATGGCTTCCTCGACAGCTTCGGGGTACGGGCAGCGTGGTAGGTCGGTGGTGCTGCGCCACGAGCACAGCCACACGCCTCGGACGGATGCGTGATTGCGCTCCAGCCAGGTACGCCACTGCGAGCGAGTTTCGGCATGAACGATCGGATAGTCGAATTTCCATGAAGCCGGGTGGTCGGATGCCGACGACGTAGATTTCTCAGCAGTCACGTGCGCGCTCCATCTACTCGTCGTGGTGTTGCACACCGGGCTTTGGATGCGTTCAGTGTGCCCACAATCGAGGACATTTTCTGTCCGCAATGAGGTCGAGGTATTTCATCGATCGGCGCGAATTCCGGCTCGGCTATCGACACCGTGGTGGGGCGGGCGGGGCTCGAACCCGCGACCAATGGATTATGAGTCCACGGCTCTAACCGACTGAGCTACCGCCCCATACTCGTACCAGGTACGAGCCTGCAGAATCGTACAGAATCCGGCCCTCTCAGTGGTGCATCGGGTGCACTACTTGGCCCGGACCTGCACCGGGACCCCGTTGAGGATCGCGTTGGCCGAGACACCGTCGACGCGGCCAGGGTCGGTGATGTCGTTGACACTCGGTCCTTGCACCGTCGTCGCGACCGACAACTGGACACCGGGGCGCTGATGGCCGAAGCCGTGCGGCATGCTCACCACGCCAGGCATCATCTTCTCCGATGCGGCCACCTCGATATCGATCGTTCCGGCAGCGGAGGTGACCGACACCATCGCCCCGTCCTCGATACCGCGGTGCGCGAGATCGTCCGGGTGGGCCAGAAGCTGATGTCGCGCTTTTCCTTTGGTGAGCCGGGTGGTGTTGTGCATCCACGAGTTGTTGCTCCGCAGGTGTCGCCGACCGATCAGAAGCAGCTCGTCACCGCTCGGGACGACGCTCGAGAGCATCAAATCCGTCAGCGCGGGAAGTTCGGCAACCACGACGTCCTGAATCAGCTGGACGCGCTTGTCCCTGGTCTTCAGCTTCTGTGGAAAGCCGGGACGAAGTGGGCCGAGATCGATACCGTGCGGGTTGGCTCGAAGTTTTCTCAGAGACAGCCCTTTTCGCCGACTACGGAGCAGGAGGTCCAGGGTGCGGGCGGGGGACAGGCGTAGGCGGGCTTCGCCGACCAAGCTCTTCGGACTCAGGCGAGACTTCAACCGACCGATCGTCGAACCGGCCAGTTCGTTCTTGTAGCGCAGCGACAGATCTCGGAAGATCTCCCAATCATGCTTGGCATCGGCCTTCTTGGGCAGAACCGCCGGCGAGTACTTTGCCGTGTTGTGTACTGCGAAAGAGCTGAAGATCAAGTCGTAGTGATCTCGTTCGAGCGACATCGTGGGCGGCAGAATCACGTGCGCGTGGCGTGATGTCTCGTTGATGTAGAAATCGAACGACACCATGAAATCCAGCCCCGCGAACGCGTCGTTCAGCGTGGTTCCGCCGGGCATCGACAACACCGGATTACCCGACAGCACGGCCATGGCACGAATCTGGTCTTTGCCCTCGGTGGTGATCTCGTCGACGAGCGTCGAACAGGGGTACTCGCCCGAGAACTCGGGTAGGTCGCGAACGCGGCTGCGCCACTTGTCGAAATGACCGCGGCCGACGATGCCCTGCGAGATCAGATCGATCGCCGGATCTGTCACCATCGCACCACCCGGGCGGTCGAGATTTCCCGTCACGATGTTCAGCACCTGAATCGCCCACTGGCACACGGTGCCGAACTGTTGGGTCGAGACCCCCATGCGCCCGTACGCCACGGCTGATTTCGCTGCAGCGAAATCGCGTGCCAGGGTGGAGATCTCGTCCGCCGGGATACCGACGACGGGGGCCACGGCTTCCGGGGTGAACTCCGCGACGAGGTCGGCGAGTCGATCTGCTCCATCGATGTAGTCGGCTACCCGGGAGATGCCGTCGGCGACGATCGTGTGAATCATCGCGAGGAGCAACAGTGCATCGCTACCGGGGCGGATGAAGAAATGGGTATCGGCGATATCGGCGGTCTCCGTCTTGCGAGGATCGACCACGACGAGCCTTCCGCCCCGTTTGCGCAGTGCCCGTGCACGTTTGGCGAAATCGGGCACGGTCATCATGCTGCCGTTCGACGCCATCGGGTTGCCGCCGAGGACGAGGAAGAAGTCGGTTCGGTCTATGTCCGGGATCGGCAACAGCAGTTGGTGGCCGTACAACAGATGATCGACGAGCTGATGCGGCAACTGATCCAGCGAGGTGGCCGAGTAGCGATTGCGTGTCCGGAGCAACGACGTGAACGGAATCCCGTGAGTCATCGCGCCCATCGAGTGGACATTCGGATTGCCCTGATAGAGACCGACCGCGTTGCGCCCGTACTTCTTGCGCGTCGAGACGAGGCCGTCGACGACGAGGTCGTACGCCTCGTCCCAGCTGATTTTCTGCCACGTGTCACCGACCCGCTTGACCGGCGTGGTGAGCCGATCGGAATCGGCGTGCAGATCGATCAACGAGAGAGCCTTGGGGCAGATGTGACCACGCGAGAGCGGGTCGTTCTCGTCCCCGCGGATCGACACCACAGCGTCGTTCTCCACCGTGAACTCGAGTCCACAAATTGCCTCGCACAGATTGCACGATCCGAACACGACCGACATCGCATGTCTCCCATCCCTGTGGACCGAGAGTAGCCCGGCAGGGGACCGGGCCACGCTGTTCGGCCGACAATTAGGCTCTCAGGCGTGTCTACCCTCGATCTCACCGCCTCGTGGCCCGTCGACCATGTCAGCGCCGCTGTCGTCACAGACTCCGGCGTTCGTGAGGAAGTGGGTGAGGCCGAGCGCGTGTACGAGCTTGCGTCGGTCACCAAGTTGCTCAGTGCATACGCGGTGCTCGTCGCCGTCGAGGAAG
Organism: Rhodococcus sp. MALMAid1271; assembly: GCF_049195265.1. Classification (NCBI taxonomy): domain Bacteria; kingdom Bacillati; phylum Actinomycetota; class Actinomycetes; order Mycobacteriales; family Nocardiaceae; genus Rhodococcus; species Rhodococcus sp. MALMAid1271. The sequence goes on along the minus strand of NZ_JBMIRQ010000067.1, from coordinate 178,340 downwards.
GCGCGGTGGAGCTCGATCAGCCCGCGGGGCCGGAAGGGTCGACAGTGCGTCATCTGCTGGCACACGCGTCGGGATTGGCATTCGGCGAACGGACGGTGCAGGCACCGGCCGGTACCAAGCGGATCTATTCCAGCGCCGGGTTCGAGGTGTTGGCCGAGCTGATCGAAACCGAGTCGCACATCGCGTTTCCCGATTACTTGGACGAGGCCGTGTTCCGTCCACTGCAGATGACGAATACCTCGCTGTCGGGATCGGCAGGCCACGGTGCGAGCTCGACCGTGGCAGATCTGACCAGGTTCGCCGCCGAATTGCTCGCACCGACGCTCCTCGCGACGCAGACACTCTCGTCCGCGACCGACGTGCACTTCCCCGGTCTGAACGGAATCGTGCCCGGATACGGATCGCACAAGCCGTGCGACTGGGGGCTGGGGTTCGAGCTGCGCGGAGAGAAAAACCCGCACTGGACCGGGGGCACCAACTCGTCGGCCACGTTCGGCCACTTCGGGCAGGCCGGAACGTTTCTGTGGGTGGATCCCGCCGTGCGGACGGCATGCGTTGTGTTGACGGATCGGGCGTTCGGAGACTGGGCGAAACCGTTGTGGCCCGAACTCTCCGACGCAGTGCTCGCGCGATGAATCTCATTCGTCAACAGATTGCACTGGCGCAACAGGGGCAACTCGGGGCACACTAGTACACACACGTGTTGATTCACTGCATCCACGCGAAGCATGTCGAGGTCGTTGGGGAAGACGTCCCTCGTCGAAGCTGGAGGTAGTGCAATGCGTGGATCGAATCAGTTCGCAGAAGCGACGTCGGGTGTCGTGTACATCCACTCGTCGCCCGCTGCGTTGTGCCCGCATGTCGAATGGGCGTTGACCGACGCTCTCGACTGCCGGGCGAATTTGAAGTGGTCCGTGCAGCCCGCCTCCGATGGGCAACTGCGCGCCACCACCGACTGGGTGGGTCCGGTGGGTACCGGAGCCACCCTGGCCGGCATTCTTCGCTCCTGGCAGATGCTGCGTTTCGAGGTGACCGAAGACCCCAGCGAAGGCGTCGACGGCGAACGGTTCTCGCACGTGCCAGGCTTGGGCCTGTGGCGGGGAACGACGAGCGCGAACGGCGATGTCGTCCTCGGCGAGATGCGCCTGCGCGCCCTCATGGAGAACAACCAGGGCAATTTCACTGCGGCTGTGGAGCACGCACTCGGATCGGACTGGGATGCTGCCCTCGAGCCGTATCGAACCGGTGGGGCCGGAGCAGAAGTGACGTGGTTGAGCCGCAACGTCGGCTAGAAGCAGGAGTTGCCGGGGGGAGTGCATCCCGGTAGTTTCGCGGGCGTGCCTGGTTCGGCATGTGGGAACGACCGTGGAGTGGGTGGGTTCGATGTTGTCGACCGGAAAAGTGATTCGATTCGACGAGTTCAAGGGGTACGGATTCGTAGCGCCGGACGAGGGCGGCGAGGACGTGTTCATTCACGTCAACGATCTGGATTTCGACAAACGACTACTAGCACCGGGCGTTCGCGTCGAGTACGTGGCCGTCGAAGGCGACCGGGGCCTCAAGGCCACCCAGGTACAGATCATCGACGGGCCGGCATCGACCGCGCTGGTCACCCGACACAAGCCGGATGTGCCGTACCACAACACCGTTCCGATCTCTGAGCATCAGCAGCTGGAAGACGTCCTCTGCGACGTGCTGTCCGAGGCCGAATTCACCGCCGAGCTGACCGATACTCTGCTATCTGCCAACGGCACGTTGACGGCGACGCAGATTCTCGACATTCGATCGGCGATGCTGCGGTTGGCTCACGACCACAAATGGATCGAGAGCTGACCGACCCGGCTGACGCCCACCCCGGCCCCGGCTCGACCCACGGGGTCCAGTGCACCTCGAAGCGGCACTGATTCCAACTGGGAGTCAGAGCGGGATGTTCTTGTGATTGCCGCGCGCCACCGGGGCCGCTGCGAGAGCCTTGGCGACGGTGCTGCGAGTCTTGCTCGGCTCGATCACCTCGTCGACGACACCGATCGCCACCGCACGGTCCACGCCGCCTGCGATGCTCTCGTGTTCGACGGTGAGGCGATCATGCAGCGCCTCACGCTCTTCCTCGGGCGCGGCGGCGAGAGCCTTCTTGTGCAAGATGCCGACGGCTGCCTTCGCGCCCATGACAGCGACCTCGGAGCCGGGCCAGGCGTACACAGCGGTGGCACCGAGAGCGCGCGCATTCATCGCGATGTAGGCACCGCCGTAGATCTTGCGGGTGACGAGGGTGACGCGGGGGACGGTCGCTTCGGCGAAGGCATGCAGTAGTTTCGCTCCGCGCCGGACGACGCCTTCCCATTCCATGCTGACGCCGGGGAGGTAGCCGGGTACGTCGACGACCACGATGAGCGGGATTCCGAACGCGTCACACAGCCGCACGAAACGTGCTGCCTTTTCGGCGCTTTCGGAGTTGAGGCAGCCGCCGAGTCGGATGGGATTGTTGGCGATCACGCCGACGGTGCGGCCGCTGATGCGTCCGAGACCGACGACGATGCTGCGCGCCCAGCCACCCTGGAACTCCTCGAACGTCGATTCTCCTTCGACGTTGTCGAGTAGTTCGTGAACGATCGGGTGGACGTCGTATGCGCGGCGGTTGGATTCGGGCATCAACGCCCGCAGGTCGGTATCGCCGTGCTCGGCAGCGGCGATGTCGAACTCGCCCTGCTCACAGAACATCGACACCAGACGGCGGGCGCGGGTGAAGGCGTCCATCTCGCTGTCGGCGACGATATGGCAGACACCGGATTTCTTGTGGTGAGTGTCGGGGCCGCCGAGCGAGGCCATGTCGACCTGCTCACCGGTGACACTGCGGACGACGTCGGGGCCGGTGACGAACACGCGACCCTCGGGAGCCATGATGACGACGTCGGTCAGCGCAGGACCGTAGGCGGCGCCGCCGGCGGCAAAGCCGAGGACGACGGAAATTTGGGGGACGAGGCCGGAGGCTCTGACCATGGCCTCGAAGACGAGTCCGACGGCATGGAGAGCTTCGACGCCCTCGGCGAGGCGAGCACCGCCGGAATGCCAGACGCCGACGATCGGGGCGCGCTGTTCGATAGCGGTATCGATGGCGGCGACGATGTGCTTGCATCCGTCGACACCCATGGCACCACCCATGACGGTGGCATCGGAACAATAAGCGATGGTGTGGACGCCGTCGATCTCTCCCGACGCTGCGAGGATGCCGGACTTGTCCCGATCGTGCAGCGGCACAGTGGTTCCGGTGTCGAAGAGATTCTCGAGGCGGGCGAGAGGATCGCGGGGATCGGTGGAGGTACCGGATCGAGTGACGGGGGCCAGAATTGTCATCGCTTGTCCTTCTTCAGGGCCCCAGTGGGGCGAGGCCCGGGCCGGGGCGTTCCGTGGGAACGACCCCAGCCCGGATCATGCACTGCGAGAGCGTGATTCGCCGAGTCGAACAGTCGACTCAGCGAATCACGCCTTACCGAAGGCGAGCGCTACGTTGTGCCCACCGAATCCGAACGAGTTGTTGATCGCGTAATCGATCTGTCCGACGCGGGGCTCGCCCTTGACGACGTCGAGATCGATCTCGGGATCCTGATTCTCCAAATTCAGCGTGGGAGGGATGATTCCCTCGCGCACTGACAGCACCGTCAGGACCGACTCGAGGGCACCGACAGCACCGATCGAGTGGCCGAGAGCGGATTTCGGTGCGTACACCGCTGCGTGATTTCCGACGGCCTGGTTGATTGCCAGCGCCTCGGCGGTGTCCCCGATGGGAGTTGCCGTTGCGTGGGCGTTCACGTGGGTGATGTCGGACTTCTGCAGGCCAGCGGTCTCGATCGCGCGCTTCATGGCGCGTGCGGCACCCTTGCCCTCCGGATCGGGAGCCACGAGGTGGAATCCGTCCGAGGTGATTCCTGCACCGAGCAGGCGGGCGTGAATCGTTGCGCCGCGTGCCTTGGCGTGCTCTTCGGTCTCGATGACCATGAGCGCACCCGCTTCACCGAACACGAAGCCGTCACGATCCTTGTCGAACGGACGTGAGGCTCCCTTCGGATCGTCGTTGTTGGTGCTCATCGCCCGCATCATGGAGAAGCTGGCGATCGGAACCGCGTCGATGTAGCCCTCGACGCCGCCGGTGACGACCATGTCCGCGTCGCCCATCACGATCATCCGCCATGCATGCGCAATGGCTTCCGATCCCGAGGAGCATGCGGAGACGGGGGTGATGACGCCTGCCTGTGCTTTGAGCTCGAGTCCGACGACCGCGGCGGGACCGTTCGGCATGACCATCTGAACGGCGAGCGGGGATACCTTGCGGTAGCCGCCGTCCTTCATCTTGTCGTTGGCGTCGATCAGTGCGTCGCCGCCGCCGAGACCGGTACCGATCGACACACCGAGGCGAAGCGGATCGACGTCGGGTGTTCCGGCGTTCTTCCATACTTCGCGACCGAGCACGGTGGCCAGCTGCTCCACGTAACTCAGGCGACGAAGTTCGACCCGGGAGAGCAGGCTCTGCGGCTTCACCGCGAGGTGCCCACCGATCCGTACGGGCAAGCCGTACTCGGTGACGAAATCGTCTTCCAGAGCGTGGATACCGCTGTCGCCGTTCAGCAGACCCTTCCACGTTGCATCGACGTCACCCGCGAGTGACGTGGTCGCAGCGAGGCTGGTGACGACGACACTGGGGAAGCGTCCGTTAGCGGTGGATGGGTTGGTCATGGGCCCTGTCACTCGCTCGCGGAGTCGTCGAGCTTGGCCTTGATAGCTTCTGCGGCTTCGGGGTTCTCCGCTTCGAGCTTCTGGATGTAGTTCACGGCGTCGCCGACGGTGCGCAGACCTGCGAGGTCCTCGTCGGGGATCTTGACGCCGTACTTGTCCTCGGTCTGCACTGCGATCTCGACCATGGAGAGCGAGTCGATGTCGAGGTCGTCCACGAAGGACTTCTCGATGGTCACCTCGGACGGTTCGATGCCCGTGACCTCTTCGATGATCTCTGCAAGTCCGGCGATGAGGTCTTCCTGGCTGGCCACTGTTGTGGGTCCCTTCTCTTGAAGTGTAGAACGCCGAAGTCATGTGCTTCGAGACGCGGTTGTGCATTTTTCTGCCACTCGGGGAGTGGAAGTCGATCCGCAGTGCCGAGACTGCGGGGTGTGCTACCGAGCTATCCGAGCTCGGCCAGTGCGGAAATGTCCGCCGGTGTCTTCAGGCCGAGGTTGGCGACGCCGCGCAGTTCACGTTTGGCGATGCCGACCAATGCGCCTGCCGGGGGCAGTTCCACAAGTCCGGTGACCTGCGCGGTGCGCAGGTAGGCGTTGCACAGATCCCATCGCACGGGGCGTGTGACCTGAGCAGCAAGTTTGTCGAGTGCGTCGGCACCGGACGCGACCGGCTGACCGTCCGAGTTGGACAGCAGGGTGCGGGTCGGCGCGGATGCCGTGATTGCGGCGGCCGCAGCGGCAACGGTATCGCCCGCCGAGGCCATGTACTCGGTGTGGAATGCGCCGGCCACCGGGAGGGCGCGAACGCGAGCCTTCTCGGGCGCGCTCTCGGCCAGTTCGGCCAGCTTGGTCAGCAGCCCGGCTGCGACGATCTGCCCGGCTGCATTGACATTGGCCGGGGTGAGATCGAGCTCTTCGAGCCGGGCGAGCACAGCGGCCTCGTCTCCGCCGAGCACCGCAGACATGCCCGTGGGCTGCAGTGCGCAGGCCTTGGCCATGGCAGCGCCTCGTACCGCAGCGAGAGAGACTGCCTCGTCAGAGGAGATGACGCCGGCGATGGCTGCGGCGGCGAGCTCGCCCACGGAGTGGCCGGCGACGACGGCGTCCTCGGGGAACAGGCCGCGCGCGGCGATCTCCTCGAAGGCGAGCAGGGCCGAGGCCACAACCAGCGGCTGAGTCACAGCAGTATCGGTGATTTCTTCTGCGGTGGCGGTGGTGCCGAGGCGAACGAGGTCCAGGCCGGAAGCCTTCGACCACAGCGCCAGCCGATCCGCCGCGCCTGGCAGTTCGAGCCATGGCAGCAGCATGCCGGGAGTCTGGGAGCCCTGACCGGGCGCAAGCAACGCAATCACAGAGTTAAGGGAACACCGTCGGCCCTCTGATCGGTGATGTCGCGCTCGATGAACTCTCGACAACCAATTTGTGGGAACCCTACAAATTGCCTCGTGAGCACCGGCCATCGCCGGACGGGGGTCGGGCGTTACGTGACCACTTCGCCGAATGTGACTTGTGTGACATATGGGGCAGAATGGGACGGTTCGTGATGAGTTCGAGCCAGCCTTCCTACCGTTGCCGCGACCCGGAGCACGTACGCATCGCGAGGATTCGTGGGATCACGACCGGTGACTTCTGCGATTCGCTTGAGGCGATAGCGCACCGTATTTGGATGAACAAACAGCTGCCGTGCGCAGGTTTCCACGGCCCCGCCACAGTCCAGATATGCGTCGAGTGTGTCGGCCAGGCCGGACCCGGCCGAAGCCAACGGAACGACCACATGATCGTTGAGTGCCGAGATCGCCGCGGCATCGTTCAGCAGGGCGCGCTCGGGCAGTAACTCGCCTGCGTGCACCGGACGTGGTGCTCCCCGCCAACCAGCCACGGCCTGCATTCCGGCAAACGCCTCCACCGCACTGGAGTGCGCGGCACCGAGGGTGCGCGTGGTCGGACCGATCACGACCGGTCCGTCGGAGAAGTTCTGCAACATGTCCTCGACGAACGAGTTGTGCGCGGCCGAGTCGGTGATCGGCCCGCTGACCACCATCACCAGTCGTGTTCCCTGCACCACGGCCAGCGCGGCGCGGCCGTGCTTCTGTGCCACCGAATGCACGGTGCCGACGACCGAGACTCCTCGATCGTCGGGGGGAGTGCCCACCAGCACCGTTGCCGGCGCAGTGGCATCCCAGTTCAACGTCGCGGCGCGCGAGAGCATGTCCGAGCCGGTGTCACCGCGCACGACGGCGTCCACCACGAGGGCCTCGAGGCGCGTGTCCCACGCGCCGCGCGACTCGGCGGCGCTGGCGTAGACCGAAGCGGCCGCGAAACCGAGCTCGCGTCCGTATCGCAACACGGCCTCGGTCAGGGCCACCAGCTGCTGATCGTTACGTGCCAGCGCCGGGAGCCACTGCTCGAAGAACTCCATCGCCACCCGGACCATGTCCACGGTCTGGCGCAGAGTCAGCCGTCGAGCGAGGTCCTGAGGGATCACCTGAAAAGCGTCGAGAGAGAAACGAATATCGCTGTTGGGGTTCTTCAACCACTCGAGGAAATTGTCGACGGCCGTCTGAATCAACAACTGGACGCTGGCGCGCTGGGCTGCGTCGAGGTCACCGAAGAACGGCAGCTGACGCTGCATCGTGGTCACGGCCTCGGTCGACAGACGCCCCGAGAACTGTTTGACCCGTCTCAGCAGGGCATCCGGTAGGGGATCGCGCTTCTGGCGAGAGGGTGCAAGCGAGGCGACCGGAAGATGGACTTCGTTGTCCGAGGTCAGGGGGTCGCGGGTCGAGGAATCGCGGGTCAACGACTCTCGCAACGCTTCACGGTAGGCGTCGCGGCGGGATACATCACGCGCAGACGCGCTGCCCGGGGAGTCGGGTTTCGCATCGGACATAAGGAGAACCTACGCCCGACCCCCGCCTGCACCGCGACGGACGTGCATCGCGATGTGGGACGGGGGTCGGCCGAACAGGGTGTGAGCCTACGCCGAACCGGTATCGGCGAAGGACGTCGGAGCTGCGGTGACGTCGTCGATCTTGTACTTTTCCGCGGCCTCGACGGCCTTGGCCTTGTCGATCTCACCGGATGCGGCGAGAGCGGACAAGGTGGCGACGACGATCGACTCGGCGTCGACGTTGAACACGCGACGCGCGGCCGGACGGGTGTCGGAGAACCCGAAACCGTCGGTGCCGAGAGTGACGTAGTCGCCCGGAACCCACTGGCGGATCTGGTCCGGGACGGCACGCATCCAATCCGAGGATGCGATGACCGGGCCGTTGGCATCGGCCAGGGCCGAGGTCACGAAGGGCACGCGCTTGTCGGCACCGGGATTGCGCAGAGCTTCACGCTCGGCGTCGACGCCGTCTCGGCGTAGTTCGCCCCAGGACGTCACCGACCACACGGCCGAACGCACGCCCCACTCCTCGAACAGCAGTTCCCTGGCTTTACGTGCCGAGACCATCCCGACGCCCGAGGCCAGCAGCTGCGCCTCGGGTCCGTCGCCATCCTGTGGTGCTTCGAATCGGTAGATGCCCTTGAGCAGACCCTCGACGTCGAGGTTCTCCGGCTCGGCCGGCTGTACGTACGGCTCGTTGTACAGGGTGATGTAATAGAAGATGTTCTCGCCGCCGAAGCCTTCGACACCTTCGGTGCCGCCGTACATCCGTCGCAGACCGTCCTTGACGATGTGTGCAATTTCGTACGAGAACGCCGGGTCGTAGGACACGGCCGCCGGGTTGGTCGACGCCAACAGCAGCGAATGACCGTCGGCGTGCTGCAGACCTTCACCGGTGAGGGTGGTGCGACCGGCCGTGGCACCGAGGACGAACCCGCGTGCCATCTGATCGGCGGCAGCCCACAGACCGTCGCCGGTGCGCTGGAAACCGAACATCGAGTAGAAGATGTACAGCGGGATCATGACCTCGCCGTGCGTGGAGTACGAGGTTCCGACCGCGGTGAACGAGGAGGTGGACCCGGCCTCGTTGATGCCCTCGTGCAGGATCTGGCCGACGGTGCTCTCCTTGTAGGCGAGCATCAGCTCCGAGTCCACCGAGGTGTAGAGCTGGCCGTTGCGGTTGTAGATCTTCAGCGACGGGAACCACGAGTCCATACCGAACGTGCGGGCCTCGTCGGGGATGATCGGCACGATGCGGTGACCGATCTCCTTGTCTCGCAGCAGCTCCTTCATCACTCGCACGAGCGCCATCGTGGTGGCGACTTCTTGCTTGCCCGAACCCTTACGGAGGGTCTTGTACGTGTCGTCGCCCGGCTGCGGAAGCGGCTTGACGTCGACCCGGCGCTCGGGAACGAATCCACCGAGCTTGCTGCGGCGATCGAGCATGTACTGGATCTCGGGAGCATCCGCACCGGGGTGGTAGTACGGCGGCATGTACGGATCCTTCTCGAGCTCCTCGTCCGAGATCGGAATGTGCTGCAGGTCGCGGAACGTCTTGAGATCGTCGAGCGTGAGCTTCTTCATCTGGTGCGTGGCGTTGCGGCCCTCGAAGTGCTTGCCGAGGGTGTAGCCCTTGATGGTGTGCGCCAGGATGACCGTCGGCTGGCCCTTGTGCGCCATCGCGGCCGCATAGGCAGCGTGCACCTTGCGGTAGTCGTGGCCGCCTCGCTTGAGGTTCCAGATCTCGGCGTCGGACAGATCCTTGACGAGTTCCTTGGTGCGCGGATCGCGCCCGAAGAAGTGATCTCGAACGTAGCTACCGTCGTTGGCCTTGTACGTCTGGAAATCGCCGTCGGGGGTGGTGTTCATGAGGTTGACCAGGGCGCCGTCGCGATCCTTGTGCAGCAGGGCATCCCACTCGCGGCCCCAGACCACCTTGATGACGTTCCAGCCGGCACCACGGAAGAAGGACTCCAGTTCCTGGATGATCTTGCCGTTGCCGCGCACCGGGCCATCGAGGCGCTGCAGGTTGCAGTTGACGACGAAGGTGAGATTGTCCAGGCCCTCGGTGGCCGCCACATGTGCGAGTCCACGCGATTCCGGCTCGTCCATCTCGCCGTCGCCGAGGTAGGCCCACACGTGCTGATCGGTGGTGTCCTTGATGCCGCGGTCGTTGAGGTAATGGTTGAAGCGAGCCTGGTAGATGGCGTTCATCGGGCCGAGACCCATCGACACCGTCGGGAACTCCCAGAAGTCCTGCATCAGCCGCGGGTGCGGGTACGACGGCAGTCCGCCGCCTTCGGTCTCGTGGCTCGCTTCCTGGCGGAAACCGTCCATGCGCTCGGCTGGAATGCGGCCTTCGAGGAAGGCGCGGGCGTAGATGCCGGGGGAGGCGTGACCCTGGATGAAGATGTGGTCACCGCCGCCCGGGTGGTCCTTGCCGCGGAAGAAGTGGTTGAAGCCCACCTCGTAGAGCGCGGCGGAGGACGCATAGGTGGAGATGTGACCGCCGACGCCGACTCCGGGACGCTGCGCGCGGTGCACCATGATGGCCGCGTTCCAACGAATCCAGGCGCGGTAGCGACGCTCCATCGACTCGTCGCCGGGGAACCAGGGCTCGTTCTCGGTGGGGATGGTGTTGACGTAGTCCGTCGATGTCAGCGACGGCAGCGCGACGCGGCGCTCACCAGCGCGCTCGAGCAACCTCAGCATCAGGTAGCGAGCGCGGTTCGGTCCGGACCTCTCCAGCAAGCCGTCGAACGACTCGATCCATTCGTTGGTTTCGTCGTTGTCGATATCGGGCAGATACGACGCGACACCCTCACGGATGACGCGGACCCGACCGTCCGAACTTGCCGTTTTGCCTGCAGACGATGTGTTCTGCCGTTCGCCGCTGTTCTCTTCGGACAACGTGTGCACTCCTCAATGTGGCGGACGCTCGGTGTGGCGCCCGGTCCCGGTAGTCCGCCCCTGTGACGGCGGTCTACTCTCCTCGTTCTCGTGATTCCTCCCTAATCCTGCTACATCTCGCCGGTTCTGGTAGTACAGAGGTCCAATACCCACCGGTAGAAATTTATGTACGCAATTTCGGCGCGGTCAGCTTGCGCGAACGGCTTCGACCCTGTTCGCTTTGACTACTGCACCCACAATTCAAGGAGGTCACCACCGTGGTCGCCGCGGCGGACGCTCAGAACTACGCTCAGAAACTTGGCATCACTCGCGACATGGTCGTTCAAGAGCTGGGCTGGGACGAGGACACCGACGATGATCTGCGCGCCGACGTAGAAGATGTGATCGGTGGCGAGACCCTCGACGAGGATTCCGACGAGGTGATCGACGTTGTGCTGCTGTGGTGGCGCGATGGAGACGGTGACCTGGTCGACGCGCTCATGGATGCGATCGGTCCGCTCTCGGACGATGGCATCGTGTGGGTCCTCAGCCCCAAAACCGGGTTGCCCGGTCATGTGGAACCCAGCGAGATTGCCGAATCGGCTCCGACCGCGGGGTTGACGCAGACCTCTGCGGCAAACCTCGGTGACTGGATCGGAAGTCGATTGGTTCAGCCCAAGACCCCTGCCACGAAGCGGTAGGCCATGCTCGACACAGGAAGACGGTTCTAGATGCCGATCGAGGTTGGCGCACAAGCGCCCGACTTCACCCTCAAAGACCAGAACAACCAACTGGTCACGCTGTCGTCGTACCGGGGCGTGAAAAACGTTCTGCTCGTGTTCTATCCACTGGCCTTCACCGGCACGTGCCAGGGCGAGCTGTGCAAAGTACGCGACGAACTACCGACCTTCGAGAACGACGACACTGCGGTGTTGGCAATTTCGGTGGGCCCTCCTCCCACCCACAAGATCTGGGCTGCAGAACAGGGTTACACCTTTCCGTTGCTGTCGGACTTCTGGCCGCACGGTGAGGTAGCGCAGGCGTACGGCGTGTTCAACGACACTGCCGGCTTCGCCAATCGTGGGACCTTCGTGGTCGACAAATCCGGAATCATCAGATTCGCCGAAATGAACGGTCCCGGGGAAGCCCGGGACAGCTCATCGTGGGCCGAGGCGCTCGCACAGGTGAGCTGACCTGCGGAATTGTAGTTAGACACCAGACACGATAAATTTCTCCAAGCGTTCCGGTGGCCCGGGGTTCTCCCCAGGCCACCGGTACTCGGGCGTATAGCTCAGCGGTAGAGCTCTGGTTTTACACACCAGCGGTCGGGGGTTCGAACCCCTCTGCGCCCACCGTCTTCACCCGCGTCGAAAGACGACGTTCTGGTCGCTACATCTCGCGGCCGAGCAGCAACAGCAGCAGTACTCTGCGAAGGTCCGCGTGAATCTCGGGCAGGCGGTCTATGCGGCCTGCGCGTACCTCGCGCGCAACCAGTTCGGTAGCGACCGCCGCAGCGGCTGTAGCGTCTATCTCGGCCGGAGCCCCGTCGATGCCTGCTCGAGCGCGCAGCAAGGTCCCGATTCCGCGCAGCGTCTGCGCGAACGATGCGGCCCGTGAGTCGCGTGAAGCGTATGCGCGATCGCCCACGGTGAGGATCTCCACGAAGAAGGCGCGCGAGCCGCCGGGCCGCTCCATCCACCACCGAAGATAACGATGAAGTCCGGCATCGAAAGCGGCGAACATGTCCTCGGCTCCGGACATCTCGCGGGCGGCGTCGCTCAGCTCTTCTCGTAGTGCGTCGCCGTGCTGCTCGCACAGGGCGATGAAACACTCGGCTTTGTCGGAGAACAGGGCATAGAACGCGCGATCGGTCACTCGCGCTCTGCGGGCCACTTTGGGGACGCTTGCTTTCGAGTAGCCGACCTCGTCGACCAGGTCTTCCATCGCTTGTAGCAACCGGGCGCGCTGCGAGGCCCTGACTTCCTCGGCCCCGAGTTTGTGTCGTCCACGAGGGAGTGGAGTGGCATCGGTGTTCGTGTCCGGCATCAGTACCTCCTCACCGGTGTGTGTCGTGTGCTCCTCATCCAATCATCCGGCCCTGCTTCCCTTTGGACATGCATGCGTGTTTAATGTGGCGCATGACGAAACGCCATATCCTCCGTCTCGCGACGCGGATCGGTCTTGCAACGCTGGTGGTAGTGATCGCTGCCGGAACGGCGAGTGCGGTCGGACCCGCTCCGGGACCGGTTCAAGCAGCTGCCCTGGGGGCGCGAGCGTTCATCTACGGCAACCCGCTGTTGGAATTGCTGCGCGTGCGTGACACGGCCACCAGTGTTCCGTGTCCGGATGACCGCGGCCTCGCTCCGGTGAACGCGATCTCCTCGCGCCCAGCCTTCATCACGCCGGACGAGAAGCTCGTGGTCGCCCCGAACGTCGACACGCTGTATTCCATGGCGCATCTGGATCTGAGCGAGGGTCCGGTGGTGCTGTCGCATCCGGACATGGGAGACCGATATTTCAACTTTCAGCTCATGGACTCGTACACGAACGTGGTCGGATACGTGGGCTCTCGCACCACTGGCTCGGATGCCGGAAAATTCGCGATCACCTGGTCCGGGGCACCTGGCCCTGAAGTCCCCGGTGCCACCACGATCACCGTGTCGGACAGCAGGATCTGGTTGCTCGGACGCACACTCGCCGGCGACGAAGCCGACCGAGCCGATGCATTCGCGTTGATGAGCCAGTACTCGGTCACACCACCCGCGGGTCCGCAGACATTCACCGACTGCGCGCCCTTCGTCCCCGTGGAGCCGCCGAAGCCGGAGGGAACCGCGCTGCTCGACGCCATCAGCGCGGCCATGGAACAGAATCCGCCTCCGATTCGCGACGCGGCCGAGCTTGCCGAACTCGCGCGCATCGGCGTCGGACCCGGACTGCGCGTTGCCGATGCGGGCCTGAGTCCGGTCGCATTCCGCGCACTCGATCGAGCCGTACGTGCTGCCGAGTCCTCCTTGCCGGCTGTAGTGAGCGGCTCGCAGTATGCGGGTGCACTCCGCAACCAAGGGTGGTCGTCACCGCCGGACACCATCGGTGACTACGGAACCGATTACACCACCAGGGCGGGCGTGGCCGAGATCGGACTCGGAGCCAACACCCCAGAGGAAGCTGCATACGTCACCGCGTTGCTGGACCGAAATGGCCTGCCGCTCAACGGGGCAAACAGCTATCGACTGCATTTCCCGCCCGGTGAGCAACCGCCCGCCGACGCGTTCTTCTCCATCACGGTCTACGACGGGGACGGATTTCTGCCGCCCGTCCCCGGGGATCGCCACAGCATCAGCGACAGCAGGCCCGGCCTGGTCTATCAGCCGGACGGCTCACTGGACTTGATCTTGTCGCGGGACGATCCAGGAGTGCCCGGTGCGAACTGGCTTCCGCTGCCCGACGGCCCTTTTCGCGTATACCTCCGGATGTACGTTCCAGAGTCGCCTGTGCTCGACGGCAGTTGGTCTCCGCCTGGAATCGAACGGTGGAACCGCTAGCTTCCGGCAAGAGTTCGCCTGGGCCGTCGACGCTGTACGCAGCGGGTAGTCGATCCACCGGTGTTAGATTCGCGTGCGAAAAGAGTTCCTGACGACTCGAGGTGGATCTGGTGACCGAGTTCGACTCCCTGATGACTGTGCTCGACGAGCGATACTCCTGTCGGCAGTTCCTGCCGAAGCAAGTCTCGAGGGAAGTAATCGAGCACTTGTTGGCGGCCGCTCAACGCACTCCGTCCTGGTCCAACACCCAGTCGTGGCAGATCATCGTGACCGAAGGCGATGCCACCAGGAGGTTCTCCGAGGCATTGGTGAAGCACGTGGCATCCAGCGTCCCGCAACCGGACTTTCCGTTCCCGGCCAACTACAACGCCCTGCACCGCGCACGACGGCGGGAATGCGGCGGTGCACTCTACGAGAGCATCGGAGTGGTCAAGTCCGACACCGAGGCGACGACCCGTCAGTTCATTCGCAATTACGAGCTGTTCGACGCCCCGCACGCAGCCATCATCACCACCGACGCCGATCTCGGTGTGTACGGGGCGGTCGACTGCGGGTTGTATCTGCAGACCTTCCTGCTGGCCGCCCACAGCCTCGGCCTCGGAGCGATCGCGCAGGCTGCACTCGCTGCCTACTCGTCATTCGTGCACGAGTGGTTCGACATTCCGGACGATCGGCGCGTGGTGGCGGGAATCTCGTTCGGCTACCCGGACGAGACACACCCCATCAACGGTTTTCGCACCAGCCGAGCGCCTTTGGGCGAGACGGTGAGATTTGTCAGCTGAGCAAATCCGGCGTCAGTTGCCCAGTCTCAGAATCAGTTCTCTGCCCACGTCCGTTCCCGAACGCCATGCGCTCTCCACCCTGGGCACACCGGAGTCACACCACTGATCGCCCGCGAGACCGACAAGGCGTCCGTCCTGTTGTTCGAGCGCGAAGTTGGAATCGTGTTGCGCTGCAGGCTTGGCGAACGTCCATCGATGGGCGTGCGTCCAGGTGGGCTGCGTCGTGACCACCGACAACTCGCGTAGGGCATCGAGAACCGGGCCGATCGCGCCATCGGGTTCGTCGATGTGCTGCTGCGCTCGCTCCGACGTGGTGTGCACCACCAGAACCGGAGCGCCGTCTGCGCGGCGTGCACCGTCGTCGGCGACGAAATCGATATCGGGATGATCGTTGACGAATGCCGCGTCCCTGAAGGGGATGTCGAGCCCGTCGAACCCGCACGCCACCGCGATGACAGCGTCGTAGTCGACCGCGTCGGGGACCGAGGTCAGTCGCGCCGCCTGCGGATCGGGCATTGCCACCACCACATGGCCGTCCGGCAAGTCGGTGAGTTCGGTCGAATCCTGGATCTCGAAGCCTTCCACCATGTTTCGTACCAGCGATCGAAGCCCCGCCGGGGTGGCCCAGCGGACCGGGCCGGTGGTGGTGCACGGGACCGTCTCCGGCTTGAGGATGCCGAATGTGTTGGCCCACTGGCGTGCCAGACCTTTCGACTCCCAATCGGCCACGACCGTCGTGAACTCCTGATCTCGAACAGTGAAGTAACCCGCACCGAGATCGACGCGACGCCCGTGCAACTCCGGTGAGCTCATCCGACCACCGGGAGCGCGACCTCGATCGACGATGCGGAACGGCACACCGGCGTGGCGGAGAACCTGGGCACACGCTGCGCCCGCCATACCGGCACCGACGATGGTGACCGAATCGCTGAGGGATCCCGAATCGGAGGTCATCGGTCCAGTATGCCGGGCCGAGTCAGTCGGAGGGGGGATCGGTGCGGTGAAGGTAGGTGGCACCCCTCGGTGAGATTCGGTACCCGGTGTCGAGGCTGATCGTCAGCCCCAGATTCTTCAGCCGACGTACCCGGGCCTTGAACGTCTTGGTGTCGAGGCCGCTGCGCTCGGCGAGGTCTGCAGCGCGACGCCCCGGCTCGGCGGCGATTGCCATCAACGTGTTTCTGGTCCATGGGCTGCCGGATCGTGAATCCATCCGCGTCAGCGTTGCGCTGAGGGTGTGGAGGGCGTCGTCGTCGAGGGCATCGTCGGCAGCGAGGGCGTCGCGCGGATCTGCGCCGACGTAGGACACCTCGATGACGAAGGTGGGATTGGAGGCGGGGCCGAAGAACGACTTCTCGAGCTGCGCACGAGTGCCCTCACCGGCCGCCCTCGCGTCTGCGTCGGTGACCTCGGCTGGATCTATCTCGCAGACCGAGTCGATACGAATCATTCCCGACGGCGAACGGAGTACGGAACCGGCTGTTGCCTTCGGACTCGACCATCGTCGATACACGCGTCGAACGGAGCCGTCCGCGATGGCTCTGGCAACGGCGACGGTGAAGATCATGAGCCTGCGTCCACGGATCAGACGATATCAACTCCGCGGCCTTGTGCACGGAAAGTTCTGTACCACAGGTCGTCTGGACAATTCGGTCAAGACCCGCGGGGACTTCGGACATGTGGTCGACTATTGGTATGTCAATTACGGACAAGCCGGAAACCGGTGAACAAGGACTCGGCACCAGCCTCAAACCACGCCACGTGACGATGATATCGATAGCAGGCGTCATCGGGGCTGGACTGTTCGTGGGCTCTGCCAACGCCATCGCCACCGCAGGACCGGCCGTGCTGCTGTCTTACCTGTTTGCGGGCATCCTGGTCATCCTGGTGATGCGCATGTTGGGGGAGATGGCGACCGCCAACCCCGATACGGGGTCGTTCTCGACCTACGCAACGCGGGCACTGGGCCACTGGGCCGGGTTCTCGGTGGGATGGCTCTACTGGTGGTTCTGGGTGCTGGTCATCCCGGTCGAAGCCACTGCAGCGGCAGCCATTCTCACCAACTGGCTCGGTGGGGCGCAATGGATGTGGGCGCTGATCATCGTCGTCGCGCTCACCGCGACCAACCTGATCAGCGTCGGTAACTACGGAGAATTCGAATTCTGGTTCGCGCTGGTGAAAGTGGTGGCCATCGTCGCCTTCATCGGGCTCGGCATCGCCGCGATCCTAGGATGGCTACCCCATTCCGAAGTCAGTGGTGTGGACCAACTCTGGGCCTCAGGCGGATTCATGCCCCTCGGATTCGGCGCCGTGATCGCGGCCATGCTGACGACGATGTTCTCGTTCATGGGTTCGGAGATCGTCACCATCGCCGCGGCCGAATCCAAGGACCCGGCAAAAGGAATCACCCGCGCAACGAATTCGGTGATCTGGCGAATCTCGATCTTCTACTTCGGATCGATCTTCATCATCGTCGCACTGGTGCCGTGGAACGAACTCGATCCTGCGACCGGTTCGTATCAGTACGTGTTGTCCAAGATGGGAATTCCGCACGCCGACACGATCATGGACATCGTCATCCTGACCGCCGTCGCGTCGTGCTTGAATTCTGCACTCTACACAGCGTCGCGCATGCTGTATTCCCTCGGCGATCGAGGCGACGCGCCGCGCGCAGTCAAGAAAATCACCTCCAACGGAGTGCCGTGGATCGCGGTGATCGCATCGATGGTGCTCGGCTTCCTCGCCGTCGTCGGCAACTACATCCTGCCCGAGAAGCTGTTCACCTACCTGCTGGCGACCACCGGAGCGGTCGCCCTGTTCGTCTACCTCGCCATCGCCAGTAGCCAGTTGGTGCTGCGCCGTCACCTCGATCGCGACGGTGAACGCCCCGCGGTCCTGATGTGGCTGTACCCGTGGCTGACGTATCTGGCGATCGGGTTCATCGTATTCGTCCTGGTGATGATGGTGATACGTCCGGAACAGCGATCCGCTATCGCACTGTCGGCTGTGCTTGCGGCGATCACCGTGATCGGCGGAATACTGGTGCAACGCCGAAATGCGCGGAAAGACAGTGAAGTTCCCGCGCATTTCGGTGAGTTCGACTAGCGACCCGCATACACCTGCCGGTACAGATCGACGATCTGCTCGGCAGTGGGGACGACCGGATTGTTGCCCGGGCTGCCCGACGCCAGGGCTTGCCCGGCCATCAGCGGCAGCAGCTCGTCCCACTTTGCCTTGTCGATACCGAAGGTCTCGGGCGTCGGAACCTCCACCTCACGGCACAGTGTGACGATCGCATCCTGCAATTTGCCGCAGGCAACCTGATCGGAATCGCTTTCCGAGGCCGCGCCCAGTGCGCGAGCGCAATCGGCATAGCGACCTTCCGCTCCCACGATCGAGAACGCCGTAACGGCAGGCAGGAGCATCGCATTCGACAAGCCGTGCGCCACATGGAAGTGCGCGCCGATCGGACGGCTCATCCCGTGCACCAAACAGACGCTGGCATTGGAGAACGCCATGCCGGCTTGCGTGGAGGCGTGCATCATCGCCTCCCTCGCCTGCCGGTCGTCACCGTCCCGGTAAGCACGAAGCAGTGACGTACCGATCGTACGAATCGCGCTGAGCGCCAAACCGTCGGAAATGGGGTTGGCTTTTTTGCTGACGTACGCCTCGATGGCGTGTGTGAGTGCATCGACGCCGGTATCGGCCGTCAAGCGCGCCGGCATCGACATGGTCAACTCGAAGTCGATGATGGATGCGATCGGCAGAAAGGACAGGCCGGGGCACAACATCTTCTCGTCCGAGGCTACATCGGTGATGATGGTGAACTGAGTTGCCTCCGAACCACTTCCGGCTGTGGTGGGAATGGCGATGATCGGTAGGGCCGGGCCGGTCGAGACGACGGGAGCCTTGAAATCCCGCATCGTGCCGCCCTGCACCGCGAGGATCGCCAGCGCCTTCGCCGTGTCCATCGGACTGCCTCCGCCGAACCCGATGATCGAATCGGCCGAATGCTGCCGCACCGCATCGAGACCGGCGACGAGGGAATCCGTCGTCGGATCCGGGACGGTGCCGGAGAACAAAGCGGGTGTCTTTCCGGCCTCGGTCATGACGGTCATCAGGCGATCGGCGGACCCGTTTCCGGCCAAGAAAGCGTCGGTGACCAGCAACGGCCGTGAGACATTCAAGTCGGTCAGAACAGTCCCCAGCTCCGCGACTGCGCCTCCGCCGAGTTTGAGGAACCGAGGAAACGAAATATTGGCAACCATGGTGTGCTCCAGCTCTTTTTCGGGGTCAGCTGTTTTCGGGGAAGCCGAGGTTGATGCCGCCGTGGCTGGGGTCGAGCCAGCGGCTGGTGACGGCTTTACCTCGGGTGAAGAAATGGACGCCCTCGGTGCCGTGGGCGTGACTGTCTCCGAAGAGGGAGTTCTTCCAACCGCCGAAGCTGTAGTACGCCATGGGAACCGGGATGGGCACGTTGATGCCGACCATGCCGACCTCCACCTCGTTCTGGAAGCGTCGTGCCGCACCGCCGTCGTTGGTGAAGATGGCGGTGCCGTTGCCGTAAGGATTGTCGTTGATCAGCGCGAGTGCGTCGTCGTAGGTGTCGACGCGGACGACCGAGAGAACAGGTCCGAAGATTTCGTCGGTGTAGACGCTCATCTCGGGGGTGACGTGGTCGATGAGAGTGGGACCCAGCCAGAAGCCGTTCTCCCCGCCGTCGGCCTGCACCGCGCGCCCGTCGACGACCAGGCTGGCACCGGCGGCTTCGCCCGCGTCGACATAGGAGGCGACCTTGTCTCGGTGCGCCTTCGTCACCAGCGGGCCCATGTCCGCATTACGGGTTCCGTCGCCGGTGACCAGCGGCCTGGTGCGTTCGGCGATCTTGGCGACGAGTTCGTCGGCGATGGGACCGACAGCGACGAGGGCGGAGATGGCCATGCATCGTTCGCCCGCAGAGCCGAAGCCGGCGTTGACCATGGCATCGGCAGCCAGGTCGAGATCTGCATCGGGGAGTACGACGGCATGGTTCTTGGCTCCGCCGAGAGCTTGGACACGCTTTCCGTGAGCGGTACCCGTGGCGTACACGTATTGCGCGATGGGGGTCGAACCGACGAAGGAAACCGATTTGATCTTCTTGTTCTCGAGCAACTCGTCCACGGCCAGTTTGTCACCCTGCAGAACGTTGAACACGCCGTCGGGCAGGCCCGCTTCCTTCCACAGCTCGGCCAACCAGATGCTGGCGCTCGGATCCTTCTCGGAGGGTTTGAGGACGACGGTGTTGCCTGTTGCGATGGCAACGGGGAAGAACCACATCGGGACCATGGCGGGAAAGTTGAAGGGCGAGATGATCGCCACCGGCCCGAGCGGCTGACGGATCGAATAGACGTCCACGCCGGTCGAGGCGTTTTCAGTGTATCCGCCTTTGAGGAGATGGGCTATGCCGCAGGCGAATTCGACGACCTCCTGTCCGCGGGAGATCTCGCCGAGGGAATCGGAGAGCACTTTGCCGTGCTCGGCGGTGATGATGTCCGCGAGCTCGTTCTTTCGTGCGTTCAGCAGTTCTCGAAATGCGAACAGGACAGAGGTTCTCTTGGCAAGTGAGGTATCGCGCCAGGCCGGGAACGCGGCAGCGGCCGCGTCGATGACCGCGCGGGCGTCGTCGGTGTCGGCAAGTGCGAGGCTCCCGGTGATCTCACCGGTCGCGGGGTTGGTGACGGGGGAGGTCCGGTCGGACTTGCCGGAGTAGTGCTTTCCATCCATCCAGTGCGCGATGACGTCGGTCAACGTTCGATCCTTTCCATCGGTGTGTCTCGAGTCTCACTGTTAACGATGCACGAGTCAAAGGCCAAATACGCAGAACGCCGTGCATAAATGCACAGGAGGATAGGCTGGGTGAGTGTTCAACCCAGACCACCTTCGCTACTTTCTCGAAGT
This sequence comes from Rhodococcus sp. MALMAid1271, assembly GCF_049195265.1. Classification (NCBI taxonomy): domain Bacteria; kingdom Bacillati; phylum Actinomycetota; class Actinomycetes; order Mycobacteriales; family Nocardiaceae; genus Rhodococcus; species Rhodococcus sp. MALMAid1271. The sequence goes on along the minus strand of NZ_JBMIRQ010000067.1, from coordinate 157,576 downwards.
GTCCAGGACAGGACGGTTGACCGATGCTTCGCGCACACTCGGCGTGGACCACACCACCGTCGGCCGACGCATCACCGCGCTCGAAAAGTCGGCCGGGCAGCGACTTTTCGACAGGACCCCCGCAGGATGGCGATTGACCGAGGCAGGTCGACGGCTGGTCGGTTATGCCGAGACCGTGGAGTCGACGCTCATCGCTGCCTTCGAGGACCAGACCTCCGACACCGGTTCGCTACGCGGCACCGTCCGCATCGCAGCCCCGGATGGATTCGGGGCCTTCGTGCTGACACCCGAACTGGGAGTGCTCCGGGACAGGCATCCGGATCTCGATATCGAGTTGGTCACCGCCACCGAGCACAATTCTCTGGCCACCCGAGAGTTCGATATTGCGATCACGCTGGAACGGCCGTCGCCGAGATTCGTGGTGACTCGCAGGTTGGCGACCTATTCGCTCCAACTCTTCGCCACCGAGGCCTACCTGGCCGCAAGACCGCCCATTCGCACCGTCGAAGACCTGCGCGAACACACCCTCATCTCCTACGTCGACGCGCTACTCGACGTTGCACCACTTCGTATCCTGGACTCGATCCTGCCCGAGGGGCGCGCCCGAATACAGACCAACAACATCACCGGTCAGTGGATCGCCGCGAGGTCCGGTGTGGGAATCGCCCCCTTACCCAGCTATATCGGCGAGCCCGACGCAGCGCTGACAGCGGTGTTGCCCGGCGTCGTCTCGGTCGAGCGCACGTACTGGACGGTGGTGCCGCGAGAGTTGACCGGCTTGGCCAGGGTGAAGGCCGTCGACGAATTCCTTCGATCCGTCGTGATCGAGGAACAGCATTTGTTTTCTGCGCAGCAGTAAGGGCAGGGCGAGCTCACATAGCGAGAGTGCCAGTGGCCGTTGAATTTTGGACCTCCGAATGAGACGCGGGTCTCGTGATGACGGACACACGTGACGGCCGCCTCAAATCCGTAGGAATCTGCCTACCGACCGGTAACAATCGTGTACCGGCAGTCCGCAACGCGGATCCACACCAGATTCTGGGGGAATCATGACAATGTTCGTAATGGCAGCCGTCGGCTTCGTTGGAATGGCAATCGCACTGCTCGACGACGGAAGCGACATCGACTTCCGCAACCGTCAACTCGCAGGTGCGTATCGCCGACGCTGGGCCTGACACACCGAGTTTCTGCACCGGATGCGCAGTTGGCAAGATTCGACGGATGTGGACATACCCCCGCGCGATCGGCTTACTGGCCGGCTACGGCCTCGATCGAATGTTCGCAGACCCACGGCGCTGGCATCCGGTCGCGGGATTCGGCACGACGGCACTGCGCCTCGAACGAATTCTGTACCGTGACAGCACAGCTCTCGGCGTCGTTCATGCCGTGACGCTGATCGGTTCTGCGGCCGCGGTGGGCATCGGCTCGAGCCGAGCGGCGGCTCGATCGACACTGCCCGTCGACACTGCGCTGGTCGCAGCCGCAACATGGGCGGCGCTGGGCGGGACATCGCTGTCCAGAGTGGGGCAGCAGATGGCCGATCACCTCGATCGCGAGGATATGGCGAGCGCGCGTGCGCTGCTGCCATCGCTGTGTGGTCGAGATCCGGACTCGCTCGACATCGACGGCCTGGCCCGCGCCGCAGTCGAGTCCATCGCCGAGAACACCTCCGACGCCGCCGTGGGTGTGTTGGTGTGGGGAGCACTGGCCGGTGTGCCGGGAATTCTGGCCTACCGCGCGAGTAACACGCTCGACGCCATGATCGGCTACCGGTCTCCGAAGTACCGACATTTCGGCTGGGCGGCAGCGCGAAGCGACGACGTGCTGAACGTGGTGCCGGCCCGAGTGACGGGTCTGGCGACCGTACTGGCAGCGCCGCTGGTGCACGGTTCGCCCAAGCAGGCATGGACGATGTGGCGACGCGACGCGTCACAGCACCCCAGCCCCAACGCAGGTGTCGCCGAAGCCGCGGCCGCCGGGGCGTTGGGCCTGCAGTTGGGAGGCCGAACCAGCTACCGGCACGGAGTCGAGATCAGGCCGACCCTCGGCGACGGATCGCCGCCGACGGCACGCGACCTCCGCCGAGCGGTCGGTCTGTCGATCCGCGTGCAGGAACTCTCCGCCGTCGGGTCAGCGATTCTTGCCGTAGCGATCTGCCAGGCGAGGATCCGACGACACCGCCGTGCGTGACGCTGCCCGTGCCCTCGCTCGCTTCTCACGTCGAGTGGGCAGCGTGAACTCTTCTTCCTCGTCCTCCCGAGCCGTCTGGTCGTCGGCCATCGGTTCTGGTCCGTCGGACATCGCCGCGGCCAACTCGGCCCGAGATGCGCGTCGCTCCCTCAACTCGGCGCGAACGAAGTACGCCAGGCCGAGTGGGGCCATGATCCCGAACGCCAGCCACTGCAGACCGTAGGACAGGTACGGGCCCGCGTCCGTCTGCGGCAGATCGATCAAGCCGAGACCGCCCGGCTGATCGGCATCGAGCTGCAGGTACCCATCGATGGCGTCGACGCCGACGGCGGTCCCGATCTGCTCGGGATTGATGTTGTAGACCTGCAGCCGGCCGTCCTCCTCGATGGGCTCCCGCGAGGTGCCCTCGGCTTGGCGAACCCGCGCGTTCAACGTCACCTCGCCTGTGGGTGCCGCCGCAAAATCGGGTGCACTGGTTCCCTCCACCGGCAACACGTACCCGCGGTTGACGAGCACGGTGGGCCCGCCGTCGATGACGAACGGAGTGATCACCTCGTACGCCGGCTTTTCTCGGATGCTGCGCAGCCGAACCAGCGCGTCGGAATCGGCGACGTAGGAGCCCGTTGCGATGACCCGACGCCATTCGTCGTCGGCTGCGAAACCGTCGGCAGTGAGAACCTCGGAGATCGGAACCGGATCCGCCGCGACCGACCGGGTGATCAGATCGTTGCGTGCAGAGGTCGAAGTGTTCTTCCCCAGCTGCCACGGAGCCAGCACGCTGAAGCACAGGAACGCGAAGGCCAGCGCGACGGCGGCCAGCACCAACCACTTCGGACGCAGCAAGAACCCTAGCTTTTCCACCCCACCACGGTAGCCGGGTCAGCCGGACAGCCGAGACCGCGCCCAATCCAAGAGCCCGGGAACTGCGCTTTCGATCTGTTCACGCACCTCGGTGAACGCGGCGTCGGACGAGTAGTACGGATCTGCAACCGACGAGTCCTCGGCATCCGGATCGAACGAGCGCAGCAACGCCACCCGATCGGCAGGCGCGCCGAGCTGCAGCAGCGCCCGCGCATGCCCGGTATCGAGCGCGACGATCAGATCTGCCGCCAAGTGTTCCGGACCGACCTGCGCCGCAGCGTGCTCGCTGTCGTAACCGTGCTCGTCGAGCTCGGCGACCGTCCGCGGATCCGCGCCGTCACCCACATGCCAGCCGCCGGTTCCCGCGCTCGATACCCGTACGGCGTCATGCAGGCCGGCATCGCGAAGGTGCCGAGCGAAGACCTTCTCGGCCATAGGCGAGCGGCAGATGTTGCCGGTGCAGACGAATGTCACGTGCAGGGGCTCGTTCACTGCGACACCGCCGCCGCCGTGTTCTGTTCCAACACTGTGGCCAGCTGGTCCATGCTCGTGGCCGTGAACGCAGCGTCCGCGCTCTCTCCGTCGATCCCGTACCCCCACTCCACGTACACCGTCGGTATGCCGAATCGCGCAGCGCCGTGCACATCGTGATCCCGGTCACCGATCATGATCACCCCCGTCGTGCCGCCGTCGGTGTGTTCGACCGGTTCGATGCCGAGATTGGTCAGTGCATGGGCAATGACATCGGACTTCGCTCGGCGGCTCCCGTCGTTGCTGGCACCACCGATGAAGTCGAAGTATCCCGACAATCCGAAGTGATCGAGAATCCGAACGGCGAAGCGCTCGGACTTGGACGTCGCCACGCCCAAGCGCACTCCGCGATCCCGCAATCGGGTCAGTACCGACTCGATGCCTTCGAACGCTGTGTTCTCGGCCCAGCCCCGCTCGTCGTATCGCTGGAAGTACGCCGCCAATGCGCGCTGGGCCGCGTCCTCGTCGAGTCCGAGCCCACGCAAGGTGTCGATCAGCGGCGGCCCGACAACCAACGACAGCTGCTCCTCGGTCGGCTCGGGAGCCTCCACGGACGCCAACGCATGCCTGAAACCGGCATGAATTCCGGGGGCGGAATCGGTCAGAGTCCCATCGAGATCGAACAGGACAACGGATGCGGGGGGAGCGGCATGCATGGTCGGAGCCTATCGCCGACCGCTGCCGCTACGCTTGCCGCGATGAGCGAATCAGCTGCCCGACCCGACGCGCGGCTGCGCCGCAAACCCGATGCGCGGCTGCGCCGCAAACCGGATGAGCTCCTTCGTCACCACGGAGACGTGGAGGTCGATCCCGGATCGGTCGACTTCGCCGTCAACGTTCGCGGCGACGGTCCGCCGGAATGGCTTCGCGAACGGCTCGGTGCTGCGCTGGGTTCGTTGGGCTCGTACCCGACCGCCGCAGCCGAGCTGGCAGCACGAGAGCAGGTTGCTGCCCATCACGGCCGATCGCCGGACGAGGTGTTGTTGCTCAGCGGTGGTGCGGAAGGATTCTCGATGCTGCCTCGCATCGAGCCGCGCCTGGTGGCAACCATCCATCCGTCGTTCACCGAACCCGACTGGGTGCTCGAGCAGACGGGTATCCCGGTGCAGCGAGTGATCCTGCCGCCGCCCTTCGAGTTCGATGCGAGGCTGGTGCCCGACGCCGCCGACATGGTGATCATCGGCAACCCGACCAATCCGACATCCGTACTGCACCCACTGGAGACGATCCTGAGCGTGCGGAGCCCCGGTCGCACAGTGGTGATCGACGAGGCCTTCGCGGACGCCGTGCTCGGCACCGGCGAGTCGGCGGCATCGCAGAGCCTGAACGACGTACTGATCCTGCGGAGCCTGACCAAGACGTGGGCGTTGGCGGGACTTCGGTGCGGCTACGCGCTCGGGCACCCCGACGTCCTCGCGCAACTTCAGCACGGCCGCGCGCACTGGCCGCTCGGGAGCCTGCAGCTCGAAGCGATCCGCGCCTGTACCGAACCGTTCGCGGTGCACCAGGCGCGAGCCGAATCCGAGCGCATCGATCGCGAACGAACCTCGATGATCTCCCGACTGACCGCCATGGGTCTCGACGTCACCGGCCCAGCCAGGGCACCGTTTCTGCTGCTTCGAATCGAGGACGCCGATCTGATACGTGAACGACTGCGCACGAGGGGAATTGCGGTTCGGCGGGGCGACACGTTCCCAGGGCTGGACCGCCACTACCTGCGCGTCGCGGTACGGAACTCGGAGCAGGTCGACATACTGGTGGATGCGTTGAACACCGTTCTGTGAGGAGAGCAGCGAACATGGCAGTGACACTGGCGGAGGTCATCGAGGTTCTCGACGGCGCGTACCCACCGCGGCTCGCCGAGAGCTGGGACTCGGTGGGGCTGGTGTGCGGTGATCCGAAAGCTGTTGTGCAGCAGGTTCTCTACACCGTCGACGTCACAGCTGCGGTGGTCGACGAGGCCATCGCATGGGGTGCCGATCTGATTGTGGCGCACCATCCATTGCTGCTCAAAGGAGTCGACACGGTCGCGGCGGACACCGCCAAGGGCTCGATCGTTCACCGCCTGATCAAAGCCGACTGCGCACTGTTCACCGCCCACACCAACGCCGACTCCGCCGACCCGGGTGTCTCCGACGCACTCGCGTCCGCCCTTGGAGTGATCGACACCAGGCCCCTGGACCCCATCGACGTTCCTGCACACGACAAGTGGGTGGTCTTCGTGCCGACTACCGACACCGCAACGGTGCGGCAGGCCATGTTCGACGCCGGAGCCGGACAGATCGGCGACTACAGCGAAGCGAGCTGGCAGGGGTCGGGTCTCGGCCAGTTCCGCCCCGGAGCGGGTGCCGACCCGACGCTCGGAGTCGTCGGTGAGGTGCACACCGTGCCGGAGGACCGTGTCGAGGTTGTCGCTCCGAAAGCCCAACGTGCTCGGATACTTTCGGCGCTGCGTCACGCGCACCCCTACGAGGAGCCGGCGTTCGACATCTTCGAGACCGCGGCAGTACCGTCGTGCACCGGCTTGGGCCGGATCGGACGGCTACCGACCCCGATGACACTCGCCGAGTTCACCGACATCGTGCGCGAGGCGTTGCCGACAACCAGTTGGGGTGTGCGAGCGGCGGGAGATCCCGCCGCCACGGTCTCGGTGGTCGCGATGTGTGGGGGAGCGGGAGACTCCTTCCTCTCCGCAGTAGCGCGCACGGACGCCGACGTCTACGTCACCTCGGATCTACGGCACCACCCCGTCGACGAGCACCTACGCGCGGGCGGACCAGCGGTGATCGACACCGCGCACTGGGCCTCGGAGTTTCCGTGGTGCGCACAGGCACGCGGCATCCTCGACGCAGAGTTCGGAGACACCGACGGGTGGGGCAGCAAGATCACCGAGGTCCGAACCGACCCGTGGACTCTGTGACCGGTGAACCCCTCGACGCGCCTTCGAGTGGATCGGGCTCGGTCACCTCGATGCAGCCGGTAGGGTGATCGTCAATCAACTTCCATAGTCGCAGGAGTCATCAAGCGTGAATGTCGATCCCGAAGTCCAGGCCTCGCTGCTCGAATTGGCCGGTGTGGATACCGAACTCTCGCAGATCGCCCACCGCCGCAAGACCCTTCCCGAGCAGCAGGAAGTGGACAAGCTCGAGACCGAGCGGACCACCCGCAGGGACGCCGCGGTGACGGTGCAGATCTCGATGGACGACCTCGATCGTGACATCCGCAAGCTCGAGGGTGAGGTGGACGCGGTTCGCCAGCGCGAGGCCCGCGACAAGAAGATGCTCGACAGCGGCACTATCGCACCGAAGCAGATGACCGAGCTGCAGCACGAGCTCGGCAGCCTCGAGCGACGCCAGGGGATCCTCGAGGAGGAACTGCTCGAAGTCATGGAGCAGCGCGAAGCCAGCGAACGCGACTACGAGCACGCCGGTGCGCAGCTGACCCAGATCGAGGACGAGCTCGTCGACGCCGGTCGCCGCCGCGACGACGCGGTCGCAGACCTCGACACCGCCGAGAAGCGCAGCGCCGAACGCCGCGACGCCCTGGCCGCCGGACTGCCCGCGGACCTGCTTGCGCTGTACGAGAAGCAGCGGGGGCTCACCGGCCGCGGTGCAGCATTGCTGCAGGCCCGTCGCTGTGGGGCGTGCCGAATCGAGCTGGATCGAAACGAGATCGCCGGCATTGCCAACAAGCCGGCCGATGCTCTGATTCGGTGCCCCGAATGCAACGCAATTCTGGTGCGCACCAAGGAATCCGGAATTTGAGTCCGGTGACGAGGGTGGTCGCCGAGGCCGACGGCGGATCGCGTGGGAACCCGGGGCCCGCCGGCTACGGCGCGGTGGTGTTCTCGGCCGATCGCAGTGAGGTCCTGGCCGAGCGGCGATCGGCGCTCGGTATCGCGACCAACAACGTCGCCGAATACAAGGGCCTGATCGCGGCACTGACGGCCGCCGCCGACATCGGTGCCCGCGAGGTCGACGTTCGGATGGATTCCAAGCTCGTCGTCGAGCAGATGTCGGGACGCTGGAAAGTCAAGCACCCGGACATGATTCCGCTGCAGCGAGAGGCAGCCGAACTGGCTCGCCGATTCGATTCCGTCACCTACGAATGGATTCCGCGGGCGAAGAACTCACACGCCGATGCGCTGGCGAACGAAGCGATGGACGCCGCGGCCGAGGGTATCGACCTGGAACCGAAGCCGGATCCGGTCGCGAGTGCGTCTGCTTCCACGACGCAGACGGCGTCTCCGGGGTGGACCGGCGCGATGGGCGAGCCCACCCGCCTGCTGTTGCTGCGTCACGGCCAGACCCCCATGTCGGTCGACCGGCGCTACTCCGGGCGTGGAAATCCGGATCTGACCGAACTGGGCCGACGCCAAGCCGACTCCGCCGCAACGGCTCTCGGTTCGCGAACCGATATCGATGCCATCGTGGCCTCGCCGCTCGCGCGGGCTCAGCAGACCGCCGCAGCGACTGCACGCGCGCTCGGATTGCCCGTCACCACCGTCGATGGCCTCATCGAAACCGACTTCGGTGACTGGGAGGGTCTGACGTTCGCCGAGGCCACAGCGCGCTACCCCGAGCAGCATCAGGCCTGGATGGGTGACACGTCGGTAGTACCGCCGAACGGAGAGAGCTTCGACACCGTGCGCACGCGCATCGAAGCAACCCGCGATCAGCTGATCACCGAGTACGCCGGAAAGACCGTTCTGGTGGTCACCCACGTGACCCCGATCAAACTGCTGCTGCAACTCGCGCTCGACGTCGGCCCGTCGCTGCTGTATCGACTGCACCTCGACCTGGCGTCGCTGAGCATCGCCGAGTTCTACCCCGACGGCGGGGCATCGGTGCGACTGGTGAACGACACCGCGCACCTGGCTCGGCTGGCCTGACACTTCGGATGTGTGGAGTCGCGGCAGAGAAAACGTTCTCGGGTTCGTACGTCCTCGGTGAGATTTCGTCCCCATTCGATGATCGAGACCAGTAGTCTTCCCTTCACTGCAGATCCGTCCGACGTCGCCGAATCCGCGCGGACATCACACGAGTAGGCACATCGATGCACACAAGATCGATCAACCGCCGCATCGCCGCATTGGCTGTCCTGACAGTCCTCGGCATTGCCGCCACGTCCACCGGAACGGTGTCCGCACAGCCGGCCGGTTCTGTCCCAGCACAACCCGTTCCTTCGGCCGATCCGTTCTACGACTGGAACGAACCGCTCGACGGCACTGCACCAGGGGATGTTCTGCGGACCCGGCCCATGGCCTACGGCGCAGCGAACGTGAGCACACCCATCACCTCGACACAGGTGCTGTATCGCACGACAAACCAACAGGGTGCCGCGGTGACGACGGTGGCCACAGTGCTCCGGCCGCTCATTCCCGGCCCGACGAAACTGATCTCCTTCCACACCGCCTACGACGGTCTCGGGTCCGAGTGCGATCCGTCGTACACCCTCAGCGGCCACGGAAACAGTCAATCAGCCACCGTCGAACAAGCAGTGATCACCGGCTACATGGCTGCCGGTTACACCGTCGTCGTCCCCGACTACGAGGGCGAGGAACTGGAGTGGACCATCGGTCGCCAGTCCGCCTATGCAGCACTGGACGGGATCCGCGCCGCAGAAAGCGTGCTGGGCCTGCCATCGACGACACCGGTCGGTCTCATCGGGTACTCGGGCGGATCCGTACCCACGCAGTGGGGTGCCGAGGTGGCACCGCGATACGCGCCCGAATTGAACATCGTCGGTGCCGCCGCGGGCGGATTACCAGTCGACCTCGCACACAATCTTCCCTATGTCAGCGGGTCCACGGACTGGGCCGGGGTCATCCCCGCGTTGATCGTGGCGTATCAACGTACCTACGGTCTCGACACCGACGCATTCTTGTCGGACAAGGGCAAGCAGATCGTGAACGCCGTGCAATACGACTGCATCGCCGGCTTCGCGTCCGACTATCCGGGCTTGACCGACACCGAGATGCTGCAGCCTCCTTACACCTCCCTACTCGACATTCCCGAGGTCGTCGAAGCGATCGACGACAACATCATGGGCAGCGCAGGAACACCACGCGTGCCCGTCCTCCTCGCGGTCGGAGACCTGGACGGGATCGGGGATTCGGTCATGATCACCGCTGACGTCGAGGGGTTGGCCAGAGAGTACTGCGACCGCGGCGTCGCGGTCACCTACGCTCGATACGACGGCCTGAGTCATTCGCAGGCGTTCGTCCCGTTCCAGGCGCAAGCAGCGCAGTTTCTCGCCGAACGCTTCGCCGGGGCCGCACCCACGAACAACTGCTCAGTCGTGGGACCCGGCAACGACCTTTCCCCGACGCCGATCCCGTGATCGGTTGATCCGCCCGCGTCGACTCGATCAGCGCCGTCGTTCATCGGGGGACGGCACGACGCGGCCTAGACCTGCAACGCGAGCCACAGTCCCGCCACGGCACCGACGATGGTCAATGGAGTCGTGATCACGCCGAGAACGGTGAATGTCTTCAGGTCGGCCGGTTCGTCGTGTGCTGATGCGACGCGTCGCCACAGCATGATGGCCAGCGACCCGACGTAGGTGAGGTTGGGGCCGAGATTCACTCCGATCACCATGGCCAACAGCAGTGCCGGGGGAGCGTCGGTACCGAACGCGGCCAGTAGCAGCAGCGTTGCGGGCAGGTTGTTGACGATGTTCGACGCCACCGCCGCGATGACCGCTACTGCCAGGAGCGATGCGAAGGTGGTGTCGGACGGCAGGATTCGCGTCAGCCAGGCGCCGATCGGTCCTGTCGTGACGCCGAGGACGACGATGCCGAGCAGGAACACGAAGCCGCAGAACGGCAGATCGGCACCGCGCGCGATGGCGCGAGGTGTGGTGCGCCGCGCTCGCAGTGCCGGGATCGCCAGTGCCACCGACCCCACGGCCGCGACCCAGAAGGGTTCGACGTCGAACAGTCCGGCCACTGCGAAGCCGATGAGAGTCGCGCCGAGTACTGCGAGTGTGACTGTCGGTGCCGGTACATCCTCGAAGCCCTGCTCGGCCGGTCTGTCCGATGGTGGCGCGGTGCGGCGCAGGTCCTTGCGGAAGAAGAGCAGGAACACTGCCAACTCGATCGCGACCGCGAACATCCACGGCAGTGCCATCAGGGCCGTGAAGTGCAGGAAGGTCAGGCCGGTCGCGGCGAAGGCCAGCAGATTGGTCAGGTTCGAGACCGGGAGCAGGGTCGAGGCCGAATTGGACAGGTGTGCGGTGGCGTAACTGTGTGGACGCGGCGACATCCCGAGGATGCGGGCGGCACCGATGATCGCGGGTGTCAACAGAACCACGGTGGCATCGAGACTGAGCACTGCTGTGGTCGACGCTGCGGCGGCGAACACGAGGGTGAGCAGTCTGCGGGGGCTGCCCTGGGACCCACGGCGGAGCTTCGCCGCGATCCAGGTGAAGACGCCGAGAGCATCGGACAGGTGCGCCAGGATCAGGATGAACGCCAGAAACACGACCGTGGGGGCGAGTTCGAGCACCTGCGCTCGGGCATCGTCGACGCTGACGAGGCCGACGAGCAACACGACCGCCGCGGCCGGCAACGCGGCGACGATCTCGGGCAGGCCGCGCGGGCGAACTATGGCGAAGACGAGAACGGCAGCGACCAGTGTCGCAGCGAGAACGGTCACGCGAGAACCTTGGCGAGCGTGCGCAGATTGCGAGTGGTGGTGGTCGCCTTGTACTTGGCCTTCGCCGTGGCTTTGCCGAACCTGCTGTCGGTCGTGCTGCCTTTGCGCACTTCCCAGTAGATGACATTGTCTCCTTCGGCGACTCGTTCGAGCTCAGGATCGAGTTCGGCCGCGAGAGCGGACAATTCGGTCAGGTGTTCATCGTTGCTGCCGAACACCACATAGGGGTGCCAGCCTTCGCGTTCGGCATCGAAGGGATAGGCATCGACCACCTGGCGCAGCGACGGTACGTCCGACACGATCACCCAGGCCTGGTAACCGAAGGCCTCGGCCAGCACGGTTTCGACCGCCGGTTTCAGTGCGTCGGAGGTCAGTGGTGATTCCAAGACGACATTGCCAGTAGCCAATATCGTCCGAACGTGTCCGAATCCGGCGTCCTGCAGGGCCGCCCGAAGATCGGCCATCTTGATGTTGATGCCGCCGACGTTGATGCCGCGCAGAAGCACGACCCATTCACTCATGACGAGAACTGTAGTTCGAGGTTTCGGCGCGAGGTCTTGAGTTAGTAGTTAGTAACTAGTAACTTCAGGGCATGGGGCAACGCGCGCGCATGACAGGACCCGATCGTCGAGAGCAGCTCTTGCGAATAGCAGCAGACGAATTCGCCTCGGCCGGACTCCACGGCGGATCGACCGAGGCGATCGCCCGCGAGGCAGGAATCACCCAGGCCTACATCTTTCGGATCTTCGGAACCAAGAAGGTTCTGTTCTGCGAGGTGGTCGTCGCGTCCTACGACCGGTTGACCGACGGGATGCGAGAAGCGGCGGGCAATGCCACCGGACAGCAGGCGCTGGCAGCAATGGGCGAGCGGTACCACGCGATGCTCGGCGACCGCACCTCGTTGCTGTTGCAACTGCAGGGGATCGCTGCCTGCGGCGATGCCGAGGTGCGTGACGCAGTGAGAGCGGCGTTCGACCGCATGTGGACCGCGATAACAGAGATCACCGGTATGGACGCGGTGACGATCAAGGCATTTCTGGCGTTCGGGATGCTGCTCAACAGCGGCGCGGCCCTGCAGATCGACGACGTCGACGAACCCTGGGCGAGGGGAGTGGGCACACGCATCCAGGCTGGACTGTTCGATCACATCACCGGCGACACGAACCGATGACCGAGGAGACCGAGCATAGTCGGGAGCGTTCGCTGGCACCTGCGCTGGTGTTCGTCGGAGTGGTCGTGGCCGCCGTCGGCAGCCTCGGTGCGCCGTTGATCACCAGTGTCGCAACCACATTCGATGTCTCACTGTCGAGTGCGCAGTGGACGTTGACGCTGGCGTTGGCGACCGGTGCCGTGACGACACCGATTCTCGGCCGCCTCGGCTCGGGCCCACATCGTCGGGCGGCGATACTCGGGACCCTCGGCGTCGTATCGGTGGGTGGAGTTCTGACCGCGCTCCCGTTGTCTTTCGCGTGGCTGCTCATCGGCCGGGCCGCGCAGGGGGTAGGGCTGGCACTGACCTCGATGCTGATAGGAGTTGCCCGCGATCACCTGTCCGCGCCGCGGTCTGCGTCGACCATCTCGTTGTTGGCGGTCGCGTCGACGGCGGGGGTCGGCGTGGGCTATCCACTGTCGGGGTTGCTGACCGAGCACGGTGGGATTCGCGCCGCGTACGGTTTCGGGGCCGCGATCGCCGTTCTGGCGCTGGTGGTGGCGCTGAAGGTCGTTCCCGCTGCCACACGGAATCGTGCGACCCGCATGGACATTCCCGGTGCTCTTGCACTCTCACTCGCTCTCGCGCCGGTGTTGATTCTGGTGAGTGAGACCGCGCTGTGGACGAGCCGCCCCTGGACGGCGGTCTCCCTGGCCGTTGCGGCGGGCGCTGCTGCCGTGCTCTGGGTGCGGGTCGAACTCGCCAGCTCGGCGCCACTGGTAGACCTCCGGTTGCTGCGGCACCGGACCGTGATCGGTGCGAACTGTGCGCTGTTCCTCAGCGGCATCGGAATGTACTTGCTGCTGACCATCGTCACGCGATACGCGCAGACGCCTGCCAGTGCCGGGTACGGCTTCGGACTGGACGTCTTCGCAGCCGGCCTGGTCCTCGTTCCGTTCTCCGTGTTCGGATTTCTCGCAGGCAAGCTGGTTCCTCGGGTGCTCGATCGGGTCGGACCCGGTAGCGCACTGACAGTCAGCGCTCTGATCGTGCTGGTGGCGCTTGCCGTGTTCGCCGATGCCCGCGCCGGCATCGGGGAACTCTATGCAGTGATGGCCGTTCTGGGGTTCGGAGTCGGCAGCTTCTCGGCAGCGGTGCCTGCCGTCGTGCTCGCGGTGGTGCCATCCGAGGAGACCTCGAGCGCGATGAGTATCAACCAGGTGGTGCGCAGTATCGGCTTCGCATTCGGAAGTGCGATCGGCGGTCTCGTGCTGGCTGCCGGAACGAATGCCAGCTCCACCTTTCCCGCAGAACAGAGCTACACGTCCGCGGCATGGGTCGGTATCGCCGTCAGCGCTGCTGCGGCGGTCACGAGCGCTACCGCTCTTCGTCGCCGGGCAGCGTCCGGACCCTCGACGTCAGCGGGGTAGAGTGCGCAATCGCGAACGAGTTGGCCGGACGGCTGCGGCTCGGAGGACCGGCGGACTTACGTTCCGTCGCGCTTCGGGCCGAGGAAAGTCCGGACTCCACAGAGCAGGGCGGTTGTTAACGGCAACCCGAGGTGACTCGCGGGACAGTGCCACAGAAAACAGACCGCCTGCGGATCGGTTTCTCGAAAATCGAGTCGCAGGTCAGGGTGAAACGGTGCGGTAAGAGCGCACCAGCATCCCAGGTGACTGGGGTGGCTAGGTAAACCCCGCCCGGAGCAAGGTCGAAGGCTGCACCGCGCAAGGGGTGCAGCTGCGCAGGTGCTCGAGGGCTGCTCGCCCGAGCCTGCGGGTGGACTGCTCGAGGTACCCGGCGACGGTGTACCCAGATGGATGGCCGTCTATTCGAACCTGCGAAAGCGGGTGAGAGGGACAGGATCCGGCTTACAGGCCGACTCGTTCGCACACACATTTCTCGCGCAGTTCTCCTGCGACGGTGCCGCATGGGGCACACTGGAAGTCATGACCGAAGACGACAACTCCTGGTACTACGACATCGCCGCCAAGCAGGTCGTGCAGGGCAAGCAGACCAACGCCCTCGACCGGATGGGTCCCTACCCGGACAAGGCCACCGCCGAACAGGCCCTGAAGATCGCCGCCGCTCGCAACAAGGCCGCCGACGCCGAAGACGACTGGAACGCCTGACGGTGCCGCTCACCCGGCTGAAGGCCCCCAGTTTCGATTTCGACGCCATTCGATCCGAGTTCGGACTCTCCGACGGTTTCGACCCAGCGGTGATGAAGGAGGCGCGAGAGGTTCGAGACCGACACGCCGACAGCAGGATCGACCGCACGGATATCCCGTTCGTCACCATCGATCCGCCCGGCTCGAAGGATCTCGACCAAGCCGTTCACATCGAGAAGACCTCGAACGGATTGCTGGTGCACTACGCCATTGCCGACGTGGGTGCATTGGTGGTGCCCGGAGGGGCACTCGACACCGAAACTCGTCGGCGGGGCCAGACGTACTACCTGCCCGACGGGTCGGTGCCGCTACATCCGAGAGTCATGTCGGAGGGCTCCGCGAGCCTGCTCGAGGGGCAGACCCGGTGCGCTGCATTGTGGACCATCGAACTCGACGATGCCGGTGAAGCGGTTGCCTGGACGGTCACCCGTGCCACCGTGCGATCGGTTGCGCGGCTCGACTACGCCGAGGTGCAAGCAGGCGTCGATGCAGGTACGCCACATCCGTCCATCGCTGCCCTCGCGGAATTCGGATCGCAGCGGGCTGCAGCTGCCATTCGACGGGGAGCGATAGACATCACCTTGCCCGAGCAGGAGGTGGTGCCCGAAGGCCGGGGCTGGCGTATCGCGCTGCAGCCGCGTACGGCCGCGGACGGTTGGAATGCCGAAGTGTCGCTTCTGACGGGCATGTGCGCCGCGAGAATCATGCTCGACGCCGGAATCGGCATCGTCCGCACGCTCCCGCCCGCATCGTCCGAGGCCCTGGAGGCGCTGAAGAGAACGGCGTCTGCGCTCGGAATCGATTGGCCGACAGGCGCATCCGCTGGGGCAGTGCTGGCCGGGCTGCCGGCGGACGCGCCGTCGACATTGGCGATGATGACCCGGGCAACCGGCTTGTTGCGCGGGGCGGATTACCTCGCCTTCGACAGCGCAGGGAATGCAGCCGCCAGCGGCGAATCGGTCGAGCATTCCGGCATAGGCGCGCCCTACGCCCACGTGACGGCACCGCTGCGCCGCCTGTCGGATCGGTTCGCCACCGAGGTGTGCCTGGCCGTCGTCGCCGGCACATCGGTACCGGAGTGGGCGGCGCAAGCCCTACCCGAGTTGCCTGCAATGATGCGCGGATCCGATTCCGTCGCATCGAAAGTGGACCGCGCATGCGTGGATCTCACCGAAGCCCACGTATTGAGCAACCGGGTGGGGGAGAGCTTCGAAGCGGTAGTTCTCCGCGGTGCCGAAGGGAAACGAGAGGCCGAGGTGTTGGTGTCGGAGCCGATCGTCATCGGAAAGTGCCAGGGCGAACCACCGGCGGGGGAGTCGGTGACGGTCCGGTTGACCCAGGCCGACACCGACTCGCGAAAGGTCTCGTTCGACTATTCGCCCGTCACGGCCTGAAGCGGTCGGTCGCCTCGACGAGGTGATGCACGATGCCCGGCTCGGCCGCCGAATGCCCTGCATCGTCGACGATGACCAGCTCCGCACCGGGCCAGGCCTTGTGCAGCGCCCACGCGCTGGTCGCCGGACACACGACGTCGTAGCGGCCCTGCACGATGACACCCGCGATACCGTCGAGCAGGTGGGCGTCACGCAGCAGTTGATTTTCTTCGAGGAAGCAATTGTTCCGGAAGTAGTGATTCTCGATACCCGCGAAAGCCCGGGCGAATCGCGGATCGGAATTTCCTTGCACTGCATCCGGTTTCGGTAGCAGGTAGCTCGTCGCCGCCTCCCATGAAGACCATGCCACCGCGGCTCGGGTTGCGACGCTCTCGTCCTCGGACATCAACTGGCGGTGATAGGCCTCGACGAGGTCACCCGCACGCTCGTCCTCCGGGATCGGCTCGAGAAACTTCTCCCACAGGTCGGGGAAGATGTGCCCGGCACCGCCGCGGTAGTACCAGTCGATCTCGGAAGGGCGGACCAGGAAAATTCCGCGTAGTACGAGCCCTCGCACGCGATCTCGGTGCGACTGTGCGTAGGCCAAGGACAACGTCGATCCCCACGAACCGCCGAAGACCAGCCACGTATCGATTTCCAGGTGCTCTCGAAGCTTCTCCATGTCCGCGATCAACCGGTCGGTGGTGTTGACCGACAAGTCGGCTCCATCGGCGATGTGTGGAGTCGACAACCCGCAGCCTCGCTGATCGAACAACACGATCCGGTAGGCCTGCGGATCGAAGTATCGCCGCTGCAACGGATTGGTGGCACCACCAGGACCGCCGTGCACGAACACCACCGGTGCACCGGCCGGATTACCGGATACCTCCCAGTAGATCCGTTGCCCGTCACCGACATCCAGATGTCCGGACTCCACGGGCTCGATCTCGGGATACAGAGTTCGCATCTAGAAGCCCACCAATCCCGACGCGAGGTCCGGAATGTCGAGGGCGCGGATGGCTTCGTCACGCACGTCCGAGCAGGTGTCCTTCGTGATGTCGTCGATGATCGTCCGGTTCTGCACCACCTTCAGGTTGATGACGCCGCTCTGCGCGGCCCAGGTCTGCACCAGAATGTTCAGACCTCCGCGGCCCAGAGTGGGCCCCTGCACGCGCCAATTGGACAGCTGCGCTTCCAGATCGGTGCAGAGCTTCTGCTTCTGTGCATCGGTGATCGCTGCTTCGGCAGGCGTCGTGGTCACCGTGGTGCTCGGCGCAACTGTCGTCGTCGACGACGAACCTGTGTTGGTCGTGTCGGTACTGCAGGCGCCCACCAGTGTCACAAGCGCAGCCGCGCCGATCAGTGCGACTGCGCTTGTCCCTTTACCGAAGGTAGAACCCCGTCTGAGTGTCATGCTCCGAGTGTGCCATCTGGGATCGGCACACACGAGAACGATCAGTAGCTGTGTTCGGGCCCAGGAAAGACGCCGGAGCGGACCTCGGAGAGATACGTGGTCGCGGCCGTGCGCAGTGAGTCTCCGACGTCGGCGAACTTCTTGACGAACTTCGCGGTCTTGCCGTTGGTGTAACCGGCCATGTCCTGCCATACGAGGACCTGCGCATCGCACTCGTTGCCGGCACCGATGCCGACGGTGGGAATGGTCAGCTTGCGCGTGACCTGACCGGCGATATCGGCAGGGACCATCTCCATCACCACGGCGAAGGCACCCGCCTCCTGGACGGCGATGGCGTCGGCCACCAACTGCTCGGACGCGTCGCCGCGGCCCTGCACCCGGAAGCCGCCGAGAGTGTTGACGCTCTGCGGGGTGAAGCCGACGTGGGCCATCACCGGGATACCGGCAGCAGTGATCGCCGCGATCTGGGCGGCAACGCGCTCACCGCCTTCGAGCTTGACCGCGCCTGCGAGACCTTCCTTCATGAATCGGACTGCGGTCTCGAGGGCCTGCTGAGGCGAGGCCTCGTAGGTGCCGAACGGAAGATCGGCAACGACGAGGGCGTTCGGCGCGCCCCTGACCACGCCGCGGACCAGCGGAAGAAGCTCGTCGACCGTGATCGGCACGGTGGTGTCGTATCCGTAGACCACGTTGGCAGCCGAGTCTCCGACGAGCAGGACCGGAACACCGGCCTCCTCGAAGATGCGAGCGCTCGAGTAGTCGTATGCGGTGAGCATTCCCCAGCGGTCACCGTCCGCCTTCATCTGCAGCAGGTGATGGGTGCGGGTCTTGCGGGTCAAGGCGGTGGAGGGTGCCTCGTCGGCAGCCCCGCCGTACACGGCAGTTTCGGACATCTGTGTCCCTTTCTGGTCCTCGAGGCCCGCTCGGCGGGTCCCCGGGATGGGGTGTGATGACAATGGCGAGTCTGCCACCGCAGGCGAGGTACCGGGAGGAGTCCTGACAGTGCAATTGGTCACACCGGATAGTCCCGCCATCCGTTGGTGATCGGCATGCGGCGATCTCGCCCGAAGGCCCGGGAGGTGACCTTGCTGCCGATCGGGTACTGGCGACGCTTGTACTCCGACGCATCGACCTTGCGCAGAGTGTCCGCCACCACGGCCGCGTCGAACCCGGCAGCGACGATGTCCTCGAATCCCTGATCGTGGTCCACGTACCTGAACAGGATGGCGTCGAGTTCGTCGTAGTCGGGCAACGAGTCGGTATCGAGCTGACCGGGTCTGAGCTCGGCGGACGGCGGCTTGTCGATGCTCGATTCCGGAATCGGAGGAATGTCACCGCGGGCGGCAGCGGACGAGTTTCGCCAGCGTGCCAGCTCCCACACGAGGGACTTCGGCACGTCCTTGATCGGCGCGAAGCCTCCGACAGCATCGCCGTAGATCGTCGAATAGCCAACGGCCAGTTCGGACTTGTTCCCAGTCGCCAGAACCAGATGGCCGAAGGTGTTCGACAGTGCCATCAACACCATGCCTCGGCACCGAGCCTGGATGTTCTCCTCGGCCAAGCCGGTCAGATCCAGTTGATCGACGTAGCAGGCGACCATCGCGGCAATCGGCTCGACGCGGAAGTGAATACCGGTCCGCGAGGCGAGATCCTCGGCATCGGTGCGTGAGTGCTCCGAGGAGAACGTCGACGGCATCGATACCCCGTGGACGGCATCGCTACCGAGGGCGTCGACGGCAATGGCGGCGACCACGGCCGAATCGATACCCCCGGACAATCCGAGTGCCACCGACCGAAAGCCGTTCTTGTGCACGTAGTCCCGCAATCCGGTGACCAGCGCTCCCCACACCTGCTCTTGGTCGCAGGCGAGCTCGGCCAGAAGCGGTACCGCCCGCTGCCAGCCGCCGACGGCGAGGTCGGGCAGCGAGATCCGATCGATGCTCCAGCCGGGCACCGCGAGAGCGTCCGGTCGGGGATCGGCGGGTGCATCGACGTCGACGATGAGCAGATGTTCGACGAACTGCGGGGAACGGCCAACGGTGGAGCCGTCGCCACCGATGAAGAAGCTCGCCCCGTCGAACACCAACTCGTCCTGGCCTCCGACGACGTTGACATAAGCGATCGGAACGCCGATCTCGGTGGCTCGGCGCTCGACGATGGAGCGCCGCACCGCGTCCTTGCCCTGTTCGAACGGACTGGCGTTGAGGCAGACCAGCATGTCCACCCCGGCACCGGCATAGCCGGCCACGGATCCGCCCGATTGCCAGATGTCCTCACAGACAACGACACCGACCCTCAACCCGTTCACGGCCATGATGGTCAAGGTCGATCCGGGAGCGAAGTATCGCGCCTCGTCGAACACCCGGTATGTGGGAAGCGAATGCTTGTCGTAGCGAGCGACCACTCGTCCATCGACGATCACCGCAGCGCTGTTGCGTGACCCCTCGGCATCGCGATCGAGATAGCCCACCACCACGATCCGGTCCCCGCACCCGGCCTTGTCCAGCGCTGAGGCCAACTCCGCCAGGGCACGGGCCGACGTGGCCGCGAACGAAGGTCGCAGCGCCAGATCCTCGACGGGATATCCCGTCAGGGCCATCTCGGGAAAGACCACCATGTTGGCACCGTCATGGGCGGCGCGGACGGTCCACTCGACGATCGCAGCGGAATTGCCCGCGAGATCGCCGACGACGGAATTGATCTGGGCCAGGGCGAGTCGAAGGGCCTGCACTGCGTACACGCTAGTGCTCCTACGTCGTCCCCGCCGGGCAGCGAGAACAGAGGCCGCCTCGAAAGACCTGGCACGATCGTGTCCATGAAAACGCGCACCAGGAACTCGGCCATGGCACTGTCCGCAGTAGCCGTGTTGCTCGCGGGCTGCTCGAGCCCCGAGCCCACCGCCGAACCGGAGAGCACCGGGGCATCCGATACCCCGGTCGCAGGTCCCGTTCCCGCGGGACTCGAGGCGTTCTACACCCAGAGCCTGCAGTGGGAGTCCTGTGACCGGTACAACACCGACGGCAGCGAACTGGGCAGCAACGTCGAATGCGCGATGGTGACCGTGCCGCTCGACTACGCCGATCCCGCCGGCACGACCATCGAGGTCGCCATCTCGCGGACGCAGGCGACGGGCGACAAGATCGGCTCGATCCTGATGAACCCCGGCGGCCCGGGCTCCTCGGGGCTGTACCTGGCCACCCAGGCCGATGGCACCCCCATCGCCGACCGCTTCGATCGCATCGGGTTCGATCCGCGCGGGATCGGGGCATCCGAACCGCAGGTGCGCTGCCTGACACCCGAGGAGGTCGACGAGGAACGCCGAGAACCGGACGTCGACGTGAGCCCGGAGGGCATTGCCGCTACCGAGGCCGAGCATCGGGACTATGCCGCGCAGTGCGTCGACCGCACCGGGGCGGACGTGCTCGAGCACGTCGGCACGAGGGAAGTGGTCCGCGACATGGACGTCATCCGGGCAGTTCTGGGTGACGAAAAGCTGACTTACGTCGGTTACTCCTACGGCACGAGGATCGGCACCGCGTATGCCGAGGAGTTCCCGTCGAACGTTCGGGCGATGGTGCTCGACGGTGCGCTGGACCCGGACCAGTCACCCGTCGACGAGGCAGTTGCCCAGGGGGCGGCGTTTCAGGCTGCGTTCGATCAGTTCGCCGCTGACTGCGCACAGACCGAGACCTGCCCGCTCGGAACCGATCCCTCACGCGCCGTCGAGGAATTTCGATCCCTGGTCGATCCCCTGATCGACCAGCCCGCCGAAACGACGGATCCGCGCGGCCTCAGTTACGACGACGCCATCACCGGGACCCAGCAGGCCCTGTACTCCACACAGCTGTGGCGTCTGCTGCGGGCAGGGCTCGGTGAACTGCGCGACGGGCGAGGTGACACGTTGCTCCGCCTTGCCGATACCTACTCCGGACGGCTCGAGGACGGCAGCTACACGAACATCGACGACGCCTTCAATGCCGTTCGATGCGTCGACGGCCCGCCCACGACCGACCGAGCAGCGGCCGACGAGGCCGATGCCAGGTTCCGTGCGGCTGCGCCGTATCTGGACGACGGGCGGGCCACCGGCAACGCGCCGCTGGACCTGTGTGCATTCTGGCCGGTACCCAACACGAGCGAACCGCACATCGTCGACGTCGAGGGGCTGCCCACACTGGTGGTGGTCTCGACTACCGACGATCCGGCCACGCCGTATCAAGCAGGGGTGGAGCTGGCTGCCCAGCTGCGCGGAGACCTGGTGACCTACGAGGGCACCCAGCACACGGTGGCGTTCTCGGGCGTCGCGTGCATCGACGATGCGCTGGTCGGCTACCTCGTCGATCTGGTGCCGCCGGGCGACGGACTGCGGTGCTGACGCCTACCTCACCGGGCGAAATGTGCGCAGAGAGTTCCACGAAGTGAGACCGAATTCACGATGTAACACAGATTTAACTCCGTTTGCTTACTCTCGCGTTCATGGATCGTCAAAAGGAATTCGTGCTCCGGACTCTCGAGGAGCGCGATATTCGTTTCGTCCGCCTCTGGTTCACCGACGTCCTCGGGTATCTGAAATCGGTCGCCATCGCCCCGGCCGAACTCGAGGGAGCCTTCGACGAGGGAATCGGCTTCGACGGTAGCGCCATCGAAGGGTTCGCCCGCGTCTCCGAGGCGGACACCGTCGCCAAGCCGGATCCCTCGACATTCCAGATCCTGCCGTGGTCCACCAGCAAGGGCCACCAGCACTCGGCGCGGATGTTCTGCGATATCGCCATGCCCGACGGTTCGCCGTCCTGGGCCGATTCCCGCCACGTGCTGCGCCGTCAGTTGAGCAAGGCCGCAGACCTCGGCTTCAGCTGCTACGTGCACCCGGAGATCGAGTTCTTCCTGCTCAAGGATGCGCCGCAAGACGGCTCACCTCCCACTCCCGCAGACAACGGCGGATACTTCGATCAGGCTGTGCACGATTCGGCCCCGAACTTCCGCAGGCACGCCATCGACGCACTCGAGTCGATGGGTATCTCGGTCGAGTTCAGTCATCACGAGGCCGCACCCGGTCAGCAGGAGATCGACCTGCGGTACGCCGACGCCTTGTCGATGGCCGACAACATCATGACCTTCCGCTACGTGGTCAAGGAGGTCGCCATCGAAGAGGGCGTGCGCGCGACGTTCATGCCCAAGCCGTTCAGCGACCAGGCCGGTTCGGCGATGCACACGCACATGAGCTTGTTCGAGGGCGACGCGAACGCCTTCCACAACCCCGACGATCCGATGCAGCTCTCCGAGACCGGGAAGTCCTTCATCGCCGGAATCCTCGAGCATGCCAACGAGATCAGCGCGGTGACCAACCAGTGGGTGAACTCCTACAAGCGACTGGTCCGCGGCGGCGAAGCGCCGACCGCAGCATCGTGGGGCCCGGCGAACCGCTCGGCACTGATCCGCGTGCCGATGTACACCCCCAACAAGGCCTCCTCGCGGCGCGTCGAGATCCGCAGCCCGGACTCCGCCTGCAACCCCTACTTGTCGTTCGCGGTGCTGCTCGCAGCAGGCCTGCGCGGAATCGAGAAGGGCTACACACTGCCGCCCGAGGCCGAAGAAGACGTGTGGGCACTGACCTCCGCGGAGCGTCGTGCCATGGGATACAAGGAACTGCCGGGCAACCTCGATCAGGCGCTGAACGCGATGGAAGGCTCCGAACTCGTCGCCGAAGCACTCGGCGAACACGTCTTCGACTTCTTCCTGCGCAACAAGCGTCGCGAGTGGGAGGAATACCGCAGCCACGTCACGCCGTACGAGCTGAAGGCCTACCTGGGTCTTTAACGGCATCCCGCCCTCATGGACTACGTTCTAGTCGATCGTGAAAAGAAGTTCCGATGCCGGCGTGGGCACCCTCGCGTCGCATTACCGACGACGAGGTAGAACTGTGGCACCCCGAGGTGGATTCTGATGGTGCGTCCCCCCACGTCCAGATCTGTCGTTCCCGGACCAGGCCGTCTCGGTCTGGTCGAAGAAACCGCGCCGTCCGACCTGCGCACCCTCGGTTGGACGGATGAAGAAAGCCTCGAGCTGCTCTGGTCGCTGTCCCGCGCCCCCAATGCCGATCTCGCACTGCGCACCCTCGTGCGCTTGTACGAGCTGCTCGGTGCCGGCTGGTCGGAATTCGATGCGGCGTTGCGAACGGACAAGGGATTCCGCGGTCGCCTTCTGGGACTGGTCGGCGCATCGAGCGCTCTCGCCGATCATCTCGTCGCGGACGAGAGCACCTGGCGTCTGCTGCTGACCGAGAAGGGCAAGGGCAGCGGAGTCTCCGCGAAGGTCGAGCTGCCCACGAAGGCGACGTTGGTGGCCGAACTTCTCGAGGTCGTCGGTGCCGAGCCCGAGACCGGACCCAATGCCGCGCCGGACCTGTACCGCGCCTCGCTCACCGGACCGCCGGCAGTGATCGCTCTGCGAAAGAAGTACCGCGACCAGATCATGGTGCTGGCGGCGTACGACCTGGCAGCAACCGTCGAGAACGAACCCGTACTGCCGTACACGGTGGTCGGATCTCAACTATCGGACATGGCCGACGCAGCGCTGACCGCGGCATTGGCGGTCGCTGTGGCCACCGTGTGCCCGGACGCCCCGTGTCCGACGCGCCTTGCCGTCATCGCGATGGGCAAATGCGGCGCTCGCGAACTCAACTACGTCTCGGATGTCGACGTCGTCTTCGTCGCCGAGCCCGCCGACGCGCAGGCCAGCCGCATCGCAGGTGAAATGATGCGCATCGGATCCTCGGCGTTCTTCGAGGTGGACGCGGCGCTGCGCCCCGAGGGCAAGCGCGGCGAGCTGGTTCGCACCCTGGATTCGCATGTGGCGTACTACAAGCGGTGGGCCAAGACCTGGGAGTTCCAGGCGCTGCTCAAAGCCCGTCCGATGACGGGCGACATCGCTCTCGGCACCGATTACGTCGACGCCGTCAACCCCATGGTGTGGTTGGCCAGTCAGCGCGAGGACTTCGTACCCGAGGTTCGTGCGATGCGGCGCCGCGTCGAGGAGATGGTGCCTGCCGACCTCCGCGAGCGCGAGATCAAGCTCGGACGCGGCAGTCTGCGTGACGTCGAATTCGCCGTCCAGCTGCTCCAATTGGTGCACGGTCGGACCGACGAGTCGCTGCGTGTGCTCGGCACGACAGACGCTCTGACGGCACTGACGGACGGCGGCTACGTCGGCCGCGACGACGCCGCGAACTTGACGGCGTCCTACGAGTTTCTTCGGTTGATCGAACACCGCCTGCAGATGCAGAGAATGCAGCGAACTCACACACTGCCGCCCCAGGACGACGAGGAAGCGCTGCGGTGGCTCGCTCGTTCGGCGCATATGCGACCGGACGGAAACAACGACGCCCTCGGTGTGCTCAACGCCGAGATCAAACGCAACGCGAAGCGTATTCGACGGCTGCACGCGAAGCTGTTCTATCGTCCGCTGTTGGATTCGGTGGTCAAGTTCGACTCCGAGACAGTGCGATTGACTCCGGATGCGGCGACGCGTCAGCTCGCCGCTCTCGGCTATGCCGCTCCCGAGAACGCGCTCGGCCACTTGCGTGCGCTCGTCGGTGCAGGCACTCGGCGCGGCCAGATTCAGGCGGTGCTGCTGCCGACCCTGCTCGAATGGCTCGCCGACACCCCCGACCCGGATGCGGGACTGCTCAACTATCGGCGACTGTCGGAGTCGGCAGGGGAGCAGACGTGGTTTCTGCGGGTACTGCGCGACGAGGGCGCGGTGGCGCAGCGACTGATGATCGTGCTCGGCTCCTCGGCGTACGTACCCGATCTGCTGATCAAGGCCCCCGAGGTCATCCGGTTGTTCGTCGACGGACCGACAGGCCCACGCCTACTCGATGTCGAACCCGAGGAGACGTACCGCGCCATCCTGTCGTCCTCGGCTCGGTACGAGGACCCGGTGCGCGCGATCAATGCGGCGAGGGCACTGCGGCGGCACGAGCTGGCCCGCGTGGCCTCTGCGGACATTCTCGGCATGCTCGACGTGCCCCAGGTGTGCCGAGCGCTGTCGTCGGTATGGGCGGCGGTGATCAACGCGGCACTCGCGGCGGCGGTGCGCGCCAGCGAGAAAGAACGCGGCGAACCGGCACCGGCCACCCTGGCCGTCATCGGAATGGGACGGCTCGGCGGAGGTGAGCTCGGCTACGGCAGCGATGCCGACGTGTTGTTCGTCTGCGAGCCGGTGGACGGCGTCGACGAGACCGTTGCGGTCAAGTGGGCCAACACCATTGCCGATCGCATCCGCAAACTGCTCGGTGCGCCCAGCACCGATCCTCCGCTCGAGGTCGACACCGGTCTGCGACCGGAAGGCCGCAACGGGCCGGTGGTGCGCACCCTGTCGTCCTACGCTGCGTACTACTCGCAGTGGGCCCAGGCATGGGAAGTTCAAGCCCTTCTTCGGGCACATCAGGTCGCCGGCGACCAGGACCTCGGCATCCGATTCCTCCTGATGGTGGACAAGGTCCGCTACCCCGAGGGCGGAGTATCCGCCGATGCGGTCCGCGAGATCAGACGGATCAAGGCGCGAATCGATTCCGAACGCCTACCCAAGGGTGCCGACCCCGCCACGCACACCAAGCTGGGCCGCGGGGGACTGGCCGACATCGAGTGGACCGTCCAACTCATCCAGCTCAGGTACGCACACAAGGTTCTCTCGCTGCACAACACCTCGACCCTGCAGTCGTTGGATGCGATAGGTGCGGCGGAACTGATGAGCGAAACCGATGTGGAGTTGCTGCGCGAGGCATGGATCCTTGCGACGAAGGCACGCAATGCGCTGGTGCTCGTGCGCGGCAAGCCGACCGACCAGCTACCTGCGCCGGGTGCCGTGCTCTCGGCAGTGGCGCAGGTAGCAGGCTGGGAAGACGGCGATGCAGGAGCGTTCCTCGACAACTACCTACGTGTCACGCGTCGCGCGAAGGCAGTGGTGGAGAGAACGTTCGGCGGCAGCTAGTCACTTCCCACGGTGACGAAGCCTTCCTTGACCATCCAGTCGCGTGCGACATCGGCCGGTTCACGGCCGTCGACGTCGACCTGCTTGTTCAGCTCGGTGATTTCGTCGTTGGTCAGCGCAGCGGAGATCGGTGCGGTGATCTCGGCGATCTGCGGGTACTTCTCGGCGATCGACGACCGGATCACGACGGTGGCGTTGTACCGGGGGAAGAAGTTCTTGTCGTCCTCGAGCACAACAAGATCGAGTCCCTTGATGCGGCCGTCGGTGGTGAACACTTCACCGAACTTGCACTGCGAACCGTCTGCAGTTGCCTGGTAGATGATTCCGGTCTGCAAAATCTGGCGGGGTACGGCATTGGGGTCGAAACCGTACGTCGCTGCCAGGCCGGGAAATCCGTCTTGTCTGGAGTTGAATTCCGTCTCCACACACAACGATGCTGCGGCCGGATCGCGCGCCACGAGAGCCGCGTAATCCGACAGTGTCTTCACCCCGGTCTGTGCGGCGGTCGCCTGGTTCATCGCGAGTGCGTACGTGTTGTCCATCGGCGCTGGATTGACCCACACGATGCCGTTCTTCTTGTCGCCGTCACGAACGGCATCGAACTGCTCGGTGGCGTCGGCAATCGGAGTCTCGTTGCCCTGGTAGTTGATCCACCCGGTACCGGTGTATTCGTAGGACACATCGACCTGCCCGGCGATCATCGCCTGGCGGGTGCTGTTGGATCCCGAAATGTTGGTCAGGTCGCGGACGTCGGCACCGGCAGCGGAGAGAGCGAATTCGAGAATGTAGCCCAACACGATCTGTTCGGTGAAGTCTTTCGATCCGACGGTCAGTTCGGCACCCTCGAGACCCGGCATGGGTTTGATGCTCCCGGGTTCGACCGACAGCGGCACAGCACTGCCGGATTGCAGTCCGCAGCCCGCCAGTGCCATCGTGCTCACTGCGCACAGAACGATGAGTTTTCTTGTCGAGCGCCACATCAGCGCAGTCCTTTCGGTCCGAGAAAGGCCTCGGCCAGTGCGCCGAGCCAATCGACGAACAACGCCAGGGCGACGGCGAGGACGGCTCCCACCACGAGGATCAACGGCTGGTACAGCTTGTACCCGGTGTCGATCAGAACTCCGAGGCCGCCGGCCCCCACGAGGAAGCTCAGTGTGGCCGTACCGACCGCGAGCACCAGCGAGGTGCGCAGTCCAGCCAGCATGTACGGCACTGCCAGCGGAAACTCGATCCGCCACAGGATGCCGCTGGACGACATGCCTTGTCCGCGTGCAGCATCGATGTAGCTCGGGTCGACCTGCTGGAAGCCCAGCATCGTGTTTCGGAGAACGGGGAGCAGTGAGTAGAACGCGATGGGCAGTACGCCGATCCAGAAGCCGGTCTTGCCCGTCGCGAGGAACAGCAACACCAGCAGACCCACCGCCGGGGCCGCTTGCCCGATATTGGCGATACCGACGAAGACCGGTGCCAACTTTCGGTAGCCGTTGCGCGTCAACAGGATTCCGAGTGGCACAGCGATCGCCAGCACCAGCGCGGTGACAACGAACGTGATGGCGACGTGCTCGGACAGCCGCTGGAACAGGGTGCTCGCGTTCAGCGTCTCCTTCTGAGTGGCACTGAGATCGCGGGTGAAGGTGTAGACAAGCAGAACGACGACGACCAACAAGATGATCGCGGGTTGCACCAGCAGGCGAATACGTTCCGCACGCTTGGCCGCCTGCCGTGCCGATTGCGCGAAACCCTCGTCCGCCGAGGCGTCGTCCGCTGACGAGTCGACTGCAGAGGTCTCCGCCGAGGTCGTCACGACGCGTTCCCTGTGGTCACGTCGTTGCGAGCAACGTCCGGATCGGGATCTTCAGCGGTGTCGTCGTGGTCGTGGGCGTGCTGCGATCGAATGGTCTTGATCGTGTCGATCAGCGCCTCGATGGTGATCGTTCCGGCGTACTCGCCACGCTTGCCGGTGACCGTGGCGGTCGCGTTGCCCTCGGCGAGCAGCGCCTCGAGCGCGTCTTGCAGCGTGGACTGAGTCGACACCATTTCGCCCATCGGCACGCCGACATCGCGCAAGCTCTTCGCGTTGGTGAGGTGGCGTCGATCGGTCCACCGAATCGGTCGCCTACGCGCGTCGAGAATGATTCCCCATGCTTCTGGGTCCCGTCCGAGTGCCGTGCTCATCGACTCGACCGACTCGTCCTCGCCCATGACCGGAACATCGGACAATTCGATGTCTCGTACACGCATCAACGTCAACTGCTTCAGCGCTGCACCGGATCCGACGAACCCTGCGACGGTGTCGTCGGCTGGATTCGCCAGCACTGCTTCGGGTGTATCGAATTGAAGAATCCGGGACTGGTTGCCCAGTACTGCAATTCGATCTCCGAGCTTGACGGCCTCGTCGAAGTCGTGGGTGACGAAAACGATCGTCTTGCCCAATTCGGCTTGCAGGCGCATCAATTCGTCCTGCAGCAAACCGCGGGTGATGGGGTCGACGGCACCGAATGGCTCGTCCATCAGCAGTACCGGGGGATCGGCAGCGAGCGCGCGTGCAACACCGACGCGTTGCTGCTGGCCACCGGACAGCTGGCGCGGATAGCGCTCGCGGTACAACGACGGATCGAGACCGACCAGGTCCAGCATTTCGTCCGTGCGATCCGATATTCTCGACTTCTTCCATCCGATCAGACCAGGAACCATGCCGACGTTCTCGGCAATCGTCATGTGCGGGAACAACCCTGCCTGCTGAATCGAATATCCGATGGTGCGGCGCAACTCGTTCGGGTTGATCGACAGTGCATCTTCACCACCGATGGTGATGCGTCCCGATGTCGGTTCTATCAGCCGGTTGATCATGCGCATGGTCGTGGTCTTGCCGCAGCCCGACGGCCCGACCAGCACGACGACCTCACCGGCAGGGATCGTCATGGACACGTTGTCCACGGCGGCGTCCTTTTGGCCCGGGTAGCTCTTGGTCACGTTCTCCAAGACGATTTCTACGCCGGATACGGTTGTGTTCTCACTCACGGATACCCCTCGAGGTGGTCAGTTTGCCGATCACGACGTAGATCCCATCGAGGATCAACGCCAGCAGGACGATCAGGACAGTGCCGGTGAGGGCCTGTGGGACGGCCGTGGGGCTGCCCACGCGCGCGAGCCCGGAGAACAGCAGATTGCCCAGACCAGGTCCTTTCGCATACGCGGCGATGGCCAGGATGCCCATGGCCAACTGCGTGCTGATTCGCATCCCGGTCAGAATCGACGGCCACGCAAGTGGAATCTCGATGCGTCGCAACACGAGAATGCGGCTCATCCCGATTCCGCGCGCGGCATCGGTGACCGCCGGATTGACCGAATCCAGGCCGACCACCGTGTTTCGGATGATCGGGAGCAGTGAGTACAGGACCAGAGCGGTCACTGTCGGACGAACTCCCAGTCCCAATATGGGAATCAGCAGACCCAACAGTGCGAACGACGGAATCGTCAGAACGGTGCTGGCCAGGGCTGTCGCGATGGCGGATCCGGCCGGACTGCGGTACACGAGGATGCCGATCGCGACGCCGATGACGGTAGCGATGATCACGCATTGCACGACGGCCGAGACGTGCAGATAGGAGTCGATTGCCAACTGCCTTCGTCGTCCGACGATGAATTCCCACAGTGCGTCCATGAAGTTCGTCATCCTCTGTTCGCCCTCTAGCAGATACGAGTCTTTACCCCGCGTATCAACTATCAAACGCCGATCGGGTCGAATCTTGTTGCAATTTGCGAGAATCGGCATGAAATGGAAACAACCTGGAACGCGAAACGCCCGGCCGAAAGGTGCTTCGGCCGGGCGTTTTCGTACGTGCAGTTATCGACTCACACGTCGTAGTACAGCGAGAACTCGTACGGGTGCGGACGAAGGTTGACCGGAGCGATCTCCTGCTCGCGCTTGAGCGAGATCCAGGTCTCGATCAGGTCGGTCGTGAACACGCCGCCCTCGGTGAGGTAGTCGTGATCGGCCTCGAGGCGGTCGATGACCGCGTTCAACGAGGTGGGTGCCTGAGGAATGTTCCGTGCTTCCTCGGGCGGCAACTCGTAGAGGTCCTTGTCGACCGGTGCCATCGGCTCGATCTTGTTCTTGATGCCGTCCAGGCCTGCCATCATCTGAGCGGCGAAGTTCAGGTACGGGTTGCCCGAGGAGTCCGGTGCGCGGAACTCGAGGCGCTTGGCCTTCGGGTTGTTGCCGGTGATGGGGATACGAACCGCGGCCGAGCGGTTGCGCTGGCTGTAGACCAGGTTGATGGGGGCCTCGTAGCCCGGCACCAAACGGTGGTACGAGTTGATCGTCGGGTTGGTGAACGCCAGCAGCGAAGGAGCGTGGTGCAGGATGCCGCCGATGTAGTGGCGCGCGAGATCCGACAGTCCGGCGTATCCGGCCTCGTCGTGGAAGAGAGGCTTGCCGTCCTTCCACAGCGACTGGTGCACGTGCATGCCCGAGCCGTTGTCGCCGAACAGCGGCTTGGGCATGAAGGTCGCCGACTTGCCGTTCTGCCAGGCGGTGTTCTTGACGATGTACTTGAACAGCTGCAGGTCGTCGGCCGCGCGGAGCAGCGTGTTGAACTTGTAATTGATCTCCTGCTGACCGCCCGTGCCGACCTCGTGGTGTGCACGCTCGAGCTCGAAGCCCGCGTTCTGCAGGTTGGTCGAGATCTGGTCACGCAGATCGACGTAGTGGTCGTACGGCGCGACGGGGAAGTAGCCGCCCTTGAAGCGAACCTTGTAGCCGAGGTTCGGGCTGCCGTCCGCCTCGGTCTCGGCACCGGTGTTCCACCAACCCGCGGACGAATCGACCTCGTAGAAGGCGCCGTTGGCCTGCGAGTCGAAGCGGACCGAATCGAAGATGTAGAACTCGGCCTCGGCACCGAAGTACGCGGTGTCGGCGATGCCGGTGCTGGCCAGGTACTCCTCGGCCTTGCGGGCAACATTGCGCGGGTCGCGGCTGTACGCCTCACGGGTGAACGGATCGTGGACGAAGAAGTCGATGTTCAGCGTCTTGGCGTTGCGGAACGGATCGACCTGGGCGGTGGCGTAGTCCGGAAGCAGGATCATGTCGGACTCGTGGATGGACTGGAAGCCGCGGACGGACGAGCCGTCGAACGCAAGGCCGTCTTCGAGAGTGTCCGCCGTGAACGCCTTCGCGGCGATCGAGAAGTGCTGCTGTGCACCCGGCAGGTCCGTGAACCGGATGTCGACGTATTCGATTCCTTCATCTGCGATGAACTTGATGACCTCTTGGGCCGTGGAAAACGCCACGCTTTTGCTCCTTTGTTGAGTCCGTCGAACTGACGTTATGGACTTGGTGTTGCCCGCCCGTCAAGCTCGTGTTTCGCCCGTGTTACGCGTCCTGGTTCACGAGCGGCACGAACAACAGTACGTCCGCATTTTTCTCCATGAGCCCGGCCGCGCCTATCCTGGAAATCATGGCACGAATGACAGGGTCTTGGTTGTCCGGACCGGCGGCCGCGAATCCCCGCGAACCACAGAACTTTCGCGGGGAAGAACTCGGCCTGCCCCAAAAGGGGGTCGGCGCACTTGCAGGTGCCGGGCGCAGAATCCTGGCGTTGCTGTTGGATTGGACGATGGCCACCGGCGTGGCCTCGCTCATTCTGGGTGGCTACACCACCAGCGGGCTGATCTCGACGATCGTGCTCGTGGTGTGGTTCGTCGTCGGACTGGTGAGCGTCTCGTTGTTCTCGTTCACCCCTGGCCAGTTCATCGTCGGTATCCAGGTGGGTCGTATCGACGCTCATGCCCGGGTCGGCTTCGTGCGCGCACTGGTTCGCCAACTGATTCTGCTGTTCGTGGTTCCGGCTGTGATCACCGACATGGACGGCCGCGGGATGCACGACCGCGCAACGGGAACAGCCCTGCTGCGGACCCGCTGACGGGTCGCACCAGGGCTGCTACGGGCAGAGATCGGGCGTCAGCGACGCTTCATCGTCCGCTGCACACCCTTCATCTTGGCACCGCCTGGAATGGGTCCTTTGGGCATCGCCGGGCCACCTTTGGTGCCCAGTGCCGCCAGGCGTGACTCGATGGTGTCCATGCGCTTGCCGTCGATGTTCTTCGGCAGCTTCGACAGGTACTTCTGTAGGCCCGACAACGGAATCTGGTTTTCCTCGTTGCCGACGATGACGTCGTAGATCGGGGTATCGCCCACCAGGCGGGCGGTCTTCTTCTTCTCTTGAGCCAGTAGTGCTTTCACACGCTGCGGTGCTCCCTCGGCAACGAGAATGACACCGGGCTTGCCGATCACGCGGTGCACGGCGTCGAGGTGGGTGGTGCCCGCGATCGCATTGGTGACCCGCCACGAACCCTGCAGGTTGTCCAATGCCCACGCAGCAGCACCGGCCTGACCGTCGGCCTTCTTGTACACCGTCTTCTGGACTCGACGACCGAAGATGATGAAGGCGACCAGAACGCCGAGCAACAGGCCGATGGGGAGAAGGAACCATTGGAAGTCGAAAGCCAGACCGATCAAGAAGCCGACGAGCCCGAGCCCGAGCACCGCCCCGATCATCAGCGGAAGGAGAACCTTGTCGTCCTTACGCTGCATCTGGAAGGCCTGCCACAGCTGACTGCGCCGTTCCTTCGATGCCTTTCGCCGAGCCGCCTTCGCGGCGGCCTTTGCTTCCTTGCTGGGCTTGCCTGCTTTGCCAGCCTTACTGCCGTTCGCCATAACTCACAGGATACGTCCTGTGCCGACGCTCACGTGCACCGCTCCGGGTTGGGAACGAGTGTCAGCGACCAGCCAGTCGCGCCATCAAGGAACTGGCCTCCTGAGAGGCCTCACCGCCGTCGGACAGGTGGCTCATGCTCTCGGGTAGTTCCCGACCGTGATGCGCCATCGCCTGTGCATACAGGCGTCCGGCGCGGTAGGAGGAGCGAACCAACGGTCCGGCCAACACACCGGCGAAGCCGACTTCGGTGGCGTAGTCGGAGTGCTCGACGAACTCCTCCGGCTTGACCCACCGCTCGACTGGATGGTGGCGGGGCGACGGCCGCAGGTACTGAGTGATCGTCAGGATGTCGCAGCCGGCCTCGTGCAGGTCGCGAATGGCTT
The DNA here is from genome assembly GCF_049195265.1 of Rhodococcus sp. MALMAid1271. NCBI lineage: Bacteria > Bacillati > Actinomycetota > Actinomycetes > Mycobacteriales > Nocardiaceae > Rhodococcus > Rhodococcus sp. MALMAid1271. The sequence continues at coordinate 124,138 of NZ_JBMIRQ010000067.1, read as the reverse complement.
CCTGCACCTCCTCGGGCGTCTCGCCCATACCGAGGATGAGATTGGACTTGGTGACCAGACCGTCGTCACGGGCCGCGGTGATGACGTCCATCGACCGCTGGTACCGGAAGGCCGGACGGATGCGCTTGAAGATGCGCGGCACGGTCTCGACGTTGTGCGCCAGAACCTCGGGCCGGGACGAGAAGACCTCGGCCAGCTGATCGGGCTTGGCGTTGAAGTCGGGGATCAGCAGCTCGACGCCGGTGTTGGGGTTCAGCTTCTTGATGAACCGCACGGTCTCGGCGTACAGCCACGCGCCACCGTCGGCCAGATCGTCACGAGCGACTCCGGTGATGGTGGAGTAGCGCAGACCCATGGCCTGGACGCTCTCGGCCACCCGGCGCGGCTCGTCGCGATCGAGATCCTCCGGCTTGCCGGTGTCGATCTGGCAGAAATCGCATCGGCGGGTGCATTGCTCTCCGCCGATGAGGAAGGTCGCTTCGCGATCTTCCCAGCATTCGTAGATATTGGGGCAGCCGGCTTCCTCGCACACCGTGTGCAGACCTTCACGCTTCACAAGACCCTTGAGCTCGGAGTATTCCGGGCCCATCTTGGCTTTCGTCTTGATCCAGTTGGGTTTGCGTTCGATGGGGGTCTCCGCGTTTCGGATCTCGAGGCGGAGCAGCTTGCGTCCTTCTGGGGCCACAGTCACAGAAACGATGCTACGCGCCGAAGCGGACGGTGGTGAACTGCGGGTTGATCATCGCGCCTGCCGTCGACCGATGCTCGATGTCGTGGTCTCGCACCTGCAGGGAACCGTCCAGGGCCGCAAGAGCGGCCTCGGTGACCGCCGCGGTGACGTCCGCGATCGTGACCTCTCGGCCGAGCTCGAGTGACAGAGATGTCACCCCTGCGTCGGCGATGCCGCACGGGACGATCGCATCGAAGCCGGTCATGGCGGCATTACAATTCAACGAGAACCCGTGCAGGGTCACCCCGCGTTGAACGCGGACCCCGATCGCGGCGATCTTGCGTTCGGGGAGCAGGACACCGTCACGAGTCTCGGCGGCGAGCCACACCCCGGACCTGCCGTCGACGCGCCCGCAGGTGATGCCGTACCCGGACACCACCGAGATCAACGCCTCCTCGATGCGGCGCACGTACTTGACGACGTCGATGGGCTGCGCGAGCTTGACGATGGGGTAGCCCACCAGTTGGCCGGGACCGTGCCAGGTGATCTTGCCGCCTCGGTCGACCTCGACGACGGGGGTGCCATCCCTCGGCATATCTTCCTCGGCAGTGCGCCGCCCAGCGGTGTAGACGGACGGGTGCTCGAGCAGCAGCAGGGTATCGGGGCCGGCATCATCGGCCCTGGCATCGGCCAGCTCGCGCTGCAGAGCCCACGCTTCGGAGTACTCGACGGTGCCCAGTTCGCGCACCACGACAGGTTCTGTGCTCGCGCGTGCCGATACTCGGGTCGACGAAGAGTTCGCGTCACTCATGATTCGGAACGGTACGCCGCGTCAACTACCCACAGCCACTCGCAGTGCCTCACCGACGGTGTTGTGCTCGAAGGTGTAACCCGCGTCCTCCAGGGCCTTGGGAATCGCACGCGGGCCGGTGAGAACGGCCTCCTCGGCGAATTCGCCGATGACTGCCTTCAATGCGAAACCGGGGACCACCCACGGTGCAGGTCGGTGCACTGCGCGCGACATCGCACTGTTGAACTGAGCATTGGTCACCGGGGTCGGGCCGACCATGTTGACCGGACCCCGCAGAGTGTCGTTCTCGATGCCGTGGACGATGGCACCGATCTCGTCCGCCAACGAAATCCACGGGAAGTACTGGCGACCACTGCCGAGCCTGCCGCCGAGAGCGAACAGATAGAGCGGGCGAAGCTTGCCCAGCATCCCCCCTCGTTGCGAGAGCACCACACCGCTGCGCAGCATGATCGTTCTCACCCCCGCCGTCGACGCTGCAGAGGTGGCGTCCTCCCAATCGCGACAGACCTCGGCCAGAAATCCGTCACCGACGGGTGCGGTCTCGTCGACGACCCGATCGCCGGTGTCGCCGTAGAAGTTGACCCCGCTGGCATTGATCAGCGTCGGAACACCGGCGTCGGCGGCGGCCCCGGCGAGTACCTCGGTCGGGGCGATACGGCTGTCGCGAATCAACTGTTTGTACGCGCCGGACCACCTCTTGTCGCCGATGCCGACACCACAGAGATTGACGACCGCGTCGGCACCGCGCAGCGTGGCCGAGTCGATGCTGCCGCGTGCCGGATCCCACTGCGACTCGTCGGGTCCGGCGGGCGATCGCCGAACGAGTCGAGTGACATCGTGGCTTCGGCCCCGCAGGGCCGCAACCAGAGCCGTGCCGATCAATCCGGATGAACCCGCAATGACTACGCGCATGTGAACGAAAGCCTCCTTGACGCAAACCGGGGCATCATTCGCGAACGAATGATGCCCCGGGTCTGCACGGTTCGTGCCTCACTGGTCGAGACTCCGATGCGAATGTGTCGCGCTACTACGAGGCTACTCGAGACGCGAGATTCGCCGGTGGTCTACAGGCCGAGATCGGCCTCGAACGAGGCCACTTCGAGACGCTGCTTGATCGTGGTCAGGAAGCGTCCCGCATCGGCTCCGTCCACCAGTCGGTGGTCGTAGGTGAGCGGCAGGTAGCACATCGAGCGAACACCGATGGACTCGTTGCCCGAGTCGTCCTTGACGACAACAGGACGCTTGACGATCGCGCCCGTGCCGAGCATGGCCGCCTGCGGCGGAAGCAGGATCGGGGTGTCGAACAACGCACCCTGGCTACCGATGTTGGTGATCGTGAACGTGCCACCGGCCAACTCGTCGGGCTTCAGGCCGCCAGAACGAGCGCGGGTAGCGATGTCGTTGATCGCCCGTGCCAACCCGGCCAGCGAGAGATCACCCGCATTGTGGATCACGGGGGAGAGCAGACCCTGCTCGGTGTCCACGGCAATGCCGAGGTGCACGTCAGCGTGGTACGTGATCTCTTTCGCGTCCTCGTTGATGCTCGCATTGACGTTCGGGTGAGCCTTGAGGGCCTCCACGACCGCCTTCGCGAAGAACGGCAGATACGTCAGGTTGACGCCCTCGTTCTCGGCGAACTTCGCCTTGGCCTTGGTGCGCAGACCGGCGATCTTCGTCACGTCGACCTCGAACGTCTGCGTCAACTGAGCAGAGGTCTGCAGCGACTCGCGCGTCTTCTTCGCGGTGATCTGGCGAATCCGGTTGATCTTCTGCGTGGTTCCGCGAAGATGCGCCAGCTCCGGGCGTACACCGGCTGTGGCCGGTGCGGCCGGCTTCGACGCAGCCGCAGGTGCAGCATCGGCGGCGGGTGCTGCCGGAGCCTTCTTGGCCTCGGCTGCAGCGAGCACATCCTGCTTGCGGATGCGACCACCGACACCGGTGCCCTTGACGCTCGACAGGTCGACGTCGTTGTCCGATGCCAGCTTGCGCACCAGGGGAGTGACGTACGGGGTGGATTCACCCGACGATGCCGACTCCTTGGCGGGAGCGGCTTTGGGAGCTTCCTGCTTGGGCTCCGGCTTCGGCTCGGCCTTCGGAGCTTCCTGCTTGGGAGCCTCCTTCTTCGGCTCCTCGGCCTTCGGCTCCTCGGCCTTCGGCTCCGGGGTGGGCTCGGGCTCGGGGGACTTCTCGGCCGGCGATCCCGATCCGATGACGGCGAGCTGGCCACCGACGGCGACGGTGTCGTCTTCCTCGGCGGAGATCTCGAGCAGAGTTCCGGCCACCGGGGACGGGATCTCGGTGTCGACCTTGTCGGTGGACACTTCGAGCAGAGGCTCGTCGACGGCAACCTCGTCACCGATCGCCTTGAGCCACCGAGTCACGGTGCCTTCGGTGACGGACTCGCCCAGTTCGGGCATCGTCACCGGCGTGCCGGATCCGGACGAGTCGGACGACGCACTCGACGCGGGTGCTTCCTGCTCGGCCTGCGGCTCGGGCTCGGCTGCGGGCGTGGGCTCCTCGGATGCCGACTCCTCGGCAGCGGGGGCTTCCTCGGCCGGTGCGTCGGACGAGGAAGCCTCGTCTGCGTCACCGATCTGAGCGAGCTCACCACCGATCTCGACGGTGTCGTCTTCCTGAGCGACGATCTTGGTCAGAACACCGGCAGCAGGCGACGGGATCTCGGTATCGACCTTGTCCGTGGAGACTTCGAGCAATGGCTCGTCGACTTCGACGGTGTCGCCTTCTTGTTTGAGCCACCTCGTGACAGTTCCCTCGGTGACGCTCTCACCAAGAGCTGGCATCTGGACGGAGAAGGCCATGTCTGTTGACTCCTCGACAGTTGTATGCGGGTGATGTAGTTCTTACGACTTGTGGTCGTAGACCATTGTGCTGGCGGAACAGGGTTCATGGACGAGAGTTGCGTGATTCCGTCCGACGGAGGCACCGGTGCACACGGCACCGGTCGAGCGTGCTCTGCTCGACACAGCGCCCACGCAGACACTCCCTCTCGGCAATTCACTTACTCACTTCACGAGCCTTGGTTCACTATCAAGAGAGCTGAACCCTCTAATGTCATCCTTCCATTGTTGTCGCCCCGCCGTTCCCCTAGGGCGTGCAACACGCCTGGCAAACTGGTGAGTAACAACATTCGGACACCAGAACCGGTGGTCCATCGGCCGCTAGAAAAGGACGTTCTCGTGGGATTGTTCGATCGACTCAAGCGAAGCGGCGGAGGCGCGAAACGGGCCCCGGAGGGGTCGGTTGCCCAGTACCTGGCCGATTGGAGCGCCACCCGAATCGGTGTGGAGGCCTACGTCGAACCCAAGACGACGGTCACTCCACTGACCGTCGTGCTGATCGCGAACGACGGCGAATGGACGCGTCGGCCACTCGATGAAAAATATGTACGAAAGGTCGGATCCGACCTGAAGATCCCGGTGTACGACGTTCGCAAGACCGGCTACCCCCAGCGCATGCGCGATCACGACGCCCGCCAGAAGGTCATCAAGAAGCGCGAACAGCAGCAGCGAGATCTCTGATCTCGCCCGTGCGTGCGGACACCTGTCCGCACGCACGAACCGAGACGATCAGCCGTTCTGGGCGATGTCCTCGAGGACCGCGAACATCGTCCGTACCGGAACTCCGGTGCCGCCCTTGCCGGTGTACCCGAATGGCCCACCGGTGTTGTACGCCGGGCCGGCGACATCGATATGAGCCCATTCGACTCCGTCGGCGACGAATTCCTTCAGGAACAGTGCCGCCGCCAGCATTCCCCCGGCTCTGCCGTTGGTGACATTCGCCAGATCGGCCACCTTGGAATCGAGCTCACCTCGAATCTCCTTCGGCAACGGCATCGCCCAGCCGTTCTCGCCGATCGCCCGAGAAATCGCCGCGACCCGGTCGCGGAAATCGTCGGTACCCATGACACCAGGCGTTCGATTACCGAGCGCGACCACCTGAGCTCCGGTCAGTGTCGCGGTGTCGATGAGGTAATCCGGATCGTCCTCGCAGGCACGCACGATCGCGTCGGCCAACACCAAACGGCCTTCGGCGTCGGTGTTGATGACCTCGACGGTGATGCCGCCGTACTGGGTGAGTACATCGCCCGGACGCTGAGCGGTGCCCGAGGGCATGTTCTCGGCCATCGGGACGGTCGCGATCACATCGAGTGGCAGACCGACCTTCGCGGCCAGGATCACCGTCGCGACGACCGCAGCGGCACCTCCCATATCCGAGGTCATGTTCTCCATGCCCGCAGCGGGCTTGATGGAGATGCCGCCGGTGTCGAACGTGATTCCCTTGCCCACCAGAGCGACCTTCTTCGCGCCTCGCTTACCGCCCGAGTGCGTCAGCCGAACCAGTCGCGGCAGGCGTGAGGAACCCTTGCCCACGCCGTGAATGCCGCCGTAGCCGTCCTTCTCCAGCGTCTTGTCGTCCAGGATCTCGACCTTCAAGCCTGCAGCCGTACCCAGCGCCTTGGCCTGCGCCGCGAACTCCTCCGGATAGAGATGGCTCGGCGGGGTGTTGACGAAATCTCGTGCCACAGCCACGGATTCGGCGATGGCGAGCGACCTTGCCAGGTCGTTCTTGGCTTCCTTGGAGCGGGTGTCGGGGACGAGCAGCTCGACGCGAGCAAGCGGAAGTGCGTCGGACTTCGGTGCCGACAATGCCGATTTGAACTCGGTGAATTGATACGCGCCGAGAAAGAAGCCCTCCGCGGCCGCACCGAGATCGAGAGCCGACAACGTCGTCGCGGCCGTGTCGACGCCCTTGAGCGCCCGGGCTGCGGTTCCGGCCGACTGGCGGATCCGCTCGCTGTCGATGTCGCCTGCACTACCGAGGCCGACGGCCAGCACGCTGTCCACGGACAGGCCCGATGGTGCCGGAATGCGCACCAGTTCGTCGGCCTTGCCGGTGGCACCGACGGACTCGAAAGCGTCGAGTAGCGCAGTGGCAACGGCATCGTCGGCGATGTCGTCGGTGATGGCGAGTTCGAGATCGCCATCACTGGTACTCAGCGCGACGACGAGAACGTCGACTTTCTTACCGAGCTTGCCCGCGAGGACCAGGTCGGGTCCGAGGGTGCGGGAAGGCGTCGAGGGGGAAGGCACGTGGCTGCTCCTGTAGGGGTTGACGTGTACGTACCTCGATCCTAGTGACGACTCGTCGAGGGATGCAGTCGGTCTGCCGGGCCCGCAACGGCCGCGATGTGAGCTAGCGTGACCGCCATGACCGACACCGAGCTGATCGAGGGACCACTTCACGCCGTGCACACCGAATTGGGCGCGACATTCGCGCCTTTCGGCGGTTGGACCATGCCGGTGTCGTATGCCGGAGTCGTCGTCGAGCACACGGCAGTACGAGAGGCCGTCGGCCTCTTCGACGTCGGGCATCTGGGCAAGGCCTCGGTGACCGGACCCGGCGCTGCCGCGTTCGTGAACTCGGTGCTGACCAACGACCTGAATCGGATCGGGCCGGGTAAGGCGCAGTACACCTTGTGCTGCACCGAATCCGGTGGCGTCGTCGACGACCTGATCGCGTACTACGTCTCCGAGAACGAGGTTTTCCTGGTCCCGAACGCCGCCAACACCGCCGATGTCGTCGCGGCGATGGCGGCGCAGGCACCAGCCGGGGTGTCGGTGGTGAACCAGCACCGCGACTTCGGGGTCCTCGCGGTACAGGGACCGGTATCGGCAGATGTACTGCAGGAGTTGGGTCTGCCGACCGACATGGACTACATGGCGTTCGAGGATGCGACGTGGAACTCGGTGCCGGTACGGGTGTGCCGAACCGGCTACACCGGCGAGCACGGATACGAACTGATCCCACCGGCGGCAGAGGTCGAGCCGTTGTTCCGCGCGCTCATGGCTGCTGTGCGATCCCGCGGCGGGCAGGTGTGCGGGCTCGGAGCACGAGACACACTGCGCACCGAGATGGGATACCCGCTGCACGGACACGAACTCGCACTGGACATTTCGCCCCTGCAAGCACGATGCGGCTGGGCGATCGGCTGGAAGAAGGACGCGTTCTGGGGCAAGGAGGCGCTCGCTGCGGAGAAAGCGAGCGGACCGACGCGAGTGCTGCGCGGGCTCGTTGCTCTCGACCGCGGTGTGCTCCGGCCGGGCCTCGAAGTACGGGTGTCGGGGCAGCGGATCGGAACGACGACGTCCGGTACTTTCTCGCCGTCGCTCAAGGTGGGGATCGCCCTTGCCCTACTCGAGTCCGAGGCTGCGCCCGAGGTGGGATCGGAGGTCGAGGTGGACGTCCGGGGCCGAGCGTTGCGATGCGAGGTGGTCGCGCCGCCATTCGTCGCTGCGAAGACCAGGTGACTGCGCGAGCGCCTGTGACCACCACGATAGGATCTCGGGCATGACAGGTGTTTCCGAATTCAGGTACGTACAGCATCCCTCGCCCGCCACACCGGCCGAGCGCGACGCGGTGCTCGCTGCACCCGGATTCGGAAAGCACTTCACCGACCACATGGTGTACATCGACTACACCCGCGACCGCGGCTGGCACGACGCGACCGTCGCTCCCTACGGTCCGATCGAGCTGGACCCCGCTGCGATGGTGCTGCATTACGGCCAGGCCATTTTCGAAGGCCTCAAGATCTACCGTCAGCCCAACGACGACCTCGCGACGTTTCGGGTGCAATCCAACGCCGAACGCTTCCGATCCTCGGCCCGACGGCTCGCCATGCCGGAACTGCCGGACGAGCTCTTCGTCGGATCGATCGAGAAGCTCCTCGAGCTCGATCACCACTGGGTGCCCGCGGCCGGCGGCGAAGACGCGCTGTACATCCGGCCGTACATGTTCTCCACCGAGGCGGGCCTCGGCGTCCGCCCCGCCGACTCCTACCGCTACATGCTGATCGCCTCGCCCGCAGGTGCGTACTTCCCGAGGGGGGTCAAGCCCGTCAGCGTCTGGCTCTCGACCGAGTACGTGCGAGCAGCACCGGGTGGCACAGGCGATGCCAAGTTCGCGGGCAACTACGCGGCATCGCTCCTCGCGCAGGCCCAGGCCAGCGACGAGGGGTGCGATCAGGTGGTCTGGCTCGATGCCATCGAGCGCCGCTACGTCGAGGAGATGGGCGGAATGAACCTGTTCTTCGTCCTCGGCTCGGGATCCGATGCTCGGTTGGTGACACCGTCGCTGTCCGGATCACTCCTACCCGGCATCACCCGAGACTCCTTGCTGGCGTTGGCAACGGACGCGGGCATTCCCGTCGAGGAGCGCCGCATCTCCACCGAGGAGTGGCGCAAGGGTGCCGACTCGGGTGAGATCACCGAGGTGTTCGCCTGCGGGACAGCGGCCGTCATCACCCCCGTCGGAAGTGTGAAGTCCACCGAGGGAACATTCGAGATCGCAGGCGGCGAACCAGGGGAGATCACCCTCGCCCTGCGCGACACGCTCACCGGAATCCAGCGCGGTACGTTCGCCGATACCCACGGCTGGATGACCACGCTCCGCTAACTGCCCACCAACAACCCGATCGCGGTGAGCGCGGTGGTGGTTTCGATTCCGGCTCCCAGCACATCGCCGGACAGCCCCCCGAAGCGTCGGACGCAGTGGCGAGCGACGACGACCGCAGCAACCATCGCGACGACCACGACCAACGGTCCCTGCCAGGGGCGTTCGGGTCGGGCGAAGATCGACACGGCCGCCGCCGCGGCCAGCCACAGTCCCACCGCGACTGCCGACTGGGTTCCTGCCACGAGCGCGCCGAAGCCGTTCGGTGCCGCTGCATCGATTCCTCGTCGGCAACCGAGGACGACCCACACGCGGCCGACCACCGGGATGATCGCGATGGCCCACCACAGGTGCTGCTGGGCAAGCTGGCCCAGTGCGGCAGCCTGGATTCCGAGCGCCAGCGCAACCGCGGCAACGCCGAACGGGCCTGCGCTGCCGGACTTCATGATCTCGCGCGCCCGTTCTTCAGGTCCGTAACAGCCGAGCCCGTCGGCGGTATCGGCCAACCCGTCGAGATGCATGCCTCTGGTCAGCAGCGCCGCGACGGCGACGCAGATCAAGCCCCCGAGCATTGGCGACAGACCGGCCGCAACCGTCACCCACAGAACTGCGGACGCGACACCGCCCAGGAACAGGCCGACGAGCGGAGCGTGTGCGATCGCTCGCCCGGCCGCGCCGCGATCGATCTCCTCCGGCCCTCGTATCGGCAGCACCGTCAGCCAGGAGAACGCGAGCAATAGCCCGTCGGCTCGCCTACGCACTGTCAGCGAATTTCGCTGTCGCCGGTGCTGACTCCGGAATCGGCGAAGGTTGCCATGGAGTTCAAGGTGCCGACGCCCGCCTGAACGAGGGGGAGCGCCGCGAGGGCACCAGAGCCCTCACCGAGTCGCATGTTCAGCTCCACGATCGGTTCCAGACGCAAGTGCCGCAACGCAAGCGAGTGGGCCGGTTCCGCCGAGCGATGCCCGGCAACCCACCATTTCCGCGCCCCGGCCGCGCCGTCCTCGGCCACCAAGGCAGCCGCGGTCACCACGAGGCCGTCCAGGATCACCGGCGTGCGTCGATGAGCGGCTTGCGCGAGAAACCCGGCCAGCGCTGCGATGTCGGCACCGCCGGCCACCCGCAACAGATCTGTCGGGTTCTTGGCGACAGGTCGTGCTCGACGCATCGCGTCGCGGATCGCCGCGGTCTTCCTGATCCATCCCGCATCGTCGATTCCAGTGCCGCGTCCGACCGCGGCAACCGGCTCGGTGTCGGTCAGGGTGGCGATCAATACCGTTGCAGGAGTGGTGTTTCCGATGCCCATATCTCCTGCGATGAGAAGATCTGCGCCGCCGTCCACTTCCTCGTCGGCGATGGCGGCTCCGGCGGCGATCGCGGCTCGAACCTCGTCCTCGGTCAGTGCATCCTCACGGTCGATGGATCCGCTGGACCGTCGAATCTTGAACGCGGACACCGAAGGATCCATATCGGAGTCGACCGCGATGTCGACAACCCGAACCGTGGCACCGGCGATATCGGCGAGTACGTTGACAGCCGCACCGCCGGCGCGGATGTTCTCCACCATCTGGCCCGTCACCTCGGCGGGGTAGGCGGAGACTCCGTGCGCCGCCACGCCATGATCGCCGGCGAACACCACGACCCGCACTCGTTCGAGCGACCGCGGCGGGCAGCGGTCCTGGCAGGACGCGATCCACTCACCGAACTCTTCGAGTCGGCCGAGACTCCCAGCAGGCTTGGTCAACTGACGTTGGCGGTCCGCAGCGGCAGATCGAGCCGAGTCGGACGGTGCGGTGACCGGACGAAACGGTGACGACGCCGAGTTCACGTCCGAAGAAGTTGTCACACTGTGCCTTTCGCGGTGGTGAGGTCCGCCGGGGGTTCTTTGAGGTTCAGCGCGAGTCCTGCGACGACGAGCAGAACTCTGTCACATACCGCCGCAAGTCGAGAATTGAGCAGTCCGAGCTCATCTCGAAAGAGGCGTCCTGAACTCGATTCCGGTACCACCGACAGGCCCACTTCGGGGCTGACGAGCACGAGGGTGGACGGGCAGTTCTCCACCACGGTGACCAGGTCTTCGACGGCCGGTGCGATCGTGCCGCGCGGGAGCTCCCACGCCCCGGCATCGTCCAACATGCCCGTCAGCCAGGTTCCGAGATCGTCGACGACGGTGGTGCCGTTCCACGGTTGCGAGACGACCGTTGCGAGTGAGGTGACCGTCTCCACGGTTGTCCAGTCGGTCGGTCTCGACGCCCGATGGCGGTCGATGCGACGCTGCCAATCCTCATCGGAGGCGTCACGCCTGCCGGTGGCGAGGTAGCGGACCGGCCCGGCGGTGGCAAGGGACTCCGCGTGGGCGGACTTACCTGACCTGGCACCGCCGAGCACGAGGGTTCGAGTCGGCTCACCCACCGACGTCAGACAGCCGCGCCGGCGCTGACTCGCGGTTTGGGCGCGCGCATCTTCCGGATCTGAGATGCCCGAACGAAGGCGTACCACCCGATCTTGAAGCCGCCGTCCGGAGTGTCGGGGAAGCGTGCGCGAACCTTGTTGTTGATCATCTTGCCGAGGTAGATTCCCTCGCCGACCATGAAGAGCATCATCACGAACATGCCGAGGGTGACGTAGGCCTGCACCGCGGGCTCGAGGAAAAGCGCAAAGATCAGGATCAGTGCGAGCGGCATGAACAGGCCGACGAGGTTGCGCCTGGCGTCGACGATGTCGCGAACGTATGCACGCACCGGGCCCTTGTCTCGGGGCAGTAGATACTTGTCTTCGCCGGCAAGCATGCGAGCGCGACGTTCTGCGGCAGCTGCGCGGCGCTCGTTCGAGGCGGCTTTGCGATCTTCCTTGCTGCCCTTGTTCGCCTTGCGGCGCTCGCGCGCCTCTTTGCTCGTCAGCGGTGCCGGAGCAACCGGTCCGCGTCGTCGGGACTCGGCATCGCGGCGCTTGGGCGTGGGCCGTCCCTTGCCGAGAGACACCGGAGATGCGGGCTCGGCCCCGGACACAGTCGACCCGGATCCGTTCGAGTTCTCTTCGTCCGAATTATCGGAGTTTCCACGGCGTAGCAGCTTCACACAACCAGAGTATGGGATGAGGTATCGATTTCGAACACCGGCCAGGTCAGCTTGCCGATCACCGGATGCCGTCCGTGTGCTGCGGCCCTAGACTTTCCACGATGCGAGTGATGATTGCGCCGGATTCCTTCGGAGACACCCTGACTGCAGCGCACGCCGCCGAGGCCATTGCCAGGGGGTGGGCATCGGTTCGGCCCGAGGACGAACTCGAACTGGCCCCGCAATCGGATGGCGGTCCTGGCTTCGTCGAGGTCCTGGCCTCGCGGATCGGCACCGTGCAGTTCGCCGACGTCGACGGACCGATGGGGACTTCGGTGCGAGCTCGGTGGCTGCTCGACGACACGACCGCCTACATCGAATCGGCGCAGGCATGCGGTCTGCACCTGCTCGACGGTCCGCCGAGCCCACTGTCGGCGCTCAAAGCCAGCAGCTACGGCGTGGGGCAACTCCTCGTCGCAGCGCTCGGCAGCGGGGCGCGGACGATCTTCGTCGGACTCGGCGGCAGCAGTACCACCGACGGCGGCCGCGGACTGATTCGCGCACTGGGTGGCCTGGGATCTGCCGTCGCCCGGATGTCCGGAATCGACCTCGTCGCCGCGTCGGACGTGGAGAATCCGCTGTTGGGCACCGCGGGGGCGGCGCGGGTGTTCGGCCCACAGAAGGGTGCCGACGGCGAGACGGCCGATCGACTCGAAGAGCTGAACGCAGACTGGGCGGCCGTGCTCTCCGCCGCGGGTCACGACGTCGCGGACCGGCCCGGATCGGGGGCCGCCGGCGGTATCGGCGCCGCCCTGTTCGCGCTCGGCGGCAGGCAGCAACCCGGGGCCGTCGTCGTCGCAGAGCGAACCGGGCAGCAGGAACTGCTCGACAGCGTCGACCTGGTGTTGACGGGTGAGGGAAAGTTCGACTCGCAGTCGCTGCGAGGCAAGCTGGTGACCAGGATCGCGGCCGCAGGTGGTGCCACCGGCGTCGACACCATCGTGCTCGCAGGCCAGGTCACATTGACCGAGGACGAACTGGTCGCGGCGGGTATCGCGGCCGCACATTCGATCAGCGAGTTCGCCGGCTCGGTGGAGGTGGCGATGTCCGATGCGGCGAACCAGCTCGAGCAGCTGGCCGCGCGCGTCGCAACCGAGGTAGCCGATTCTCACGTCGATCCGAGGCGGCGGGCGTGAGGAATACAGCCACCGGGAGTACGGTTGTGTAGTTCACGGGTTTTGTACGACTGATAGGGAGAGCCCATGACCGTTTCGAATGAGACCACAACGACCGAGACCACGGCGCACAAGGTCACCATGACCGAGACCGCATCGGCGAAGGCCAAGGCGTTGCTGGATCAAGAAGGCCGCGACGACCTCGCACTGCGTATCGCTGTGCAGCCAGGTGGATGCGCGGGACTGCGCTACCAGCTCTTCTTCGACGACCGAAGCCTCGACGGCGACCTCGCGGTCGACTTCAACGGCGTCACCCTCGCAGTCGACCGGATGAGCGCCCCGTATGTCGAGGGTGCATCCATCGACTTCGTGGACACGATCGAGAAGCAGGGGTTCACGATCGACAACCCGAACGCCACCGGATCGTGCGCGTGCGGCGACTCGTTCAACTGAGCTGACTCGTAAACGACTGTGACCGATACACGCATGCGTGTATCGGTCACAGTCGTGTCTGCTCGTCTGACTGTTCGATAATTCAGCAACCCGAATCGAAAGGCCCTCCTTCGTGACTCTCGCGGTATCCGGCTCGATAGCGACCGACCATCTGATGCGATTCCCCGGACGGTTCGCCGAGCAGATCGTCGCCGACCAGCTCTCGAACATCTCGTTGAGCTTTCTGGTGGACGATCTGGTGATCCGCAGAGGGGGAGTCGGCGGAAACATTGCGTACGCACTCGGAGTCCTCGGTGGAGAGCCACTGCTCGTCGGAGCTGTGGGACCTGACTTCTCCGAATACCGCGCCTGGCTCGAAGAACACGGAGTCGACTGCAGCGGTGTGAGCGTGTCCGCAACCGCTCACACCGCGCGCTTCGTCTGCACCACCGACCAGGACATGGCGCAGATTGCGTCCTTCTACCCCGGGGCAATGAGCGAGGCTCGCGATATCTCGATCCAGTCGTTGGCGAACCAGCACGAGTTGGATTTGGTTCTCATCGGTGCAAACGACCCCGATGCGATGACGGCTCACACCGCGCAGTGCCGCGCAGCAGGCATCCCATTCGCGGCCGACCCGTCCCAACAGCTCGCCCGACTCGACGCCGCGCAGGCAGCCGAGTTGATCGACGGCGCGGAGTATCTGTTCACCAACGAATACGAATGGGCGCTGCTCAAGCAGAAGACCGGCATGTCCGACGCCGACATCGCCGAGAAGGTGGAACTTCGGATCACCACACTGGGCAAGCGCGGCGTCGACATCGTGGCCAAGGGCGGGCAGCACACCCACATCGGCGTCGTCCCGGAGACGAGCAAGGTCGACCCGACGGGTGTCGGCGACGGTTTCCGGGCCGGTTTCCTCACTGCACACCGTGCCGGAGCGAGCATCGAACGTGCGGCGCAACTCGGTTCACTGGTCGCAGTTCTGATTCTCGAAACCACCGGGACCCAGGAATGGAGCCTGAACCGCGACGACGCAGTCAAGCGGCTCAGTGCGGCGTACGGCACCGAGGCGGGCGAGGACATCGGAGCCCTGCTACCTGCCTGAACGATTCGGTCGTCCCGCCCGATGGGCGGGACGACCGAGCTCAGATCGTGACCGGGTACTCCGGTTCGGCAATCTGCGGCACGATGCGCTTCTCGACGAAGATCCCGTGCCAGACCATGAAGATGATCAGGGTCCACAGTCGTCGGCTGTGGTCGGACTTTCCGGCGCGGTGATCGTCGAGCATGGCGATGATCGCCTGCTTGTTCAGCAGGTGATCGGTCTGTGAATCGGCGATCTGCTGATGAGCCCAGTCGAACAGCTCCGGACCCCGCAGCCAGTGACGTAGCGGCACCGGGAATCCCAACTTCGCGCGGTGCAGCACGTGGCCGGGAACGATTCCTTCCAATGCCTGCCGAAGCGCATATTTGGTGGTGTCCTTGGTGATCTTCTGATCGAGCGGCAACTTCTCGGCAACCTTGTAGACCTCCGAGTCCAGGAACGGAACTCGGAGCTCGAGCGAATTCGCCATGGTGATCTTGTCGGCCTTGACCAGAATGTCTCCACGCAGCCAGGTGAACAGATCCAGGTGCTGCATGCGTGCCACCGGGTCCCATCCTTGCGACTGTGCGTAGATCGGTGCGGTGACGTCCTGGTGAGTCCACTCGGATCGGAACTCGCGCAGCACCGATCGCAACTGGGCGTCGTTGAAACTGCGCGCGTTGCCGTAGTACCGCTCTTCGAGTGTCATCGAGCCGCGATGCAACAGGCTCTTACCCCGCGTGCCCTCCGGAATTCTCTCGCTCAGCGCGCCGGCCGCGCGCCGCAGGAATGCCGGAAGCGACTCGAACGGCTTCAACGACAACGGTTCGCGGTAGATGGTGTAGCCACCGAACAACTCGTCCGCGCCCTCGCCGGACAGCACGACTTTGACGTGCTTGCGGGCTTCCTTGGCGACGAAGTACAGCGGTACGAGCGCGGGATCGGCCACGGGATCGTCCAGATACCAGACGATCTCGGGGATCGATGCCGCGAACTCCTCCGGCCCGACGACCTTCACGATGTGGCGAGCCCCGATGGCGGCCGCCGACTCCGCTGCGACATCGACCTCGGAGTAGCCCTCACGCTCGAACCCGGTGGTGAAGGTGATCAGATCGGGATTGTGCCGAATGGCAAGAGCCGCGATGGCCGTCGAATCGATGCCGCCCGAGAGGAACGAGCCGACCGTGACGTCGGCGCGCATGTGTTTGGCCACCGAATCTTCCAGCGCCTCTGCGATTTCCTGGTAGCGAGCCTTGGCGCTGCCTGGTGCGAACGGCTGCACCGGAAATTTCGGAGTGAAGTAGCGGGTGAACTTCGGCGGGGTGCCGGGGGACAGGGTGGCATAGCAACCGGATTCGAGGCGCCGGATGCCTGCGTGCAGAGTTTCGGGCTCGGGAACGTACTGCAGCACCGTGTAGTGCTCGGTGGCGCGGGCATCGAGATCGGCATCGACTCCGATCCGCTCCATCAGCTCGAGCACGCTCTTCTTCTCGCTACCGAACGCGGTGCCGCCAGGACCGGTGGCCAGGAACAGCGGTTTGATGCCGAACGGATCGCGCGCGAGAAACATCTCTCGGGTCTCCGTATCCCAGACGGCGAAGGCGAACATGCCGCGCAACCGCTCGACAGCACCGGCACCCCAGTAGTGGAACGCAGCGATGATCGACTCGCTGTCTCCCTCGGTGGCGAATTGTGCACCGTGATCGCGTGTGAGTTCAGCGCGCAACTCGAGGTAGTTGTAGATCTCACCGTTGAAGACCAGCGCATATCGGTCCGGTGACTCGGGTGGGCCCCATCGCATCGGCTGATGCGAGTGCTCGATGTCGATGAAGGCCAGGCGATTGAACCCGAAGACGACGTCGTCGTCGTGCCACGTGCCACCGGGCTCGTCCGGACCCCGATGGCGCATGCAATGGGTGGCCGAACTCACGAGTTCGACCTCGGTGGCGGTCGTTCCGTGAGACGTGAGTACTCCGAGCAGTCCACACACAGCGTCTGCTACCTCTTCTCGCAGTTGGGGACAATCCAGTCTGGGGTGGCACCGGTCCGGTCTCCGCGAAGGTCGTCAGCGGGACAGAAGGTCAGGAACCGAGTATGCCGCAGACACGCCCCAACGTAGGTAACGACCCAAGGGTGGTCTCCGGCCGGCTTTGGTCTACGCTGCGTAGTACTAGGGCGTCTCCATGTGGAAACCCTTATTCTTCAGTGGTGGGCAATCAGGAAGGCGTGAACGTGGCGCAGAGTCGGATCCTTCGGCGAGCGGGGCTGACAGCATTTCTCGGTGTAGCCGCGTTGATGCTGTCGGGCTGTTCCATCAGCAGCGACAACGTACTCAATTTCGGTTTCGCTTCGGGCGTCACCCCGCAGGGGCGACGCATCGGCGACCTATGGACGTGGTCGGTCATTGCGGCCCTGGTCATGGGTATTGTCGTGTGGGTCCTGATCTTCTGGGTGGTGCTCTTCCACCGTAAGAAGAAGAACTCACCGGAGTTCCCACGGCAGACCGCGTACAACGTTCCGCTCGAGCTGTTCTACACGGCGGTTCCGTTCGTGATCATCGCCGTCTTGTTCTACTTCACCGTCGTGGTGCAGAACTACGTCGACGAGAAGCAGCCCAACCCCGATGTGCAGGTGGACGTCACCGCGTTCCAGTGGAACTGGAAGTTCGGCTACCGGACCATCGACCTCAAGGACGGTACGGCCAAGTACGAGGGCACCGACGAGGAAGAGCAGGCGGCAGCAGAGGCCGCGGCTACCCCTGGTGAAGGTGCCGAGGGAAGCGCGGACGGCGAGTTCGTTCCTGGAGCAATCCACGGAGCAAGCCCGCAGGACCTGTCCTACCTGCACTACAACAAGATCGAAACCGTCGGCACCAGTGAAGAGGTCCCGGTTCTGGTTCTTCCGACCGGTAAGCGGATCGAGTTCGTGCTTGCGTCCTCGGATGTCATCCACGGCTTCTGGGTGCCGGAGTTCCTTTTCAAGCGCGACGTTCTCCCGAACCCCGAGGAGAACCACTCCGACAACATTTTCCAGATCAGCGAGATCGAGCGCGAAGGATCCTTCGTCGGTAGGTGCACCGAAATGTGTGGCACATTCCACTCGATGATGAACTTCGAGGTGCGTGCGGTCTCTCCTGACAAGTTCGAGCAGTACATCGAGCTTCGCAAGCCGCTGTCCGATGGGGGAGAAGCTCTGACCAACGCGCAGGCCCTCGAAGCCATCGGCGAGAACCCGCTCGCAACGAGCACGTCGCCATTCGCGACCGACCGAACCGCCCGCGCCGCCACTGTCGCCGAAGGCAACTGACCAAGGAAGCATGCTGATATGAAAATCGAAGCCAAGATCTTCGAGATCCTCACTGTCTTCTTTCTCCTGGTCGGCATCGTGTACGCGTTGTTCACGGGGCTGAGCCGTACCGGAGTGGAATGGGCCGGAGTCACCGCCATCTTCTTGTCGGTGGGTCTGACTCTGATCGTCGGCACCTACTTCAGGTTCGTCGCACGTCGCCTCGATACTCGTCCGGAGGACTTCGACGACGCCGAAGTCAGTGACGGCGCAGGCGACTTGGGCTTCTTCAGCCCGGGCAGCTTCTGGCCGATCGTGCTGGCAGGTGCCGCATCCATCACGGCCATCGGATTCGCGTTCTTCCAGCCGTGGCTGATCGCCGTCGGTGTCTTCTGCGTGATCGCAGCGGCCGCGGGATTGGTGTTCGAGTACCACGTCGGTGCCGAGCGTCACTGACCCGGATTCACCCTGAAAGGGGCCTCGATCGTTCTCACGAACGATCGAGGCCCCTTTTGGTATGTCCGGATGACCCCACCGTCAACGACCGGCACAGCAGGGACGTGGGTACGTATGGAACCTGGACTGTGGACGGCGGGACGCGAGTAACCCGGGCGCGACGGTGCGCGAGGTCGGTGTCAGGCCCTGCCCTCAGGAGGCGTCGGCCTCGGGTTGTCTCGGTGTCGAGTCGGAGGAGGAGTCGGCTACGGAGTCCAACGAGATGTTCAGCGCCTCACACAACGCCGCGACAGTGAAGAAGGCAGGAGTGGGGATGCGTCCGGTCTCGATTTTCCTCAGCGTTTCCACCGAGATACCCGCAGCCTCGGCCACGTCGGTCATGGTGCGACTGCCTCGGGATCGACGTATCGCCGCACCGAGTCGTGCACCGCGGGCAAGCTCGCCTGGCGTCAGGGGTATGCGGACCATATGCCGATAGTAATACCGGTCGTGCAACTGCCAGAGCCCCGTCCAACTGCCAGAGCCCCGTCCAGCTACCTGAGCCCTGTCGTCCCTCACCCGAACAGCCCCTCGCCCGAACAGTCCCGAGTCCGAGAGCCCCCCGTCGCTCTTGTCGGGTCGAACGTGCTGCGCCGGGGGAGGGGAGGGCCATCGGGGCCTCGGTGTGTACGGGTGAGCGGATCGCGATGGCTGCGGGTGGAGGAGTCGACAATGCACGAAGGGCGGCACCGTTGCCGGTGCCGCCCTT
Organism: Rhodococcus sp. MALMAid1271; assembly: GCF_049195265.1. NCBI lineage: Bacteria > Bacillati > Actinomycetota > Actinomycetes > Mycobacteriales > Nocardiaceae > Rhodococcus > Rhodococcus sp. MALMAid1271. The sequence continues at coordinate 104,948 of NZ_JBMIRQ010000067.1, read as the reverse complement.
CGTGTTGTTACTTGTCAGATGTCAGCGATCGCTGTCGCTGTCCTGTCGACCGGAGCCGATCGAGGCATCCTGGTGGCCGTTGCCCTCGGATGCGTGGCCGTTCGAGTGGCCGTTCGAGTGCCCGTTGCCCTCGGCGTGACCGTTCGAGTGGCCGTTGCCTGCAATGCCCGCTTGGTACTTGCGGAGCATTGCGAGCTGCTCGTGCTCACCCTTGTGGTGGGCTTCCTCGAGAGCTGCACTCTGTGCCACCGGGTCCGGAGTGAACAGCGATCCCGAGCCGGGCTTGCCGGCCGAGCCGAGCTTGTTCATCTTCTTGGGTACCGGTGCACCCTGGTAGTCGAGGGGGATCGGGTGACCGTGATCGTCCACCGGGCCGAGCGGCTGGTGGATTTCCACGTACTGGCCGTGCGGCAGCCGCTTGATGATTCCGGTTTCGATTCCGTGCTCGAGCACTGCTCGGTCACTGCGCTGCAGACCTATGCAGAACCGGTACGCAACGAAGTAGGCGAGCGGCGGCATGATCAGGAGGCCGACACGGCCGATCCAGGTCATGGCGTTGAGCGAGATGTCGAACTTGTACGCGATCAGGTCGTTCACGCAGGAGAGCGTGAGAACGACGTAGAACGCGATCGACATCGCGCCGATTCCCGTGCGGACAGGAACGTCGCGGGGGCGCTGCAGCAGGTTGTGGTGCGCAGTGTCTCCGGTGAGGCGCTTCTCGATCCACGGGTAGGCGATCATCACCGTGAACACCAGGCCCATGATGACTGCGACCCAGAACACTGCCGGGATGGTGTATCGCCCGGCGATGTAGATGTCCCAATCCGGCCACAGTCGAGCCAAGCCGTCCGTCCACATCATGTAGAAGTCGGGCTGGGACCCGGCCGACACCTGCGCAGGGTTGTAGGGGCCCAGGTTCCAGATCGGGTTGATCTGGAGCAGACCACCCATCGCGGCAAGCACACCGAACGTCACTGCGAAGAAAGCACCGGACTTGACCGCGAACACCGGGAGGATACGAACGCCGACGACGTTCTTCTCGGTGCGGCCCGGTCCGGGGAACTGGGTGTGCTTCTGGTACCAGACCAGCGCCAGGTGAGCGGCGATCAGAGCCAAGATGATGGCGGGCAGCAGCAGCACGTGCGCCACATACAGGCGCGGAATGATGATGGTGCCTGGGAAGTCGCCGTCGAAGATCAGCCAGTGCAGCCAAGTACCGACGATCGGGATACTCATCGTGATGCCCGAGAAAGCGGCACGAAGACCGGTGCCCGAGAGCAGGTCGTCGGGGAGGGAGTATCCGAAGAAGCCCTCGAACATGGCCAGGATCAGCAGCAGGCAGCCGATGACCCAGTTGGCTTCACGGGGACGACGGAACGCACCGGTGAAGAAGATGCGAGCCATGTGCACGATGATCGACGCGGCGAACATCAGTGCGGCCCAGTGGTGAATCTGTCGCATGAACAGACCACCGCGAACCTCGAACGATATGTCGAGAGCAGTGGCGTAGGCCCGCGACATCGTCACACCGTTGAGCGGCAGGTAGCTGCCGTCGTAGACGACCTCGCTGAGCGACGGATCGAAGAACAGGGTGAGGAATACACCGGAGATCAGCAGGATCACGAAGCTGTACAGCGCGATCTCGCCGAGCAGGAACGACCAGTGGGTGGGGAATACCTTGTTGATCTGACGGCGAAGTCCCGGTGCCAAGTGGTAACGACTGTCTACGTCGTCCGCCTGCTTGGCTGCGAGGGTTTGCAGTGAAGGACTCATGAATCACGCTCCGGTCGACGTTCCCAGAAGGCGGGACCGAGTGCTTCGTGGAAGTCTGCGCGAGCCACCAGGTATCCCTCCTCGTTGACGGTGATGGGAAGCTGGGGCAGCGCGCGCGCTGCCGGTCCGAAGATCGGCCTGGCGTACTCGAGCGCGTCGAACTGCGACTGATGGCAAGGGCAGAGAATGCGGTTCGTCTGCTGCTCGTACAACGATGTGGGGCAGCCGAGGTGCGTGCAGATCTTGGAGTACGCGTAGTAGTCGCCGTAGTTGTAGCTCTCCTGACCCTTGCGCTTGACGACCGTGCTGGCGTCGTCGGGACGCAGGCGGATGAGCATGACGGCGTTGCGAATCCCTCGGAGTGACACGAGCAGATCGTGCTCGCTCTCACGGTCCGCTTCGCGGAAGGGGAACACGGTTTCCATGGCACCAGCGTCCAGGTCCTCGGGCCGAACGAGAACGACATCTTCCGGTCGCCCGGTGTCTCGTCGGAGGTAAATGGTCTCCCCATCGTAGCGAGGAGTCCAGCCGGATACCCACAATGGAGAATCTTCGCCCTTGGCCCATGGGTTCTTGATCAACCCGCCGAGGGGGAGCACAGCCATGACGCCCAGTGCGCCACCGCCCAACATCAGTGAGCGCTTGATCACCTTGCGTCGACCGATGGTCGACGTCTCGAGCGAATCACCCAGTTCGGCGACCAGCGTCTTGCGATCCGTCTCCGAGGAACTCCCGTCGTGGCGGTCCTGGATGGAGACCTCTTCGGGGATGAACTTCTTGGTGAACTGCACCGCACCGACGCCGACTGCGAGAATCGCCAGGCCCATCGTGCCGCCGATCAACGGCGTGTACAGCGAGTAGAGGTGGTAGTTCTCGTCACCGATTCCGGCGTACTGCCAGGGCCAGAACAGGTAGACGCCGATGAACGCGACGGCCGAGAGCCCGGCAATGGCGAACCAGATCGCCACGCTGCGTTCGGCACGCTTCTCGGCCCGAGTGCCCTCGACGGCCCAGCGGTTTCGGCGGAACGCAACATCGACACCATCGAGATTCGTGCCGAGCTGGACCAGCTCGTCGCGGCTCAGGGCCGCAAGTTCCTCGTCGGAGTACTTCTTCTCGGGATTCACACCGTCGGCTTTCTTGCCGTCGACGTTGTCGTCGTCTTTACGACCGGAATCACCGTCGCTCATGATCTAGCTCCGATCCACAATGTTGCGCCGACAACAGCGGCGATTCCGACAATCCACACGGCGACCATTTCGGTACCGGGACCGAAGCCTGCCAGACCCCAACCACCGGCGGCCTTGGTGTCCTGTGCCGACTTGACGTACGCGATGATGTCGGACTTCTCCTCGATCGTCAGCTGACGATCGGAGAACTTCGGCATGTTCTGCGGCCCGGTGACCATGGCCGTGTAGATCTCCTGCTCGTTCGCAGGCCCGAGATCGGGGGCGAACTTGCCCGAGGACAAGGCACCACCCTGACCGGTGAAGTTGTGGCAGGAGGCGCAGTTCAACCGGAACAGCTCACTACCGCGTGCGATGTCGTCGCCGCGCAGAGATTCCTGAGCGATGTCGCCGTTCTCGTCGAGGATGACCGTTGGCCCACCGCCGTTTGCCTGAACATAGGCACCGAGAGCGTCGATCTGCTTGTCGTCGAACTTCGGCGGCTTGCGCAACACCTGTGCCTCGTTGCGCATCGCCGGCATGCGGCCGCTCGACACCTGGAAGTAGACAGCCGCCTCGCCGACTCCGATGAGGCTCGGTCCGCGATCCTGAACGCCCTGCAAGTTGACACCGTGGCACGTCACGCAGGAGGTGTCGTAGAGCTGCTTGCCCTCGCGAATCAGGGCCGCCGAGTCGGTATCGGCAGTGGCGACCTGCGGAGCCGGAGTCAGGGCCGACGCGAGGAATCCCGCGCTCAGTAGGCCCATCATCAGGACGAGAGCACCGGTGACGCGCCTGCGCGTCTTGCGTTGCCTTCTCGTCTTGGCGGGGTCTCGGTCGCCGGATGCTGCTGGGGGAGATGTACTCATCTTCTATCCCTTGTCGTGTCGGGACGGACCGAACGTCGGGGGCTGAATCCGTTCGTTCGTTATCGTTGGCGTACTGACTGTCACTAGCGGATGAAGTAGATCGTCGCGAAGAGGGCAATCCAGACGATGTCGACGAAGTGCCAGTAATAGGAAACGACTATGGCGGCGGTGGCCTGCGCCGGCGTGAATTTACTGACCAGAGTTCTCGTGATCAGGAATACGAAGGCGATGAGTCCGCCGATCACGTGCAGTCCGTGGAAGCCGGTCGTGATGTAGAAGACCGAGCCGTACACGCTGCTCGACATCGTCGTGCCCTCGTGCACCAGGTGGTAGTACTCGTACGCCTGGCCGGTCACGAAGAACGCGCCCATCGCCAGCGTGACTATGTACCAACGTCGAAGTCCGAACACATCTCCGCGCTCGGCTGCGAACACGCCCAGCTGGCAGGTGAACGAAGATGCGATCAGCACGGCAGTCACCGGAACGGCCAGAGCGAGGTTCAGCTCGGTCGGCTCCGGAGGCCAGTTTCCGTTCGCCTGGGCTCGCGCGACGAAGTACATCGCAAACAGCCCGGCGAAGAACATGAGTTCACTCGACAGCCACACGATCGTGCCGACGCTGACCATATTGGGACGGTTCAGCGAGTGCACGCGTTGGGTGATTGCCGATCCTTGAGTCCCTACAGCGCTCGTCACAGAAAGAAGTATGACCCGTCGTAGTACGGAAGGCATATCCGGGTCCGCTCTTGGCGCGTCGCATCACAACGAATCCGGGCGCTTGCTTGTTCCCGCGCAGGTAGATGGCCCTGGCCGGACCGGTGGGGTCCAGTCGTGCAAGGCTGGCCTCATGGCAAAGAGCACCGAGGGTGGGTGGTTTCGAAGACTGTTCTCGCGGTCGACAGTGGAACCGTTGGACCCCACGCGCGAGGACTTGGTCACAGTGGCGCGTTGCTTCGACGACGCCCAGGCATGTTCGGCCGTGCTCGACGAGGCGGCAATCACGGCGCCCGTGTGGAGCGCCGCTGCAGAGGTGGTACTCCGACACCATCTGGTGTTGCCGGCACACGAAGTGAACGACGCGGCAGCGATCGCCGCCCAGGACGGCTACTCGGTCGGGCCCGCCGTCGACGTACCGGAGTTCGGCGTCGGGTACCGCCCCCGGGTCGACAACGGCGTGCCGCTGGTGTTGCAACGGGTGCAGCTGCTCGACGCGTTGCACTGCTCGCAGGAGCGGTCACGGATGGCAGGCCTCGCCCAGCGCCGAGGAGGAGCAGTGCTGGGGTGGGACGCCCTGCAGCCTGCGCCACCCGACACAGCGCCTGACTAAGCTTCCACCGCACCGAGTGCATCGACGGCAGAAGGGCCCGGTAGAACCACCATGACCGCAGCAACCAACGACGATCAGCCGCGCACCTGGCGTCGAATTCTCGGCGCGTTGACCACGAACACAGACCTGTCCAGCGCGGACACCGGCTGGGTGATGGACGAGATCATGTCCGACAACGCGACATCGGCCCAGATCGCTGCCTTCGGGGTGGCTCTGAAGATGAAGGGCCCGACGCCGGCGGAGCTCGAAGGGCTCGCCGACTCGATGCTTGCGCACGCGGAGCTGGTGGAGACCGATCGTGACGCAGTCGACGTCGTCGGTACCGGCGGAGACGGTGCCGACACCGTCAACATCTCGACCATGGCGGCGATCGTCGTCGCCGCCAGTGGAATACGAGTGGTCAAACACGGCAACCGCGCAGCGTCGTCCAAAAGCGGCACCACCGACGTACTCGAAGCACTGGGCGTGCGTGTCACCCTGGGGCCCGCCGAGGTGGCGTCGAGCGTCGACCAGGTAGGAATCGGGTTCTGCTTCGCCCCGATCCATCACCCTGCACTGCGCTTTTCCGGACCGGCGCGCAAAGAGATCGGAATCCCGACGGTCTTCAACGTGCTGGGCCCACTGACAAACCCCGGACGCCCGCGCGCAGGCCTGATCGGCTGCGCTTTCGAGAATCTGGTCCCAGTGGTAGCGGGTGTGTTCGCCCGACGCGGCAGCTCGGTTCTCGTCGTGCGCGGAGACGACGGCCTCGACGAGATCACCCTGTCCACGACCACCACCGTGCATGTGGTGTCCGACGGGTCCGTGACCATCGAGACGATCGATCCGGTCGACTACGGAATCGCCCGATCACCCATCGAGTCCCTCAGAGGCGGCGACGCGCAGTTCAACGCCGCAGTGGCCCATCGCGTGTTCGCCGGAGAACACGGACCGGTCCGTGACGCCGTGCTGCTCAACGCCGCCGCGGCCATTGCAGCGCACCAAGGTGTCTCGGGCAATCTCCACGATCGGATTCAAGCGGGATTGGCAACTGCTGCAACAACTGTCGACTCGGGGGCCGCCGCAAAGCTACTTGCCGACTGGGCGCGTTGCACCACGGCAATGGCCGACTGATCGACCGGCCCTACTCGCCGATCGAGAACCCGGCATCGACATCTGCGCTCGAATAGGACTGAAACGCAATGTGAGTCGTGGTGTTCCGCACGCCCCGAACCCGATTGATGTGCTTGGTGATCACCTCGGCTATCGACGCGTGATCACGCACCTTGACTATCGCGATCAGGTCGACATCCCCGGCACACGAGTAGACCTCCGACACACCCTCGACATCAGCCACGGCCTGCGCTGTCTCCGGAATCAAATCGGCCTCGGCGTCGATCAAAACGATGGCATTGATCATCTGTGCTCCTCACACATCCCGAACTCGAAATACGACGAGCTCCACCCAACGCGACCAACCCTAGTTCCTCAGGTTGCCCTGCCGGTCGTTCCGCGGGCTCCACTCCTGCTCTAGTGGTCGTTCCGCGGGCTCCACTCCTGCCGCGCGGCGGCGCGTGCCGTTCGGCACCACCCCTCCCACGAACCCGCCGAACGTGCGTGGCTGCAATAGCCACTGCTGGTCCGCACGATTCGAACCCCGTCGGTGCGCAGCCACGACGCAATGAGAGCGACCTCCTCCGGCGGTGCACTTCGAAGCGGCGTCGAATCGGGTATCACCGTCTCGGCGGCCGCGGCGATGGCGTCGACGACGGGCATCGGGTGCACTCCGCGCGGCGCCACCGCCGCCCCCGCCAGACGACCGAAACGCACCACGATCAACTCCCACCCTCCCTCCGGCGTTCGTCGTGCCGCCACGAGTTCGGCAATGGCGGCCACCGCCGCGGATCGATGCATTCTGCGTAGCGTGTCGACGGTCACGGCAATCCGGTCGCGCAATCGTGCTGCAGTCTCGTAGAGCTCTCTGTCCGCGAGCTCGGTGACTCGGACCCGCATGGAATGCAGGATCGCGTCGTCCTGGCCGCACACGAGCGCGAGAAACTGCCTCGGAGCGATGGAGTACTCGTCTGCCGTCAGGGGCCCGGACGACGCCGCTGGGCAGCCGCCGACATCGGCCGCCGGACAGTGGTCACCGTGCCGAACCGAACGGGGCAGACGGCGGGTGCACGTGCGCAGACGGCAGAACTCCGCCACCAGCGCGGCAGCCTCCGCGGCGTCGTGGCGAACCGAGAACGGTCCGAGGCTGTCCGGCGTGGGCGCGCGAACGATCGACAGGCGCGGAAACGCCTCGTCTGTCAGGGTGATCCACCACCCCTTCTTGGGGAACTTCGAGCGTCGGTTGTACGGGGGAATGTGCGCCGAGAGCAGCCGCAGTTCTCGAACACCGGCTTCGAGTGCGTGCGCGCATTCGACATGGTCGACCCGAGTGGCGAGACTCACCATTTCCTTCATCCGGCCCCTGGTCTCGGAGCCGGTGAAGTAGTTGCGCACCCGACGCTTGAGATTGTTCGAGGTGCCGACGTACAACACCTCGTCGGACGGGCCACGGAACAGATAGACGCCTGGGCTGGACGGGAGGTGGGCCGCCAGCCCGCGTTTGGCGCGCTGGCCGGCCGACACCGCAGGGAGGTAGTCGACCAACTCGGCGTAGCTGTGGACGCCCTGATTGCCCACTCTTTCGATCAGACCGTGAAGAACGTCGACGGTGGCGCGAGCGTCGTCGAGTGCGCGGTGCGTCGGCCTGGTCTCGGATCGGAACAAGGTGGACAGTGCCGAGAGCTTCACCGACGGTGCCTCGTCGCGGGTGAGGACCCGTCGAGCCAGTTTGACGGTGCACAGCACCTGGAACCGCGGCCACGCTATATCGAGGCGGCTGGCGGCGGCCTTGAGAAATCCGGTGTCGAATCCTGCGTTGTGGGCCACCAGCACCGAGCCCCGAGCGAACTCGAGGAAGCCGGGCAGTACCCGTTCGATTCGGGGCGCACCGATGAGCATGGCCGAGGTGATGCCGGTGAGCTCGACGATGTACGGCGGAATGGATCTGCCCGGGTCCACGAGTGTGGCGAATTCGCCGAGAATTTCGCCCCCACGGACCTTGACCGCACCGATTTCGGTGATGGCTTCGCTGTCCGCGCTGCCGCCGGTGGTCTCGAGATCCACGACGACGAACGTTGTCCGGTGCAGCGGGGTGTCCAGCTCGTCGAACGTCAACTGGATGGGCAGGCTCACCCGGACGACGTTAGGTCCGACCTCCGACAAGAACGCTCGGCGCGGCCCCCGGGGGACTCACTGCGCGCTCGCGCAGTGACGTGTCACGAAACCTTGTCGGTGGCGGACGCTACGTTTCGCTCGATCGGCTGTTTCGGCCGCCTGAAACAGGAAAGAGACGAGGATCACAATGATTGTCGATTGCAGTGACTGCAAGGTCCGCGACATCGCCTGCGCGGACTGCGTCGTGACGGTTCTTCTCGGCCCTCCCGGGATGCCGTCCAGATCGGACGGTAGGTGGGTGGGGCCACGGCCTCCTATCACGCTCGAGCAGGAAGAACTCGGTGCGATGGGGGTCCTTGCCGAGGAGGGTCTCGTGCCCACACTCAAGCTCGTGACGAGCGAAGACGACGCCGCCCGCGCTCCGTTGTTACCGACTCGTAACACGCCGGGTGATCAGCGCGCCGGATAGCGAGAATCGGGCCTGATTCGGTCCGCTCGGCGAGTTGGAGTCGACACGGAGGTATGCCATTTCGTAACCTTCCTGAGACCTTGCGGAGTCTTGCCAATCCAAACCGGAGTGGCGTCGCAAGTCACCGCCTAATCGTTCACTCGCGAGAGTGTTCGTACCGGGAACCCGATATCTACTGGGGTGAATCCCGCTGAGCCACCTCGAGTGGACTGCGGGTAGGGCTGCTCTTCCCAGCCCGAACCCGTCAGCTAACTCGGTCGGCGGACGATAGGAAGAAATGGAGCACCATCTTTCGTGGCGTCACAACTTTCCAACCGATCATTGCGGCGAGTTCTCGTAGCCGGAGCGCTCACGGCAGGCGTGGTCATCCTTCCCGCTGCACCCGCGATGGCGGCCCCCCTCACCATTCCCGGCGTCGGAACCTTCGAGATTCCCGACGTCCCGGGCCTGCCTCCCCTCAACCTTCCGGGCGTGCCCGCACCGGGCGCGCCGCTTGCCCCTCAGGTGACGCCTGCGGCGAAGGCCGTGCAGGCCGCTGAGTCCAAGATCGGTGCACCGTACGTGTACGGCGCTGCTGGTCCGGATTCGTTCGACTGCTCGGGACTCGTCCAGTGGGCGTACAAGCAGGCCGGCATCAGCCTGCCCCGCACGAGCTACGACCAGGCCGCCGCGGGCACTCCTGTCTCGCGTGACAGCCTGGTTCCCGGCGACGTCGTGTCGTTCTACGGTGGCTCGCACTCGGGCATCTACGTCGGCGACGGCAATGTCGTGCATGCATCCACGTCCGGCGTGCCGGTCAAGGTTGCGCCCGTTGCCTCGATGCCGTTCGACGGTGCTCGCCGTTACTGATCCGAGCAGTCGACGTTCGCTGTGACAGACCGACAGGGTCGAGCCGAGTATCGGCTCGACCCTGTCGTCGTTTCCGGCCCCGACACGCCGGTCCGGTGGACAGCAGCGCCCCCAGTTCGTAATCTGATCGAGACCTGGTCGATGTTTGATTTGTGACCAGTCACGTCGAACCCCCGTCGATTTCGGACCGTGTTCACGTCCGAGCCCGCAATTGCATGGGTATGGTTCGTTTCGAGGTACTTTTTCAACCGCTGTCTCGGTCGAGGTAGCATGTGTGAGGACGGAGAGTCGCTTTCCGTGGCGATATCGAGATCTACCCGTGTGTGGCGTCTGACTGGAAGCTCGATGGTGGCTGCCGCATTGACGGCATGCATCGCCCTGGCACCGACGACGCCCGCACTGGCGCAACCGGGATTCGACTCCGCTTCCGATGCTCAGGCCGAGCTGGCCGAGCTCTCTCGCCAGTCCGAGCAGACCAACGAATCGCTGCACAACGCCCAGATCGATCTCGACGCCAAGACTCAGCAGCAGACGGACGCACAGACCGCCGTCGATCGGAGCCGCGCCGCCCTCGATGCAGCGCAGGCACAGTTGGCGCAGCTCAAGCCCGTCATGGACAAGGTCGCCAACGTCAACTACCAGGGTGCGCGGACGAACCGACTGTTCGCGGTCATGGTCAGCGACTCCCCACAGCAGCTTCTCGACCAGATGTCTGCACTCGATGTGATCTCCGCCGATACCGCCGATCAGGTTGCGCGGTTCCAGCAGGCGAGTTCGGACGCTGCTGCCGCCGAACAGGCCGCAGCAACGGCCGCCGATCAGGCCCGAGTGGCGGCCGAGCAAGCCAAGGCGGTCAGCGACGACCTACAGGCCAAACAAAGCGAACTGCAGAGTCAGATCGCGGAGGTGATGGCTGCCTACAGTGCGTTGTCTTCCTCCGAACAGCTCGCTCTCGCCGGATCGACCCTGCCCGACGGATTCGATCCCTCCGCGGTGCTGCAGAACCTGACGCCCGGTTCGGGTGCCAGCGCATTGCAGGCCGGCTTGACGCAGATCGGGAAGCCGTACGTCTGGGGCGCGACCGGGCCGGACGGCTTCGACTGTTCGGGATTGGTCGTGTGGGCGTACAAGCAGGTGGGTAAGACGCTGCCTCGATCGAGTCAGGCCCAGGCCCAGGGTGGAACTCCGGTGAGTCAGAAGGATCTGCAGCCGGGCGATGTGGTGCTGTTCTATCCGGACGCCTCGCACGTGGGAATCTATGCAGGCAACGGCAACGTGTTGCATGCGTCCACCTTCGGGGTCCCGGTCAAGGTGCAATCGATGGCATCGTTCCCGTATTACGGGGCACGTCGATACTGAGGTGTACCTCGACGATCGGCCGGCCCCGATATGAGCGAACCGGCCCAGCCATCCGGTGTGGGCTTGTTCGTCCGATCAGCGGGGATGCGGTGGGCTGCGATACTTCTGGTCGCCGTCGTGTCGCTCTCGCTCGTGTTGTTCCATCGTCACGACGGCACCGACGCGGCGTCCGGCGAGGTGCCGACAGAGGTCTCCGGCGTTCCCAGCTCGCCGACCTACGATCAGCAGCGGCGCGCCGAGGTGGCCGTTCTCCTCGATCAGTGGGCTGCTGCCGTTCGCTCAGGAGACGTCGATGCCCTTCGAGGCTTGATGGATCCGCGGGCCGATCCGAGTTTCGTGGATGCACAGGTGCGCCGCGCAGCAGTGATTCCGACCGTGCCGTTCGCAGATTTCGGGTACGAACTGGGCGACGAGCCCGAAACCCCGGTACCTCCCCGCATCGCCGAACCACTCGATGCCACCGACATCTGGGCACCCTCGGTCTACCTCCGCTACGCCGTCGAGGGACCGGACGCGTCGCCCACGCGTCGACCGGTCTCCCTCGTCGTCGCCGAGCGGAACGGACGATGGGGGTTGGTCGACGATGCGGACCTACCCGAATATCGACGGCACACCTGGCGTGGCCCGTGGGATTTCGGTCCGCTCGCCGTGCGTTCGGTGCCCACCGCATCCGGTACTTCGGTGGTGATGGGGCACCCTGATCGGGAGCAATTCGTTGCGGATGTGGCAGCCGAGCTCCCCTCCGCAACTGCCGCTGTCACCGAGTTCTGGGGCGAGGACTGGGCGCGAGACGCGCTGGTGTTCGTCGCGTCCTCTGCCGAGGAGTTCGGCGAACTGGCCGGATCCGATCCGTCGACCGACGTGGCCGCAGTGACGGTGTCCGACGCACCGACAGGCGACGGTTTGCATCGAACCGGCCAGCGGGTGGTGTTCGGTCCCGATGCCGCATTGCGGTTGACACCGTTCACCGTTCGATCGGTCCTACGGCACGAGATCACTCATGTCGCGGCACGTGCCCGAACCGCAGACGGTACGCCGCTGTGGGTATCGGAGGGATTCGCCGACTACTCCGGTTACCGACATTCCGGAGCCGGATTCGCACAGCTCGCACCCACCCTCGATGCGATCGTGGCGTCGGGTGGTCCGCCGACGGCGCTGCCGAAAGACGAGGACTTCGGTGCCGGCGGTACTCGGTCGAGTGTTGCGTACGAGTCGGCATGGTCGGTGTTCGAGTTCGTGGCCGATCGGTACGGCGAGCCGAGGCTGCGCCGGCTCTACGAGGCGTTGGCTTCCGGACGGGCGTCGGACGGCACCATCGATGTCGCCCTCGAATCGGTGCTCGGACTCGGGCGGGCCGAGTTCGTCGCCTCATGGGGAGAGTGGGTGGCAGCTCGGTCGCGGTGACGCCGGACGCTACGGTTGACGACATGCGTCGTACTTTGTTGGTGACGAACGACTTTCCCCCGCGCCCGGGCGGTATCCAGTCCTATCTGCACAGCTTCGCCTCGCAGCTGCCCGGTGAGGAGCTGGTGGTCTACGCACCGCGCTGGCGCGGCGACTCCCATGAGAAGTTCGATGCCCGGCAACCGTTCGAGGTGATCAGACATCCGACGACGCTGATGTTGCCGACCCCACTCGTGGCGCGTCGTGCTGCTCGAATCCTGAAGTCGCGGGAGTGCGATTCGGTGTGGTTCGGCGCGTCGGCTCCACTGGCGGTGATGTCTTCGTACCTGCGCCGGGCCGGGGCGGATCGCATCGTGGCCAGTACCCACGGCCACGAGGTCGGGTGGTCGATGGTTCCGGGCGGGCGTTCGGTTCTGCGCACGATCGGCGAGAACACCGATGTGGTGACCTATGTCAGCAAGTACACCCGGGGACGGTTCAGCTCGGCGTTCGGGCGGTCCGCCGCCCTCGAGCATCTGCCGCCGGGGGTCGACACCGATCGATTCGTTCCCGACGCCGCCGCGCGGGCCGAGCTCCGTGCTCGCTACGGCCTCGGTGACCGGCCCACCGTCCTGTGTTTGTCTCGCCTGGTCCCTCGAAAGGGACAGGACTTTCTGATTCGTGCGCTGCCCGGGATTCGGCGGGCCGTCGACGGGGCAGTTCTGGTGATCGTGGGCGGCGGGCCATACGAGAAGACTCTGCGCGAGCTGGTCCGCTCGACCGGAATGGACAAACACGTGGTGTTCACCGGCACCGTGCCCTCCGCGGAACTCGCCGCCCACCACACCATCGCGGACGTGTTCGCGATGCCGAGCCGCACCCGCGGCTTCGGTCTTGACGTCGAAGGCCTCGGAATCGTCTATCTCGAAGCCTCCTCGTGTGGTGTGCCTGTCGTTGCCGGCATGTCCGGGGGTGCGCCGGAGGCTGTGCAGCACAACAAGACCGGACTCGTTGTCGATGGAACGTCGGTCTCGGACATCACCGACGCGATCGTGAAAATCCTCTCCGATCGCACGCTCGGCGCGCACATGGGCAACGCCGGCCGCGCATGGGTGGACGGGCAGTGGCGCTGGGATGTATTGGCGGAGAAGCTACGCTCGCTGATCTGAGCGGTGAAGGTCAGCGCTTGTAGATCGACTCGATCTCGTCGCCGTAAGCCTGTGTGATGACCTTGCGCTTGAGCTTGAGCGTGGGGGTCAGCTCACCGCTTTCCTCCGAGAAATCGTGGGGGAGCAGCCGATACTTCTTGATGGACTCCGCGTGCGAGACGGACTTGTTCGCATCGGCGACTGCAGCATCGATCTCTGCGGTCAGGTCGCGGTCCTGCTGCAGGTCTGCCGCAGTGGCGTCGGCCGCTTTGCCATGGTCGGCTTTCCATCGATCGAACGCATCCGGGTCGAGGGTGATCAGAGCCCCGATGAAGGGTTTCTGATCGCCCACGACGACGGCCTGACTGATCAGAGCGTTCGCCCGAAGGCTGTCCTCCAAACCGGCGGGTGAGACGTTCTTTCCGCCGGCCGTGACGATCAACTCCTTCTTGCGGCCCGAGATCGTGATGTAGCCGTCCTTGTCGACAGAACCGAGGTCTCCGGTGCGGAACCAACCGTCGTCCAAGGACTCTGCGGTCGCGTCCTCGTTGCGCCAATAGCCGTCGAACACCACTGGACCGCGAAGTTGGATCTCCCCGTCCTCGGCGATGCGTACTGTGTTGCCGGGCAACGGACGACCCACGCTGCCCACACGTTGGTGTCCGATGGTGTTGACCGCGAACGCCGCCGTGGTTTCGGTGAGGCCGTAGCCTTCGTAGATCGGTACGCCGATGCCCCGGTAGAAGTGGCCGAGCCGACTGCCGAGAGGCGCGCCACCGGAGATGGCCAGCTCGCACCTTCCGCCGAGTGCGGTTCGCAGCTTGGCGTACACCAACTTGTCAAACACTTTGTGCTTGGCGCGCAACACAATTCCGGGACTGCCGGTGTCCTGTGCCTCGCTCCACGCCACCGCGCATTCGGTGGCGAGATCGAAGATCTTGCCCTTGCCGTCGGAGTGCGCCTTCTGCTTGGCCGTATTGAAGACCTTTTCGAACACGCGCGGCACCGAGAGGATGAAGTCCGGCCGGAAGGTTCCGAACGTCGACACGAGGTTCGGGATGTCATTGGTGTGGCCCAGCGTGACTCCGGCGTCGAACGAGGCGATACTCACTGCTCGCGCGAGGACGTGAGCGAGAGGCAGGAACATCAATGTGCTCCTACCTTCCGTCATGAGGGACTTCAGCGATGTCTCACGAATGCCGAGTGACTCGGCGAGCAGGTTGGCGTGTGTCAGTTGCACGCCCTTGGGTCGACCGGTGGTGCCCGACGTGTAGATCAACGTCGCCGGATCGGACGATGCGAGAGTTGAAACCCTTTGGTGGACTTGATCTTCGGAAATGTGGGTGCCGTCTTCGGCCAGGGCCTGTACGGCCCCGCTACCGGCCGAGTTCTCGATCACGAATGTCTGACGCACCAACGGCGCGGCCGCAACGACCTCCGTCGTCTCCTGCACGTGGGCGTCGTTCTCGACGATCAGCAACACCGGCTCGGCGTCGGCGAGGATCCACTCCACTTGTCCGGCCGAGGATGTCTCGTAGATCGGCACCGTCACCCCGCCGGCCGCCCAGATCGCGTAGTCGATGACCGACCACTCGAATCGCGTCGACGACATCAACGCAACGCGGTCGCCCTGTTCGATGCCTGCCGCGATCAGCCCCCGTGCCACACCGACGACCAGACGCTCGAACTCGGCAGCGGTGACGTCGGTCCAGCGCCCATCGAGCAGGCGTCGGAAAACCACGGCATCGGGTGCCGTGCCGGCCCGGGTGAAGACGGTGTCGACCGCCGAGCTGGTGTCCTCGACGGCATATTTTGCGGCGACGGTGAACTCGCGCACGGAATTACCTCCGGTTGGAAGACAGAGAAAAAGTCGATAGCTCGGCTTCACAGATACTCTAGACCCGGGGTCGCGACGTCGAACTTCGCCTCGGTGCACCCGGCAGGGCACCCGATATGTGAAGCTCTGTCGATGAGCAGTATTCAAGTTGCGGATCAGACATTCGTAGCCGCCCCCGGCGAACTGGTGGCACAGGCTTTCGCCTCGCCCGAACGGTGGCGTCGGTGGTGGCCGGATCTGAATCTGACGGTCACCGAAGACCGAGGTGAGAAGGGGATCCGCTGGGCCGTGCGCGGAGGCGTCCTCGGAACGATGGAGCTGTGGCTAGAGCCCGTGCTCGACGGCGTGATCGTGCACTACTTCCTGCATGCGGAGTCCGCCGGTACCGACGAGCTCGCGGCGCAGCAACACCGGCGCCGTGTGGCCGGTCGCGCCATGACGTTCGAGCTCAAACACGAACTGGAGGCCGGGCGTTCTGCAGGGGAGGCGCCGCGCCACGTAGCGTCGAGTTCAGCTGTCGATTGAACCGCGCGGTACGGTCGGCCGGTTCGCATTGTGCACAGGCGGATCGATCATGTGAGATAGGTCTGCTGTCTGTTCGACGGCACAGCGAACGAAACGATCGATGTACCCGAGAGGAAGCGGACGAGAAGTCATGGCGGAGAAAACCCAGAGGTCTATCGTCGTCGAAGCCTCACCGAGCGCGGTCATGGACGTCATCGCCGATTTCGACGCGTACCCCACGTGGGTGTCGGCCGCGAAGTCCGTCGAGGTTCTCGAGCGCGGAGCAGACGGGCGCGGTAAGCGCGTGAAGTTCGTATTGGACGCAGGCATGGTGAAAGACACCTACGAGCTCGAGTACGACTGGGCCGCCGACGGTAACTCGGTGTCGTGGAATCTGGTCTCGGGTGAGATGCAGAAGTCGCAGAACGGCTCGTACTCGCTGCGTGAGACCGGTGACGGCACAGATGTGACGTACGAGCTCACCGTGGACCTCAATATCCCGATGATCGGACTGTTCAAGCGCAAGGCGGAAAAGGTCATCACCGACACTGCCTTGAAAGAATTGAAGAAGCGGGTCGAAGGCTGAGCGAAGCTCGCACCGAAGCCCGCACCATGGTGTTGCTGTTTCTCGGCAAAGGTGGTGCGGGCAAGACCACGTTGGCTGCTGCTTCGGCCCTGCAGCTCGCGCAGTCCGGGAAGCGGGTGTTGATCGCCTCCGTCGACCAGGCACATTCGCTCGTCGACGCGTTCGCGGTCGACGGCGTCGCCGAGTCGGCGGAACCGTCCGAGATACTGCCGGTCGCGCCCGGCGTCGACATCGTCGAGATCGATACCTTCGCGTTGCTCGAGCAGCGATACCGAGGTCTGGGTTCGGTGATGGCGATGGCGTCCGCGGGCCACGAGCACGGAGTGAGTTTCGGGGCGATCGAACCGGAGGAACTGCTCGGTTTCCCAGGAATCGAAGAGTTGCTGGGAATGCACGAGGTCTACCGCCTTGCCGACGAAGATCGTTGGGACACAGTGTTGGTGGACATGCCCGCCTCGGCCGACGCGCTCCGCACGCTGCAGTTGCCGGACACCGTCGCCGGATACGTCGAGCGGATCTGGCCGCACCACGACCGGATGGTTGCCGGCACCGGTTCCGATGTTCGGCTCACCCTGGTCGTGGCAATGATCGAGCGAGTTCTCGCACATATCGAGTCGGTGCGATCGCTCATCGTCGACTCGACACGCACCGGCGCGACCGTGGTCGTCACTGCCGAGGAATTGTCGATCGCCGACGCGGAACGGACGCTGTCGGCGGCTGCTCTGCTCGGAATCAGAATCGATCGGGTTCTCGTCAACAAGATTCTGCCCGCGCTGAACTCGTCGTCGATCGGTTTGGTCGGCGCACATCCGGCAGTGTTCTGGTTCGAGAGGTGGCGGTCCGCGCAGCTCGACGCCGTGGCGGAGCTGCGCCGAAGGATCGCGACGGTGCCGCTGGTGGAGGTGGAGCACTTCCACACCGAACCGGTAGGGTTGGAGCCCTTGCAAGAAGTGGCCGCTCGCCTGGAGCGAGGCTCCCTCGAGCGGCGCGCGCCGGGCTGGGGGGAGCAGCCCCGTGTGGTGCACGAGTCGGGGGTCGGGCTGGAATCTGTATACGCGATGAGAATGCTGCTGCCGGTGGTGGATTCGGCAAGCTTGGCGCTGGGGCGAGTGGAGGACGA
Organism: Rhodococcus sp. MALMAid1271; assembly: GCF_049195265.1. Lineage (NCBI taxonomy): Bacteria > Bacillati > Actinomycetota > Actinomycetes > Mycobacteriales > Nocardiaceae > Rhodococcus > Rhodococcus sp. MALMAid1271. Next base: position 87,352 of record NZ_JBMIRQ010000067.1, on the reverse strand, counting down.
CTTGATAGTCAGTGCCGACGGGAGGCGACGGCGAATCAGGTTGGCATCGGTGCTACGTCGGTGCGTCGCGGAGTCTGCCGAACTCGACGGACCGTGCCTGGTGGTGCGTTTTCGCCCGAACCCCGCCGCGTGGCCGCTGTGACCGCAACGTCCCCGGACATGCCATCCGAGGTGTTGCGATGACCTCGGACCATTCCGAGCTGGGCGCGGATCTGTTCGCCCTGGCCGAGACGGTACTCACGCGGCTCGAGCCCATTTTGCGGCGCGTCGCCGAAACACAGGCGGATCGCGATCAGCAGGGATGTAGTTGGTGCCCGGTGTGTGCGCTCGCTGCGCTGGTGCGCGGCGAGCGCCACGATCTCGTCGAGCTCGTGGCCTCCGAGGGCGCAGTGGTGATCGCACTGCTGCGTCAGCTGCTCGCCGATCACGCGGGCGCAGGGACGCCGCACTCGGCGGAGCCTGCGTCGGCTCCGTCCGCCGACCGACCCGATCGAGAATCCGGCGGTGTGGCGAAGGACACGGACGCCCCGGCCGACCGCCGGAACGCGTTCGTTCCGATTACGGTCCGTCTCGGAGAGTCGGGCCGTGACGGCCGGGACGGTCAGTGACAGACGGACGGAATCGGACCGCGTGGGGAACGGCCGAGGAAGGTATGGACGAATGAAGCGGCACCATGAGCGACTGACCGTCGGCATCGATGTGGGCGGCACGAGCTTGCGCGCATCCGTCGTGGACTCCGAGGGCCAGGTGCTCGACTCCACCGCCGCTCCCACTCCACACACCGCTCGCGCGCTCGAACGCGGGCTCGACCGGGCCGTGCAGGAGCTGGCCGGTCGGCACGACATTGCCGCTGTCGGACTCGCCGTCGCAGGATTCATCGATTCCGAGCGGACCACGGTTCGATTCGCTCCGCACCTACCGTGGGTGGACACCCCGGTCGCGGCACAGATGAGTGCACGTGTGGGGTTGCCGGTACTCCTCGAACACGACGCCAACTCGGCTGCGTGGGCCGAGTACCGCTTCGGTGCCGCCGCCGGCGGCCGCAACGTGGTGATGGTGGCCATCGGCACCGGAATCGGTGCGGCACTGCTGATCGACGGCACGATCTACCGCGGAAGCCACGGGGTCGCCCCCGAATTGGGTCACCTTCAGGTCGTGCCGGACGGCAGAGCCTGCCCGTGCGGCAAGCGCGGCTGTTGGGAGCGCTATTGCAGCGGCACCGCCCTGGTGGACACCGCGGTGGAACTGCTCGCCGCAGACCCGTCGTCCTCGACGACGCTGGCTCGCGAGGTGTTTCTCGATCCGGGTTCGTTGACCGGTCGCCGGATCGCCGGTGCTGCACACGACGGAGACCCGATCGCTCGCCGCACCATGGAGGATTTCGCCCAGTGGCTCGGTGTCGGGCTGTCGATGGTCAGCGACGTGTACGACCCCGACCTGATCGTGCTGGCAGGGGGAGTGGCAACGTCGTCGAGCCAGTTTCTCGCCCGCGCGACCGACAAGTACGCGCAGCTCGTCACCGGTGCGGGCCATCGACCGCTGGCTCGAATTCGCAGTACTCAACTCGGTGAGGCGGCGGGCATGATCGGGGCCGCGGAGCTCGCCCGGGCGCAGTTCGTCACCGGCGTGCGATGACCGTGTCGGGCCGCTTCGTGTGAGGTCTGTCCCGCTGTGGCCCGTGGTGTGGCTGGTGTCATAAACCCTGGGTACAGTTCACTACGCGGCACAGTTCGAGGACGCCCGGCCGCGGTCGGTTCGCCTTCGAGTGGATCGGCACCAACGACTTTTCCGGACCATGATCAGGGAGCACGGCAATGTGGTACTGGCTGTTCAAATTCGTCATCGTCGGGCCACTGCTCATTGCCCTCGGGCGGCCCACGATCGAGGGTGCGGAGAACATTCCGGCGCACGGCCCGGTGATCCTGGCGAGCAATCACAAAGCCGTGCTCGATTCGTTCTACCTTCCGCTCAAGACGCCTCGCCGCATCACGTTCCTGGCGAAGAGCGAGTACTTCACCGGGACCGGACTCAAAGGTGCGTTCCAGCGGTGGTTCTTCACCGCGGTGGGGCAGGTGCCGATCGATCGCACCGGAGCCGATGCCGCGCAGGACGCCCTCAATGCCGGCGTGCGCGTGATCGAAGCGGGCAAGGTTCTGGGCATCTACCCCGAGGGCACGCGCTCGCCCGACGCCCGGTTGTACAAAGGGAAGACGGGCATGGCCCGTCTGGCGCTGCAGACCGGGGTGCAGGTCGTGCCCGTCGCGATGATCGGTACCGAGAAGATGAACCCGATCGGTTCGCGGGTGTGGCGGCCGGCCAAGGTCACCATTCGCGTGGGAAAGCCGATCGATTTCTCGCGCTTCGAGGGGATGGCCGGCAATCGATTCGTCGAGCGGGCGGTCACCGACGAGGTGATGTACGACCTGATGTTGCTCTCCGGGCAGGAATACGTGGACGTGTATGCCGCCTCGCTGAAGAAGACCGCGCCGAGTCCGGAGGCGACTCCGGTACCGCCGCGCATCCCGGACACCAAAGCCAGCTGAACCCTCCGCGCGCGGCTGCGATCAGGCAGTCGCGGCGGTCCTCGCGGCTCTCCCGCGGTGGGCGATATCGATCGATGCAACAGCGATGATCGAGGCCAGTGCCCACCACACGTATGCAGACGCCTCGATCTGGTCGATCAGGGGCCAGCCGAGCCCGCTCCATCGCCCTTCGCCGAGCTTCCAGTGCGGCGGATAGATCATCAGCGCCAGACCGATGCCAACCAGCGTGAACAGCAGTGCGCTGCGGCGGCGGTATCCGAGGACGGCAAGTACGACGACGAACGGCACCGCCCACACCCAGTGATGGGACCAGGACACCGGCGACACCAACAGGCCGAGCAGCGCATTGACCGTCAGCGCGAGGGCGATCTCCCCGGCCGCGAACGCTTTCCGCATGGCCACGGCGGCGATGATCAACACCACCGCCGACAAGGCGAGCCACAGGATCGACCGGGGTAGATCGTCCAATCCGAGACGTGCGAGCACGCCGGTGATCGACTGGTTCGGCGGATAGGCGGGGCCACCGATCCGGTCGGAGTCGACGATGGTCTCGGTCCAGTACTTCACCGAATCCGACCATGTCAGCGCAAAGCCGATGGCCGTGAACACTGCAAAACCGAGAACCGACATCACAGCCGCGCGAAAATCTCTGCGCAGCAGAAAGAACAGCACGAACACAGCCGGGGTGAGTTTGACGGCGGCGACCAGACCGATCAGCAGCCCGCGAGGCCATGGCGTCTTCTTCGGCAGACAGTCGAGAGCCACGAAGGCCATCAGCACGATGTTGATCTGTCCGTAGTTCAACGTCGAGGTGACCGGCTCCAGGATCAGCACCGACACGGCGAACACGGCACCGGCCGACCACAGGACCATCGATGCAGGGCGCACCCCGAGCGAGACGAGTGTGGTCACGAGTGTCACCAGCAACAGAACCATCGACAGTGCCGTCACCGCGATCGACGCGGTGTACAGCGAGATCGAGGACAGCGGGCTGAACACGGCGGCGGCGATCGGCGGATAGGTGAACGGCAACGTGGTTCCGGTGGCGATCGGCGGCAACTGTCCGTAGAGATCCCCACCCTGGGCGAACACCTGCCCGCCCAGGCGGTACACGTCCAGGTCCAGTCGGTAGTGCTCGCCGAGAGCACGCAGGCCCGGAAAGCCGTTGAGATGGAACAGGACACCCACAGCGGCGGCGGCCAGAACGAGGACTCTGCTCGACGCCACCGCCCAACGAGGCCACCGGCGTGGCCGCGGCCCGGCCTGGTCCGATGCCTCGGCGATCGGACGGTTGGTGTCGGGCGTAGTCACAACGTTGCCTTTCCGGGCTGTTCGGGTCGGGGCTACCGGTACGTGGGGACGTGTCGGAGCACGCGCTAAGGTGAGCCGCGTGCGCTACTTCTACGACACAGAGTTCATCGAGGATGGTCGCACAATCGAGTTGGTCTCGATCGGCGTGGTATCCGAGGACGGCCGCGAGTTCTATGCGGTGTCCTCCGAGTTCGATCCCGAGCGAGCGGGCCGCTGGGTTCGACGAAACGTCTTGCCCAAGCTGCCACCGTACTCGTCACCATTGTGGATGAGTCGGTCCCGAATCCGTGACGAGCTGCTCGAGTTCCTGGTTCCGCAGTACGGCGCGGAGGTCGAACTGTGGGCTTGGGTGGCTGCATACGATCACGTTGCGCTCTGTCAGCTGTGGGGTTCGATGACCGAGCTGCCTCGGTCGTTGCCTCGTTTCACCCGTGAGCTGCGTCAGCACTGGGAGGATCGCGGCAGCCCCGAGCTGCCGTCGGCACCGGACGACGCGCATGATGCGCTCGCCGATGCTCGGCACAATCTGGCGAAGTTCCAGGCGATCGAAGAGTTCTCGTATCGCGGGTGAACACCCGTTGTCCTGCGGCGACTGCGGTACGAATATCCTGTACCGGTGAACTGGACTGTCGACGTACCCATCGATCGCTTGCCCGACCTGCCGCCGTTGTCGCCGACGCTGCGCACTCGATTGGACGATGCGTTGGCCAAGCCAGCTGCGCAGCAACCGCAGTGGGACCCCGACCACGCAGCCGATATGCGCAAGGTGCTCGAGAGTGTGCCGCCCATCACCGTCGCCGGTGAAGTGGAGGCGTTGTCGGACAAGCTCGCCGCCGTCGCCCGCGGTGAGGCCTTCCTTCTCCAGGGTGGAGACTGCGCCGAGACGTTCGTCGACAACACCGAGCCGCACATCAAGGGCAATATCCGCACACTGCTGCAGATGGCCGTCGTGCTCACGTACGGCGCGAGCATGCCGGTGGTCAAGGTCGCTCGCATCGCGGGGCAGTACGCCAAGCCGCGATCCTCCGACATCGATGCGCTCGGGCTGCAGTCCTACCGCGGAGACATGATCAACTCCCTCGTGGCCGACGAGAGCGTCCGTGGCCACGATCCGTCGCGGCTGGTACGCGCCTACGCCAACGCCAGTGCCGCGATGAATCTGGTGCGTGCCCTGACCGGGGCTGGCATGGCCGATCTGCACAAGGTGCACGACTGGAACCGTGAGTTCGTCGCGCAGTCTCCCGCTGGTGCCCGATACGAGGCCCTCGCCGGTGAGATCGACCGAGGGCTCCGGTTCATGGATGCCTGCGGCGTCACGGACCCCAATCTGCACACGGCGCAGATCTTCGCCAGCCACGAGGCGCTCGTACTCGACTACGAGCGCGCGATGCTCCGGCTGGACAACACCGACGACCACCCCAAGCTGTACGACCTGTCCGCGCACTTCCTGTGGATCGGCGACCGCACCCGCCAACTCGACGGTGCACACATCGCGCTGGCCGAGCTGATCTCGAACCCGATCGGGCTCAAGATCGGACCCACGACGACACCCGAGATGGCTGTCGAATACGTCGAGCGCCTCGACCCGACCAACAAGCCAGGACGCTTGACGCTGATCTCGCGGATGGGCAACGGCAAGGTGCGCGACATTCTGCCCGGCATCATCGAGAAGGTGCAGGCCACCGGTCATCAGGTCATCTGGCAGTGCGATCCGATGCACGGCAACACCCACGAGGCATCGACCGGGTACAAGACGCGGCACTTCGACCGCATCGTCGACGAAGTGCAGGGCTTCTTCGAGGTGCACAACGGTCTCGGTACGCACCCGGGCGGCATCCACGTCGAGCTCACCGGTGACGATGTCACCGAGTGCCTCGGGGGTGCCCAGGACATATCGGATCTGGACCTCGGCGGCCGTTACGAGACAGCCTGTGACCCACGGTTGAACACGCAGCAGAGCATCGAGCTGGCCTTCCTCGTCGCCGAGATGCTCCGCGACTGAGCTGTGTTGCCCTGAGGAAGCCGTGTTGCCCTGAGCCAGTCGTGTTGCTCCGCGAGCGATCAGGGCAGTGAGACGACCTTGACCTCGGAGCCCGGTTTCACTCGGGAACCGGCTCCGGGGCTCTGGGTGATCACCACCGACCCGTCCGTATCGACCACCTGACGGACATCGATCGCGAGGCCGAGAGTGTCGAGGGTCGTGCGAGCGGACCCTACCGACCGGCCGAGCAGCGAGGGCACCGTCACGGCGTTCGATACCTCCAGGACGGCTGTGGTTCCCGACTTCACCGTCTTCCCGGCCTCGGGCGTCGTTCCGATGGCCTTGCCGCCGTCGGTACCTTTGTCGAACGTTTCCTGAACCTCGCTGACGGTGATGCCCACCGATTCGAGCGTCGTTCGGGCCTGTTCGACGCTTTGCCCGCGCACATCCGGCATCTCGACCGGCGGCGCTCCCTTGCTGCGCAGCACCGACACCGCGGCCCCGGTGTTCAGCACCGTCCCCGGCGGTGGGTCAAGCGCTGCGACCCCGCCGATCGGAGCGGTGGTGCTGAACGCTTCGCCGCCGTCGACGGGTGTGAACGTCCGATCTCGCAGTTGCTGTTCCATATCCGCAACCGAGGCGCTCGCATCGATGGAGGGGACACTGGGACGCCCAAGTGACACCAGGAGAAACACGGTGTCACCCTTGGCGATTCGTGATCCACCGGTGGGGTCGGTCCCGATCAGACGGTCGGTGTCCACCGAGTCGGAATAGGTTCCGCGCACGGTGGCCTCCAGCCCGGCCGCTTCGACGGCGCTGGTGGCACCGGTGGTGTCGAGCCCGTCGACCATCGGGACCGCGGTGTAGCGACCCGAACCCATCCACCAGCCGCCGACACCGACCAGGACGGCGAGCAGGGCCACGACGAGAAGCCAGACGACGATCGCGCGACGCGAGCGCTGTCGATCTGCTTCGAAGTCCGGAAATCGGTACTGGCCCCGACCGGGCGGTGCAGGCTCGGCATGTTGCTCCTCGGGTTGCTCCGAGCCGTAATCGACACCACGCGAGGTAGGTGAGGTGACCGCGCGGGTGTGCTGTACCCCCGGCTGCCTCGGCGGGTCCTGGACCACCTGGGTGCGAGCGGCAGGCGCGCGATCACCGGCGACCGTCGTCGGTGCGCCCGCCGCAGCCGAACTCATGTGCTCGGCCGAGCGTTTGGGCGCGGGCACCCGGTATTCGGGAAGCGCCAGCTCCGACGCGGCACCACGCAGGGCGCGGGCCATGTCGTCGGCGTTGCGGTAACGATGTTCCGGGTCGCGGACGGTCGCGCGCTCGACCACTTCGTCGAATTGCGGGGGTACTCCGGCGATGAGGGCGGACGGGAGCGGCACGTCGTTGTCGATGCGTTGGTAGGCGATGGACAGCGAGGTATCCCCGGTGAACGGGGTGCGGCCGGTCAGCAGCTCGAACAGCACGACGCCGACGCCGTAGACATCACTGCTCGCGGAGGCAGAGCCGGTGGTGACCTGCTCGGGAGAGAGGTACGCGGCGGTGCCCAGAATCACACTGCTCGAGGTCACCGTGGAGGCCGCGATGGCTCGCACGAGTCCGAAATCGGCGATCTTGACGTCGCCGTCGTCGCTGATCAGGATGTTCTCGGGTTTGATATCGCGGTGCACCAAGCCCGCCCGGTGGGCAACCGCGAGGGCTTCGAGGACCGGCCGCACGACGGCGACCGCAGCGTGCGGTGGCATCGGGCCACGCTCACGCAGGAGCTCCCGTAGGGTGCCGCCCTCGACGAGTTCCATGACGAGAAAAGCATGTTCGCCGTCTCGACCATGGTCGTACACGGCCACGAGGCCGGGATGATTCAGCCTGGCCACGGCCCGCGCCTCGAATTCGAATCGCTGGACGAACTGCGGGTCCTCGGCGAACTTCGGATCCATGATCTTCACCGCGACAGGGCGGTCGAGTCTGGTGTCGAGTCCGCGGTAGACCGTCGACATGCCGCCCCGTGCGATCGGCGCGTCTATTCGATAGCGACGATCGAGCATCGAACCCGGTATCACCGAACCTCCTCTCGCGCGTCCGCCGTTCACCGGACGTCTGACGACGATCGTATCGGTGCCGCAGGCGGTGCCCGGTGATCGTGGTTGTCGTTTCTCGTCCTCCGCGAACCCTGCGACCGGCCGGACGACTTTTGAAGTCTGGCCGCCGGACCCGTTAACGTTACCTGCGTGAGTGCCATTCCCTATGCCGACGACGTGCTCGATCCGTCGGTGTCTCTGCTGCAGTTCGCCGATGTCGCGAAGATCCTCGATGTTCCCAAGACTCGCGTCGAACAGCTCGTTCGCGACCGACAGTTGCTGGCTCTGAAGCGCTCGCGCGTACCCGGTGTGCCCGAGCTGTTCTTCGACACGACCAGAGGCGAGATCGTCAAGGGGCTACCCGGACTGTTGGCCGTGCTGCACGACGGCGGTTATGGGGACGAGGAAATCCTGCGGTGGCTGTTCGCCGAGGACGAGAGCTTGCCTGGCACGCCCGTCGCGGCCTTGCACGGTGACCTGATGCGTGAAGTGATCAGGCGCGCACAGGCGATGGCCTTCTAGCGAAGGTTGCGCGCTCGAAGCCGGTGACGAAGAACTGCGGAAGTGCGATCCGAGCTCGGGTCCACTGCGGCACGGTCGCCCGCTGGGACAGGACGCGGTAGCCCTGGGACTCCACCTCGTCCAGAATGCGGCCGTAGAGTATCGACGCCGTGCGCATGGACGGGCGCACCCGTGGATCGAGCATCTCGATGCCGGCGTCGGACGTACGGTAGATCGAGCGGGTGACAGCGATCTGGTGCGCCAGAGCTCGACCGACCTTGGCATCGACGTTGCCGGTGGTGCGGCACCAGCGCAGCAGCTCCTCGTCGACTCCGAACGCTTCGAGCTCGTCCATGGGGAGGTAGATCCGGTCTCTATCGAGGTCCTCGCCCATGTCGCGGATGAAGTTCGTCAGCTGGAACGCCTCACCGAGGGCCGCGGCGGGTGGTTCGGCCTCGGCCCGGTCGACGACGGTTCCCAGGATCGGCAACATCTGCAGTCCGATGACCGCAGCGGAGCCGTACATGTACTCGCGGAGCTGCTCCATCGTCCGGTAACGGGAGATGAACACCGTGCTGCCTGGAATATCCATCCGCATGGAGCGCATGAACGCGAAGAAGTAGTCGTGTGGGATGTCGTACCGTAAAGCGGTGTCGCACAGGGCGCTCAGGACCTGATCGGACACGCTCTCCGACAGCGGCTCTCCCGCCAAGGCCGCACGTACTCGAGACTCGATCAGGTCGAGTTCGGCGAGGCGTCGAGCATTGAGCTCGTCCGATCCGACGACGATATCGGTCCCTTCGAGGTCGACGATGTCGTCGACCATGCGGGCGAAGCCGTACAGCGCGTGCACGGCCGCGCGCTTGTCGACGGGGAGCAAGCGAGTGGCGAGGAAATAGGTCTTCCCGTGCCGGGCGTTGAGCTCGCGACAGATTCGGTACGCCCCGTGCAGCGCGGGGTCGATGGTGTCCAGTTCCTTCATCGCGCAGCCGTCACGACGTGGACTCGCCCTCGGACGATTCGGCGGCGGAGGTCCTCGGGGCGTTCGGCACCGCACGACGTTCCCTGGACCGGTCCGACCGCAAACGCAACGGATCTACCCTGGTCAACGCGAGCGCGGCCACAACAGCCGCGAAGACGGCCAACGCCACGTGCATGAACGTGTACAGCCCGATCGAGCCGTCTGGCTGGAAGACGAGCATCAGCCACGTCGACAGTCCCGTCAGGACCATCAGCGTCGTTCGCGACAGTGCGAATCCGGCGGCGATCGCCAGCGGCCAGGAGTAGTACCAGGGCAGCGCCGCGGGGGAGAGCACAACGGTGGCCACCAGGGCGATCAGAATGCCCTTGACCGCGTCTCGCTCGGACTTGCGGCCCAGCCACCAGGCTGCGGCGAGGACGACGACCAGCGCGATCGCACACAGCAGACGCGTCACATCGAGAACCGGCCCGAGGCGCAGGTCGAGGAACCACGAGGTACTCACGGTCACCAGGTGCGCGAGAATTGTCGGGAGCGAGAGCCAGTTGATGATCTTGGCCGATCCCGAGAGCGCTGTGAGCCACCCGATACCCACTCCGGCCACCACGGACGCGACGGCGAACACCGCCACGAAGACGGCGGCTCCGATTCCTGCGGTCTTGGTGAACGCCAGTATCGGTGAGCTCGGTGCGCGGCCCTCGGCACGAGCCTTCTCCCGCAGATGCAGCATCCAGATCCAGACCAGGAACGGCAATGCCAGGCCTGCTGTCGCCTTGATCGCCACGGCGATCGCCACCAGTGCGATGCCGGAGACATGACGATGTTCGAGAGCCAACACGATGCCCGCAGTCATCAGCCCGACCATGAGCAGTTCGTTGTGGACGCCGCCGATCAGGTGAATCAGCACCAGGGGGTTGAGGACGGCGAGCCACACTGCGGTGGTCGCGCGGCCGCCCAGGTGTGTGGCCAGTCGCGGAACAGCCCACATCATCAGCGCGAGACCGGGCAGCATGGTCAGGCGCAGCAGCATGGTGCCTGCGATGACGTTGTCGCCCGTCACGCTGGTGATTCCGCGCCCGAGCAGCAGGAACAACGGCCCGTACGGCGCTGTGGTGGTGGTCCAGACATTGCTGACGTTGTCGAGAAGTACCCCCGGATTGGCGACGGGGCCCACCGCGTACGGGTCGAAACCGTCACGGAGCAAAGCGCCCTGAGCCAAGTAGGAATAGGCATCGCGGCTGAACATCGGCACCGACAGCAGCAGCGGAGCCGTCCATGCCGGCACGATCCATCGCAGTTCGCCGACGGTGGTGCGGCCGTGGAGGGTCGCGCGCCCGAGCCGAACCCAGGCGGTGATCATCAGCAGTACGCCAACCCAGACGATGATGGTCGACAGTACGAATCCGTGGCCGAATCGCAGCCACGAGAGGTGCATCGACTCGAGCAGCGGGTCGCGCCTGCGCACACTGCCTGCGCCGAATCCGCCGAACATGATGCAGACGGCACCGACGACACCGAGGATTGCGGCATTGCCCTCGGGGCTGCGTAGAAAGTTGGCGGTGGTGGTCAGCCTCGATGTCCGTCGCGCAGGAGAGGGGTCGGGCCCGTCCGAGGATCGATCCGAGGAAGTGGAGTGCGACGAAATCGAAGACATTGCCGCCTGCTCCTCCTCTGCAACGAAGTGTGGATCGAGATGAACACGTCAGCCGATGTGTTCGCGCCGTTCACCGAACGATCATGCTCGCAGCAATGAGGGCGACCGGCAAACGATCGCGCTCAGCTTAGTTGGTCGGTACGGCGAGTCGAACGAACCTACCGGCTCCGGCGTCCTGTCACTCGTTCGGCAGCGAGCTTTCCCGAGACCAGAACCGTGGGAACGCCCACTCCGGGTGTCGTACCCGAGCCGGCGAGAACCACGTTGTCGAGTCCGGAGACCAGGTTCTTGCGTCGGAACGGTCCGGTCTGACGAAACACATGTGCAGACGAGAACGGCGAACCCTCGATCATGCCTTTTCGCGCCCAGGTCTCGGGTGTGTCGAGGTGGTCCAGGACGAATCCGTCGAGGAGCCCGGTGTAACCGCGATCTTCCAGAGTTGTGAGAATCTCGCGGAGATACGGCTGCGCCAGCTCGCTCCAGGGCAGGGGAGCGCTCTCGAGGTTGGGGCACGGAGCCAGAATCGATACCGGCTCACTGCGGACGCCGCCGCGAATCACTTCGAGATTCGGATCACTCACCGACGGCCGGGTGATGAGCAACGACGGATCAGCCATCAATGATCCCTTGCCCGGCTTGGCGGTGATGCGGCGAAAGGTCTCGGCCCACTCGTTCCCGAAGTCGATGGTGTGATGCGCCCGGGCCGGCCACGCGGCGGTGTGTTCGAGGGCCACGGTGCCGTGTGCGACGACCGCCGACGGAGAGACGGCACCGTAGCCGTTTCCTCGACCCTGCCTCGTCACCGAAGCACGGTCGAGGAGTCGGTCCACGACGGGCAGATCGGGAGTGAGAACGAGAGCGTCGCACGCGATCCGGTCACCAGTCGCGGTCAAAACCGAGTCGGTACGGCCACGGTCGACGGTGATGTCGACGATCTCGGTGCCGAGCTCGAGCGTGCCGCCTGCGGTGACGAAGGCGTCGGCCATGGCCTTGGAGATCGCCGCCATTCCGCCCTCGGGAAAGAAGACCCCCAGCGAGGTGTCCATGTGCGCGATGGCCCCGTACACCGCGAGTGCCTTCTGCGGTGCCATGCCTGCATAGAGCGCCTGGAAGGTGAAGACCCGACGCAATCGCGGATCTTTCAGGAATCGGTCGACGCGTGGTCCGAGTCGGCCGAAACCGCCGAGCCTCGCCAGCGTGGCGGTGTCTCGGATCGCGGCCTTCGAACCCACGAGATCGAGCGGGGAATCGAAGTTCGAGTCGATGTACCGATCGAACTCGGCGTCGAAGATGGCGGCCAGCCAACTCCGTAGATTGCGGTATCCCTGCGCCTCGGCGGGGCCGCAGGTCCGTTCGACCTCGGCCGCCATGGCCTCGGGGTCGGAGTAGACGTCGATCGAGCTGCCGTCGGCGTAACGCGTGTGATACGAGGGCGACAGTGTCGCCAGCCGAATCGGCGGTGTCGTGGATTCGAAATCGGCACCCACGGCCGCGAGCGCCTCGAGCACCAGGTTCGGCATCGTCAAGACGCTGGCACCGTTGTCGACGTCGTACAGGTGGGAACCGTCGATGTCGAACACCGGATACACCCCGACCCGGCCGCCCACGCTCGCCTCTCGTTCGACGAGAACGACTTTCTTGCCTGCCCCGATGAGATGCAGACCGGCAGCCAGTCCGGCCAGCCCGGCTCCCACCACCACGACTGTGTCGGTGGGCCCGGTGACTGCACGGATAGAAGACATGACGCTCTCTTTCAGTACTGCCGTCTGATGGCGGCGGTCGCCATGGCGCGCAGGTGCGCGGCAGCGACCGGTTCGATCGAACTGTTGTCGAGGGTGGCCAGAGCGCGGGTACCGAGTTCGTCGATCTGCCGCTCGACCGCATCCACTGCACCGAGCTCGACCAGAATCGAACGGATCTCGGCGACGCCGGCAGCATCGAGATCGGTACCGAGACCGGCCCGAATCGTGGCTGCGTGATCGGGGCGAGCCAGGTCGGCTTGGTGCAGTGCCGAGGCGATGAGCACCGTGCGTTTGCCCTCGGTGATGTCGTCGCCCGACGGTTTGCCGGTGACCTCGGGGTCGCCGAACACGCCGAGCAGGTCATCGCGCAATTGGAATGCGATCCCGATATCGGCACCGAAGCTGCGGTACGCCGCGATCAGCTCGTCGTCCGCGTCCGCCAGCGCTGCGCCCAGATGCAGGGGTCGTTCGACGGTGTACGCGGCGGTCTTGTATCGGTTGACCCGCATCGCAGCTGCCACGCTCTCGTCGATACCTGCCTCGGCCTCGATATCGAGTAGTTGGCCACCGAGAACCTCGGTGCGCATGGCGGACCACACCGGCTGCACTCGACGCGCGGAGTCGGCGTCGATACCCGATTCGCGGAGTAGGTCGTCGGCCCAGCACAGGGCCAGATCGCCGACGAGAATCGCCGCCGATTCCCCGAAATGCTCCGAGGAGCCGGACCAGCCCGCGTCTCGATGCCGGCCTGCGAAGTCGACGTGCACAGTCGGGAAACCGCGTCGTGTGCTGGATGAATCGATGATGTCGTCGTGGATCAGGGCGCACGCCTGGACCAACTCGAGCGCTGAGCAGGCCCTGAGCACGGCGTCTGCCCGTTCACCGGTCGACTCGCCACCGGCACCGAGCCACGCCGTCCACGCGAACGCGGGACGCATGCGCTTGCCACCCCTGAGCACGAACGCTTCGAGATCGGCCACTGCTGCGGGGTAGCCGCCGCCCACTGTGTCGACCACAGCGCGGCGCGAGGCGAAGAACTCGGTGAGGGTCGCGTCCACGGCCGTGCGCAGCGCCTCCGGTCCGGTAGCGGTGGTTGCGGTGTCGACGACGGGCGAAGACGAGTCTCCGGACAGAACGATCCTCCAGGGTTCGGCGTGAGTGTGTGTCGGATTCCGATCCCACACTAGTAGGCGCCGCCACCAGCGCGCCGACATGCAGCGAACCCCGTCCTGCGGGAGGCCCGACGAGCGTCGACGGAGCGCAACCTATGATCTTCGGGTGAGCGAAGATTCCGTCAGGGGGCGGTCGAGCCGAGGATTCGTGACGAGGACTCCGTCCATCGTCGACCGATTGCGGCACGATCCGGAGGCCAGGATCCCCTTCTCGGTCGAGTTCTCCCCGCCTCGCGATGCCGCCGCAGAGGCCAGGCTGTGGCGGGCAGTCCGTGAGTTCGAGCAACTTCAGCCCGCATTCGTGTCGATGACGTACGGAGCCGGCGGCTCCACCCGCGATCGAACTGTGCGCGTTACAGGACAGATCGCCGAGGAGACGACCCTGCTTCCGGTGGCGCATCTCACAGCGGTCTCGCACAGTGTCGACGAGTTGCGCTCGATGGTCGGCTCTTACGCCGATCGCGGCATCACCAACATTCTCGTGCTGCGCGGCGACCCCCCTGGGGATCCACTCGGTGATTGGGAGAAGCACCCCGACGGAGTCGAATACGCGGAGGAGTTGGTCCGGCTGGTCCGCGATCTCGGCGACTTCCACGTAGGGGTGGCATCGTTTCCCGAAGGACACCACCGTGCCGACGATCTGGAGCAGGACACCAGGTGCCTGGTGGACAAGCTCCGTGCCGGAGCGGAGTACTCGATCACTCAGATGTTCTTCGATGTGGACGACTACCTGCGATTGCGCGATCGTGTGTGTGCCCACGATGCCGAGCAGGGCGCGAAGCCGATCATCCCCGAGATCATGCCGATCACCTCTCTGCGTTCGGTCCGCCGGATGCTCGAACTCTCCGGCACGACGCTCCCGTCCTACCTGGACGAGAAATTCACTCGCGCAGCCGGTTCCGGGCCGGAGGAGGACCGCGCTGCCGTCCGAGAAGTGGGCATCGAACTGGCGACGACCATCGGCGAGCGGTTGATCTCCGAGGGTGCGCCGGGATTGCACTTCATCACGCTCAACTTCGCACGGGCGACGCGCGAGGTACTGAGCAACCTGGGTCTGGCACCGGCGCGGGTCTAGCCTCTCAGCTCTGCGGTACGGGCATCGGGCGTGATTTCCACGACAGCGAGCCGCGCTGCATGCGTAGGTGTGACTCGGCCACCAGGCTGACGAACGCGAGAATCGACAGCGGATGCAACGCGGCGTCGATCACATCGCCGAGGCCGAACCGCGATCCCGATTCGCGCCGCCGCGCGGCCATTCTGGATACCGTGCCGGCCAGATACCCGGCCACGCCGAGTCGACGCGTCGACCCCGTGGAGGTGAGTGCGGCGACGGGCGGTACGAGGTAGATCGCGGACAGCGTCAGAGCTGCTGCGGTGGACCCCGCGGGTCCGCCGAACACGCTCCACAGCCACCTGCTGTATCCGGACCGCAGATCCGCGGCTGAGTCGTACATCCGGCATCGAATCAACCCGGCAGCAGAGGCCACCGACGTCGAAAAGCCTCGTCGGCGCAGTGCACGTGCCAGGTCCAGATCCTCGGTCGCGCTGCCGGCAACGCAGCTGTGTCCGCCGATGGCCCGGTACGCAGCCTTGTCGAAGGCCATGAACTGACCGCACGCAACTGCCATCGACGGCAGCGGCAGCGCGTTGGCCACCGGCACCGGCAGAGTCGACATCCACGACCACGCCAGCAAGGGTTGGACGAGTCGCTCGACGGCGCTACCGGCACGTTGCTCGGGCCAGGGGCACAGCAGACCGTCGCCGCGTCTGCGCAACATCCGCACGGCTGCCGCGACAGCGCCGGGTTCGAGTCGAACGTCTGCGTCGACGAAGACGATCACCGAGGCGTTCACATCGTCCTCGTCGGCGAGCCGGGCCAGCTCGGCGCACGCTGCGGCTTTGCCGGTCCAGCCCGGTGGCGGTGGAGCGTCGGACGTCACGACCCGAATTCTCGGGTCACCCGCAGCTGCCGCGTTCGCTGCCGCGGTCGTTCCGTCGGTCGAGTCGTCGTCGAGAACGACGACCTTCAAGTCGGTGCACAGTTGCTGCTGGGTCAGGTCGTCGATCAAAGCAGGCAGCGTGCCCACCTCGTTGCGGGCCGGGATGCAGATCGAGATGCGTTCGGTGACCGGACGGGTCGGACGGCGCAGACCCGGCATGGACAGCGCGTTCATCGAGGCCACCGCGGCGGAGGTCGAGGCGAGGACAGCGGCGGCCTGCGTTGTTCGTGCGAGGAGCCGGCCCGTCACACCGATGTTCTGTCGGTCGAGTCGTCCGCCCCGGGGCGTCGCGGCCGACGGTTGGCCAGCGGCGGGTTGCGTGAGACCCACGCCATCGCGCCGACGATCGCCGCGACGCCGACGGTCACCCCGCCGACGATTCCGGCCCAACCGGCGAAGCTTCGGGTGTTCGGATCGGGATAGTTGACCTCGGCGCGCACGGATGTGACCTCGCCGGCCGGTAGTTTCCAGGAGATCGAGTTGTCGCTCTCGCGAGTGCCGTTGGTGGTACCGATGCGAGCGGGGAACGCGATGGTGAACTGGACGTCCGATCCCTGAGTCGGGACCGAGGACAGGTCCGCGTTGCCCGACAGGCTGACGGTGTCACCAGAACGTTGCAGCGTGAGTTGGAACGATCCGGCAGCGTTCTGGAAGATCGAACCGAGCGTCTGCACGTCGCCGAAGGAGAGATCCTCGAAAATGGCCTGTGAGCCGACGTACCCGTCCTGGTTGTACGGTTCGACACGCACCTTGTCCTCGAGGGACGAGGGAACCACCAGTTCCGGGCCGGTGTCGGAGTCGGAGGTCGGCACACTGGCTGCCACGATCTGACCCGCCACCCGGTCGTTCGCCGAGACCCCCATCGTGACCTGCACCCGCAGACAACCGGCCAGCATCGGTGCAATCAGCAGGGCTAGTGCGATCACCGAGAGGACTCGGCGTCGGTTGGTTCGGTGAGGTGTTCGCGATGTCGACTGCACGTCCGACATCGTGCCAGGGCATGGAGCCGATGTCAGTCGGCAGGGGTTGTCAGCGAGGTGTGTCGGTCTCGAGGTGATCGAGCTCGCCAGGCCGTCGCGATCAGCGGGACTCCGACCGTTCCCATCACCACGAACCCGTACACCGCCGAGTAGCGAAGTTCTGCACCCTCGAGGAATACCGCATGGGCGAGGGCCGAACCGAGCCAGGTCCACAGAAAGAGCCCGATGGGCACCGCGTCACCGGAGGGCTGCGCCGGGCCAACCGACCGCGGCGGGCCGCCGACGGCTCGATCGAACGAGGACATGATCACGGCCATCGATGTGGCGACCACGAGCCAGCCGAGGTAGTTGGTCAGCGGAATCGACGGCACCCCCGGCAGTCCGACGGCACCGCTGGTCCAGGTCCACTGCCCGTCCGTGACCATCTGCGGATCGAGGTAGAGGTCCCAGCCGACCATGCCCACCGCCACCGCGGTGATGCGGAGCGCGGTAGCGCGCGCCTGCGAGATATCGATTCGCTCGACGACGAAGCTCACCGCGCACCAGATGGGATAGAACCCGGCCGTCCATGCCAGCGGCACCACGAGAGGAACCTCGAACACACTGGGGCCCAAGCGGTTCTGCGCGTAGAAGTACTCGCCGAACGGGAAGCCGGTGGCAGTGCCGACGAGCTCGGAGACGAACCCCGAGCCGGCGGTCACGACGATCAGAACCACGGTCCACCACGCGCCTCGGTAGAGCGCGGCATGCAGGATCGACGCGAGCGCGAGCAACGCGACCACGGCCACCGTCACGGCGTCCCGGGTCGATCCCGACACCAGCGGGTAGACGATCTGGCAACCGACGGCGGCGGCCGCGACGACAACCGGCGCGCTCCTCACGGCTTTCTCCCGAGGAACCTGCGCCGCCGCGCGGCACGGGCATCGGCGATCGCAATGCGCGCCGCCGATCGCCCACTGGCCGCCATCACCCCGCCGCCGGGGTGGGTCGATGCACCGGTGAGATACAGCCCTCGCGCTCCTGGAACTCGGTGACCGGCCAGTTGGGGATGCGGACGCCACATCATCATCTGGTCCAGTGACATATCGAGATGCATGATGTTGCCGCCGATCAGACCGAGCTCTCGCTCGATGTCGGGGGGCGACTGCACATACCGATTCATCACTGTGTCCGCGAAACCGGGTGCATACCGATCCATCTCGGCCACGATCCGATCTGCTTCGAACTCGGCCAACGAACGCTCCCCGGGAGCGACCGAACGCCAGCGCCTGCCGTCCGCGAGAGTATGAGGATGCCACTGAGACCACAGTGAAATCTGGTGTTGTCCTGGTGGGGCAATGGTGGGATCGATGGCGCTGAACGACATTCCCAGAACTGCCGGGGTGGGTGGCAGGTCTCCGGCCAGTGCGTGCCCATGTGCCAGGCGCAACTGGCTGCGGTCACGTACCAGCAGGGCCAGGCCGTGAGTTCCGTCCTCGATTCGGTCGGCGCTGGGATACACCGGTAGGGCATCGGTGGCCAGCCGGACTGCGGTACCGATGCCGGGCCCCACCCTGATGGTGCTGCGCCACCGAGCGATCCGATCTGCGTCGTGCCCGCCGTCGGCGAGCAGATCGAGTGTGGTCAGGATGTGACAACCTGCCACGACGATTCGGCTGTCGATCGCTCGTCCCGACGCGGTTCTGGTGGTCCAGCCGTGTGGGCGTCGAACGAGTGAGGTCACCCCGTCGCCGAGAGTCACCGCGGCACCGTCGCGCCGCAGGCGGGCGATCATCGCCTCCGTCAGCGCGCCACTGCCGCCGACGGCGCGGCCGGGAGGGAGGGTGTGCATGAGGGCGGCAAAGCCCACCATCGGCGCGGTTCCCGGCTCGGACATCGGTGGTCCCGACTGTGCGCCGAACCACGCCAGTGCGGCCTTGAGGCGTTCGCTCGAGAACAGCTCGTCCAACAGGGAATCGCCGGTGGCGAGGAACTCCCGCGAAAGCATGCTGCCGCCGTCCGGAGCCCCGAGTCCCCAGAAGGATCGGAGCAGCTTCGGGCCGGTGGGTGGTCCGCCGAACGCGCGCATGGTGCGCTCGCTTCGAGGACCCCAGGTGTGGACGAAGTTGCGGTACGCGATCGCATCGGCTGTCCCGCACGCGGCGGCAATCGAATCGCAGGTGCGGTCGACGCTGCGATGGAAGACGATGGCTCGTTCGTCGGTGTCGACCGCACCCGGTGCGAAGGCCCATGGATCGCAGTCGATGTAGCGCAGGCCGAACTCGGCGAGGCCGAGTTCTTCGATGATGCCTGTGTGGCGAATCATGATGTGCGCCGAGGAGCCACGGTCGACGCGGTGGCCGGGAAAGCGCTCGACGGTCGACACCGCGCCACCGGCGATGGTGTCGCGTTCGAGCACCTCCACCGACATCCCGGCGTCGCTCAGATAACAGGCAGAGGTCAGGGCGTTGTGGCCTGAGCCCACCACCACAGCGTCGATCACAACCTCAGGCTACTGGCAGCTCGAGCGGCAACCGGCGACTCAATACGGCGAACGGACGTCGATCGCCGGCGAACGAGAAGTCCCGGAGCACGTCCGTGAAGCCCAGCCGCCGGTAGAGCCGCCACGCTCGATTGTCTTCCCCGGCTACTTCGGGAGTGGACAACATCACGTTGTCGGTCGTGACACCGTCCAACAGTCGGCTGCACAATCGGCCGCCGAGACCGTGGCCTTGGGCGCTCGGGAGGACGTGCAACTCGGTCAGCTCGAAGTAGTCACCGAGCACGGCCTCGACCTGTCCAGGGGAGTGGCCCGCCCGCCGCATTCCGTCGCGTACCTGCTGATGCCACCACTGGTGGGCAGCGCCGTGGTAGCCGTAGGCAACGGCGACCAGGGAATCGGGCTGTGCCGGGTCCGGGTTGGGGAGCAATGCCCCCACCGCCCGCCAACCCGGCCGATGCAGATGTTCGCTCCACATCGGGGCGCGGCTCTGCTCGGTTCCACGGGGGTAGCCCATGGCCTCGACGTAGATGGACAGCGCCTCGCCCAGCCGCTGGCGGAATCGAGGGGGCGTCAGATCGATCAGGTACGGCGCTGTCTGCGCATCGGCGACGACTGTTCTCACCCTTTCCTCGGCAACTTGTCGGTGGGCACGGCTATATTCGAGATGTCGAACGGGTGTTCGATGATCGGGGCCTGGGGCACCGGTGGCGTCGGCTCGGTTCCGCGAGTCGGATTCCCCGGGGTTCGACTGTAAGGCTTCATCAGGGATCCGGGCGCGTCAGGTACGCACCGGAGATTCGAACTGGAGGTGTTCGAGTATGACGATCACACAGGCATTCGATGCCGGCGTGCTGTCGCCGGTGCCGCGCCAGGCCCGGGTCCTGCTCGGTCGAGCCGATGCATTGCTGTCCGAGTCCGTCGGCGAGACCGATGCAGGCGATCGTTTTCTCGGGAGCTACGCCGCAGCGCTCAAGGGCGCGGCGGCCGTGCTGGCATCCGTGCCGAACTCGATCGGGGCCCGTCCTCGCTCGCGCAGCGCGTGGGTGTTGATGGCGAAGGCGGCGCCTGATCTCGCCGTGTGGGCGGATTACTTCGCATCGTTCTCGGCTACCCGCGCTGCGGTCGAGGCGGGGGCATCGAGCACGGTTTCCGACCTCGACGCCGAAGATTTCTACCGGCACGCCAGCCGTTTCCTGAACTCGGTCGACGATCGACTGGGTGGCCAGTCACGCTTGGCTGCAGTGGACCCGATGGTGGCACCGATATCGGCGTGACTCGGCGGTGTGGTCGCGGCGGGTGAACTGCCACGTCACGCACTGTTCGGACACCGTTTCCGGCACGTCCGTCTCGAAATCTTCGATGTTTCTCAGGAACACATCGACCGAGTAGGTGGTAAGCAGTGGATTCAGCTCGTATCATCGACAGCAGGTAGCCGCCAAGGTCAGCTTCCCGTCGTTTCGCAACCGAAATGACCTTCAATATCTGTGCAGGGGGAGGTACCGTGCCACTCTCCGAGCACGAGCAGCGCATGCTCGATCAAATAGAGAGCGCTCTCTACGCCGAGGATCCCAAATTCGCGTCTCACGTGAGAGGCGGCCGCGTTCGTGCGGCGTCGAGCAGGAGGCGCTTTCAGGCTGCCGCGCTGTTCGTCGTGGGACTCGTGTTGCTCGTCGCCGGTGTTGCTCTGTCGACGAACAGTTTGGCGTTTCTCGTCGTCAGTCTCATCGGCTTTTTGTTCATGTTCGGTGCCGGGGCACTGTTCCTGTTCGGCGGCTCCAAGAAGGGGTCCGCAGGGTCGCAAGAGGAAGGCAGCACAGCGAGCAATGCTGCTGAATCCTCTGGTCGTGGTTCCGGGCAGAAATCGAAGGGTGGCCGCAAGGGCGGCAGTTTCTCCTCTCGAATGGAAGACCGGTTCCGAAAGAGGTTCGATCAGGAGTGATTCGATTTTGATGTAAGCCGACCTCGTATCGGCTTCCCACACCTCACACAGCAGCACCTCACCTTCCGGTGAGGTGCTGCTGTCGTTGCAGTCATAGAACTGCGAACGCCGAACAGTCGCTGACTCCCGGTCGATCCATGTGGCGATCGCGCGACTCGGCGACACGCTGACCGGATTGCACCCCGGGTCGGGCCCGAGCGCCGATGTGGCAGCGCTGCTGAATGGAACCGTCGTCGCGTGTCGTGTCGTCTCCTACTGCGTCACGCCGGGTCCGTGGGGTGAACTCCCCACTTCGCCCCACGTTCCTCACCATTCCCCACTTTTCCCCACCTGAGCCGAAATAGGGGTCCGTCTGGCGTGCCTGTGCGCCACCACCACGGAAAATGCCAGGCCGAACCGCTCGAAAGGGTGGGTGTCGAGCGTTCGAGTGCCATAGTGCGAGGTGTCACCCCTGGCGCGTCTTGCTGCAAAATAAAGCTGCCCCAGGTTCGTTGAGCTGGTGATTTACGAAAGTTCCCAAGATTTCTCGGCTACGGATGGGTCGAAGTGGGGGAGAGTGGGGTAAAGTGGTCCGCAGCGGAGAGTCGAGGCTGGAGGTGGCGAGTGTTTCTCGGTACCTACACGCCGAAGCTCGACGACAAGGGTCGACTCACGTTGCCGGCCAAATTTCGAGACGCGCTTGCGGGAGGTGTCATGGTGAGCAAGGGGCAGGATTTCAGCCTCGCGGTCTACACCGCGGCAGACTTCGCCGAGCGGTCTCGGAAGCTGACGGCAGCGTCTCGTGCCAACCCGAAAGCCCGTGCCTATGTGCGTCAGTTCTTCTCGGGAACCGACGAGCAGCGGCCGGACGGACAGGGTCGCATCACCATCAGTGCCGAACACCGCCGTTACGCGGGGCTCGAGCGAAACTGCGTGGTGATCGGTTCGATGGACTTCATCGAAATCTGGAACGACGAGGCATGGGCCCGCTACTCCGCTGAGAACGAGCAGGATTTCTCCGACGCTTTCGATGAATCCCTCGGAGGGATCTTGTAACCCGCCCTGGGTCGCCTGCGAGTGCAGCGAGGCCTCTGCCCGATCAGAACCCTGACGTTCTTCCCCAACGCCAGGTTTCGCAGATCAGGACCCTGACGTTCTTCCCCAACGCCAGGTTCCCTATCGGACAGGGACCTCGAAGCATTCGTGACGGTGCCCATGGGCAACCCGCACGGCCCGGACCCGGGCGAGAAGTACGTACGCACGACCGGGAGGAACCATGACGGAGGGCGTCGGGAAGGACGAGAGCAGCTCGTCCGCCGACCGAACCCGCCAACGATCCGAAGCTCCGGTTCACGTTCCGGTTCGACTGGAGCGAGCGGTCGAATTATTGGGTCCTGCACTCGATTCCGCCGACAGCGTGCCCGTCATGATCGATGCAACGCTCGGACTCGGCGGTCATTCCGAACACTTTCTGCGTACCTATCCGCAGCTGCACTTGATCGGGCTCGACCGCGATCCAGATGCGCTCGAACTCGCGGGTGCCCGGTTGTCTCCCTATTCGGATCGAATCACGCTGGTCCACAACACTTACGACGGAATCGCAGAGGCGCTCGGTGAGGCCGGGCTGCCGGCGCTCGGATCGGTGCACGCCATTCTGTTCGATCTCGGGGTGTCGTCGATGCAATTGGACGAGTCCGAGCGTGGATTCGCGTACTCCGTCGATGCCCCACTGGACATGCGGATGAATCCGACGGTGGGCATCACCGCTGCCGACATCCTCAACACGTATTCGCACGGCGATATCGCGCGCGTGCTCAGTACATACGGAGAAGAGCGGTTCGCAGGCAAGATCGCCTCTGCGGTGCTGCGTCGACGCGAGCACACCCCGTTCACGACGAGCGGTCCGTTGGTGGAACTGCTCTACGCCGCAATCCCTGCCGCGACGCGGCGTACGGGCGGACATCCGGCCAAGCGGACTTTTCAGGCCCTGCGGATCGAGGTCAACGGCGAGCTGGACTCGTTGAAGGCCGCAGTGCCCGCCGGGCTCGATGCCTTGGCCGTCGGCGGCCGAGTGGTCTTCATGTCCTACCAATCGCTCGAAGATCGAGTTGTCAAGCAGGAGTTGGCACCTCGGATCAAGTCCCGTAGCCCGGAGGGATTGCCGGTGGAGCTTCCCGGAATGGGTCCGGAGTTTCGGCTACTGACCAGAGGGGCCGAGCGTGCCTCGGATGCAGAGATCGATGTCAACCCACGTTCGGCTCCGGTGAGATTGCGCGCCGCCGAACGGATTGCAAGGAGAGCGGAATGACAGTTCCAGGCGCATCTGTCGGGACACAGCGCAGTCGAGTTCCAGCCTCCAGGCGCAATGTCGTTCCGCAGGGTCCACTTTCGGGCCCAGAACCCACCGGCCGTCGCGGTGGACGATCCGGCGCGGCTCTTCGGGCGTACGAGCGCAGACAGCAGCGCGCATCGATTCACACCTCGGATTCGGCCCGCGGTTCCAGCCAACGTCGGTCGATCGACGGCAGTGCTATCGCAGCGCGAATTCCGTTCGTCGCATTGATCATCGGCCTACTTGCCCTCGGTCTCGGTTTGACGTTGCTGCTGACCACGCGGTCTGCGGGCGACTCCTACGATCTGAGCGCAGCGAAGGCAGTGAACACCGAACTCGCCCAGCAGCGAGCATCTCTGCAGCGCGATATCGAGTTGGCGGAATCACCCACCGAGTTGGCTCGCAAGGCCGCTGGACTCGGCATGGTTCCGGCGAAGAATCCCCCGCGCCTGATCGTCGGAGCAGACGGCGGTGTGCAGGTGGTGGGCACCCCGGTCCCTGCCGACGGCGCACCGGTGCCGCCGCTCGACCCGGTCACCAACACCGCTGGGAGCGAGGCCGCGATGCCTGCTACGGGAACGCAGCAGCAACTGACTCCGCGCAGTGCCTCGCAACCCAACCGAACCTCGGGAACGGTCGATACCCGCGCCGCCACGCCGAGTGCGGGCAATGGGGCTGGAAATGACGCGCTTGCTGAACAATTGGTTCCCATGAGCCTTCCCTCGGGCGAAACACCTTCGGTCGACGCGCCCTCGGCTCCGTCCACCGACGACGCCGCGGGTGACGGGCAGTGACCAGGCCAACGCCTGCTTCGCGCCGTCGGCCACCGAACCGAAAGCGTCTCGACTCGTCCACCTTTCGGTTCCGTCACGGAACCGGGCGGATTCTGATGTACACGGCGCTGATCGTTGCAGCAGCCCAATTGCTGTGGATTCAGGGAGTCGACGGCCCCAGGCTGTCGGCCGAGTCGGCCTCGCAGCGCACCACCACGATCGTCGATCCCGCGTTGCGCGGGTCCATTCTCGATCGCAACGGAAATCCGATCGCGTTCACGATGGAAGCGAAAGCGCTGACATTCCAGCCTGTTCGAGTACGTAGGGAACTCGACGAGGCCAGAGCGGCGGATCCAACCCAACCGGAGACGGAGCAGTATCTCGAGGACATCGCGGCGCGTATCCACAGCGATCTCGGCGATGTGATCAGCGAGAAGGATCTGCTTGCGAAGCTGAACAGCGATGACGAATTCACCTATCTGGCACGTGGTGTCGATGCCACCATCGCGTCGAAGATCAGTGCTGATTTCAGGCAGGTCGGTCTGGAGCGACAGGACATCCGCGAGTATCCGGGCGGGTCTCTGGCCGCGAACATCGTCGGTGCCACCGGGTGGGACGGACACGGTCTGCTCGGTCTGGAGGATTCCCTCGACGCAACCTTGGCCGGAACCGACGGATCGCAGACCTACGACCGCGGTTCCGACGGTGCCGTCATTCCCGGCAGTTGGCGAGACAAGCAGCCCGCCGTCAACGGTTCCAGCGTCGAACTGACCATCGATGCTGATCTTCAGTACTACGTACAACAGCAGGTTCAACTGGCGAAGGACCTGTCCGGAGCCAAGGACGCATCGGCGTACGTGCAGGATTCGCGTACCGGCGAGGTGCTGGCGATGTCGAACGACAACACCTTCAACGCAGGTATCGGTGTCGGCAACAACGACCGCAACAAGCAGATGGGCAATCTGCCTGTCACCACCCCGTTCGAGCCGGGATCGGTGAACAAGATCATCACTGCTGCCGCGGCCATCGAGAACGGGCTCACCACACCCGACGAGGTGCTGCAGGTTCCGGGCAGCATCTTCATGTCCGGGGTGACCGTCAAGGATGCCTGGGACCACGGTGTCGCGCCGTACACCACCACCGGCGTATTCGGTAAATCCTCCAACGTCGGCACCCTGATGCTGGCGCAACGCGTCGGCGAGGATCGCTATGCCGACATGCTGAACAGATTCGGCCTGGGCCAGCGCAGTGACGTCGGTCTGCCCAACGAGAGCGCAGGAAGCGTGCCGAGCCGCGATCAGTGGTCGGGCGGTACGTTCGCCAACCTGCCGATCGGGCAGGGATTGTCGATGACACTGCTGCAGATGACCGGGATGTACCAGGCCATCGCCAACGACGGAATCCGCATCCCACCCCGGATCATCGAGGCGACCGTGGACGCCAACGGTCAGCGGACCGAGACCGAGCGGCCGGACGGCGTGTACGTGGTCAGCCCACAGACCGCGAAGACGGTCCGGAACATGTTTCGATCCGTCACCCAGGACGACACGGGCAATCAGCGCGGCACCGGGGTCGCCGCCGGTGTCGAGGGGTATCAGATCAGTGGAAAGACCGGTACGGCGCAGCAGGTGGACCCGGAGTGCAAGTGCTACTCGAACTCGAAGTACTGGATCACCTTCGCGGGTATCGCGCCGGCCGACGATCCCCGCTACGTGATCGGGATCATGCTCGACGCCCCGACGCGCAGCGCCGACGGCTCCGGCGGGCAATCGGCAGCACCCCTGTTCCACAACATCGCCAGCTGGATGCTCCAGCGGGACAGTGTGCCCATGTCCGCAGACCCCGGCCCCAAGCTGGTGCTGCAGGCGGACTGAGATCCGATTGTCGACGTGCGGTGGGTCGGGGTGGCGACATCGACGTCCCGGTCGCCGGTAATCTGACACATCGGTTCGGACTCGTTCGTTCGGCCGCCGCCGCAGCACTGCGCGATCGAGTCGGCGCAGGTGCGCGGCCGGCAGCATAGAGGAAGGGAGCAGGAGTGACTGTTTCATCGGATTCACGTCCGGCTCCGGGTTCACGTCCGGCGCAGCCACCGCACACCGAGGTTCTTCAGGTGGCGTCTGCATCCGGTGCCGTGATCGGCGCCGGCGACCCCGCGGGCGTATCGGTGACCGGTATCGATTTGCGAGCACAGTCCGTCCTGCCCGGCGATCTCTTCGCGGCACTGCCCGGATCGAGTCGTCACGGTGCCGAGTTCGCCGCCGACGCGGTCGATCGCGGTGCGGTGGCCGTTCTCACCGACCCCGACGGGCTCGACATCGTCCGGCGCGTATGCGCAGCCACGGAACGCCAGGTTCCGGTGCTCGTGCACGATCGCCCACGGGAAATACTGGGAAGAGCCTCAGCGCTGATCTACGGCAACCCCTCGTCGAAGATGACCGTCATCGGGATCACCGGTACATCGGGGAAGACGACGACCTCGTATCTCATCGAGGCCGGCCTGACCGCTGCGGGTCGGCGTTGTGGGTTGATCGGCACGATCGAAACGCGCGTGGCAGGTCGGCACGTGCCGAGCGCTCTCACCACCCCCGAGGCACCACAGTTGCACGCGCTCTTCGCGGTCATGGTGGAACAGGGCGTCGATACCGTGGTGATGGAGGTGTCCTCCCACGCGCTGTCGCTGGGGCGGGTGGACGGCACCTGCTTCGCCGTCGGAGCGTTCACCAATCTGTCTCAGGATCATCTCGATTTCCACGGTTCCCTGGAGGACTACTTTCTGGCCAAGAGTCGATTGTTCGCCGCCGACTCGGCCGTGCGGGCAGAGACCGCTGTCGTCTGCGTGGACGATTCGTGGGGGCTCCGTATGGCAGAGATCGCTCGCGCGGCCGGATCGACCGTGGTCACCGCCTCTACTGGTGACGACTCGAACTGGTCGGTCTCGGACTGGGCCAAACACGACGACGGCACGCAGTCCTTCGTCGTTACCGACCCGCACGGTGAGAAGCTGCCGGTCTCGGTCCGGCTCCCGGGGCGATACAACGTCTCGAACAGCGTGCTGGCGCTGGCGACGTGCGCCGCAGCCGGAGTGGATGCGCCGAAGGCGGCGGCCGGGCTTGCGACGGTCGATGTGCCAGGACGCGTACAGCGCATCGATCGGGGGCAGAATTTCGTGGCCGTTGTCGACTACGCCCACAAGCCTGCGGCCGTCGAGGCCGTACTGGCCACGTTGCGTGAATCCTCCCGTGGCCGGATCGCCGTGGTACTCGGTGCAGGCGGAGACCGCGACACCGCGAAGCGGCCGCTCATGGGTGCGGCCGGGGCACGTGGTGCCGACCTGCTGGTGGTGACCGACGACAACCCACGCAGCGAGGATCCCGCCGTCATTCGGCGGGCAGTGGAGGACGGCGCACTGTCGGTGCCGGCGGACGCACGTGGCGAGGTCCGGAATGTGGCAGGCCGCGCAGCGGCGATCGAGCAGGCCGTGGAGTGGGCACGCGAGGGGGATGTTGTGTTGATCGCAGGAAAAGGGCACGAGACCGGCCAGGAGGTGGCCGGGGTGAAGCACCCGTTCGACGACCGGGTGGAGCTCGCCTCGGCGATCGACGCTCGGCTGTTCACCGCGAGTGCAGGTACGCGGTGATTCCGCTGTCGATCGGCCGCATCGCCGAGATAGTCGGCGGCACCGTGCACGAGGTACCGGATCCGACGGTCCTCGTGCCAGGTCCGGTGGAGTTCGATTCACGCAAGGTCACCCCCGGCAGCGTCTTTCTCGCTCTGCCCGGAGCCAAGGTGGATGGCCACGAGCACGCACCCGATGCGGTTGCCGCCGGTGCGGCGCTGGTGCTTGCCGCACGACCTGTCGGGGTACCTGCCGTCGTGGTGCGTCCGGTTCCGCACGAGAGCCGCGCCATGGCTCTCGAACACGATCCCGACGGCTCAGGATCGGCGGTCTTGACCGCACTCGGTGCGCTGGCGAGGGAGTCGGTGCTCGAACTCACCGCTCAGCACGGGCTGACCGTCGTCGGCGTGACCGGATCCTCGGGGAAGACCTCCACCAAAGACCTCATCTCGGCGGTACTTGCACCGCTCGGCTCGGTGGTGGCACCTCCCGGATCGTTCAACAACGAACTCGGCCATCCGTGGACCGCTCTGCGCGCAGACGCCGAGACCGACTTCCTCTGTCTCGAGCTGTCCGCCAGAGGAATCGGCCACATCGCCGCACTCGCCGCCCTCGCACCGCCGCGTATCGGGGTGGTGCTCAACGTGGGCACCGCGCACCTGGGCGAGTTCGGATCGCGTGCCGCTATCGCGCTGGCGAAGGGGGAACTCGTCGAAGCCCTCCCGAGCGCCGCGGACGGGGGAGTGGCGATCCTCAATGCCGACGATCGACTCGTTGCCGAGATGGCAACGCGCACAACGGCATCGGTCGTCACAGTGGGTCAGAGTGCCGATGCCGACATCAGGGCTGTCGACGTTCGGGTCGACGCCGACGCCCGGGCGGCGTTCACGCTCGAATGCGCGGCAGGATCGGTACCGATCACGCTGGCAGTGCACGGTGAACATCAGGTCGGAAACGCGCTCGCCGCTGCGGCGGTCGCACTCGAATGCGGAGCGACGCTCAGCCAGGTGGCCGACGCATTGGCGGCTGCAGCTCCGACGTCGATCCGGCGGATGGACGTGCGTACCCGCGCCGACGGGGTCACCGTCGTCAACGACTCCTACAACGCCAATCCGGATTCGATGCGGGCTGCACTCAAGGCGTTGGTGTCGATGTCACGCCGGGACGACGGGCACAAGCGTCGCAGCTGGGCAGTGCTCGGTGAGATGGGTGAGCTGGGGGCGGACTCGGTGGTCGAGCACGACGCGATCGGTCGGCTCGCTGTTCGACTCGACGTCGATCGGCTGATCATCGTCGACACTGGACGTCCCACTCGGGCGTTGCATCAGGGTGCGGTCATGGAAGGTTCCTGGGGTGAGGAATCGATGCTGGTACCCGATCGCGAGACCGCGATCGACGTGCTGCGCGAGGAGGTGCGTCCCGGCGACATCGTTCTCGTGAAGGCCTCGCAGTCCGGTGCTCTGTGGACCGTCGCGGACGCTCTGCTGGCCGAGGTGTCGAGTGCCGTCGCAGCCTCCGCGGAGGGTGAGCAGTGAGGCAGATCCTGTTCGCCGGCGGCATCGCACTGGCCGTCGCGATCCTGCTGACGCCTGTGCTGATCAAAGCGTTCTCGAAACAGGGCTTCGGTCAAGAGATTCGCGTGGAGGGTCCCGCCAGTCACCAGTCCAAGCGCGGCACGCCGACGATGGGCGGCGTCGCGATTCTCGTCGGCCTCTGGGCCGGCTACTGGGGCTCGCACCTGATCGGAATCGGATACGACGCCGACGGTCCGTCGGCCTCTGCCCTGCTCGTTCTCGGACTGACCACGGTGCTCGGACTCGTCGGGTTTCTCGACGACTTCATCAAGATTCGCAAGCAGCGCAACCTGGGCCTGAACGCCACCGGCAAGTATGTCGGCCAGATAACCGCTGCGGTGCTCTTCGCCATCCTGGTTCTGCAGTTCCGCAGCGACAGCGGGCTCACCCCTGGCAGCACCCAGCTGTCCTACGTCCGCGACATCGCCACCTGGTCCATGTCGGCTGTCGTGTTCGTGCTCTTCGTCTGCTTGCTGGTGATCGCGTGGTCCAACTCGGTCAACCTCACCGATGGGCTCGACGGCCTCGCCGCCGGGTCGATGACGCTGGTGCTCGGCGCGTACACGGTCATCACGTTCTGGCAATACCGGCAGGCGTGCGCAGGCCCCGCCGGGCCTGCCCCCGGGTGCTACGACGTTCGAGATCCGCTCGACCTGGCGCTGGTCTGTGCCTCCGCTGCGGGCGCATGCATCGGATTCCTGTGGTGGAACGCCGCTCCGGCCAAGATATTCATGGGCGATACCGGTTCGTTGGCTCTCGGCGGCCTCATCGCGGGACTGTCGGTGGTCACCAAGACGGAGCTGATCATGGTGGTCATCGGTGCACTGTTCGTCGCCGAGGCCGCGTCGGTGGTCATTCAGGTCGCGGTGTTCCGATCCAGTCGCCGACGCGTATTCCGCATGGCACCGTTCCATCATCATTTCGAGTTGGCGGGATGGGCCGAGACGACGGTGATCATCCGGTTCTGGTTGCTGGCCGCCATCGCGTCGGCGGTCGGTCTTGCCCTGTTCTACAGCGAGTACCTCGCTGCTGTCGGCGGGTAAGGCATGGCGCAGTCATCGACCGATCTGACCTGGTTGCGCGGTAGCTCGGTGTTGGTCACCGGTGCGCGAGTCTCCGGGCTCGCCGTCGTGCAGCCCTTGCTCGATCTCGGAGCTGTCGTCACCGTCACCGATTCCGACCGCACTGCCCTCGACGAGGCGGCGAATCGCGGAGCGGCGGTGGTGCTGCAGGACGAACTGCTCTCCGACGCCTCGGCGATCGCCGAGTTCTCTCTCGTCGTCACCAGTCCCGGTTTCCGTCCCGACTCACCGGTCTTGGCGGCTGCTGCCGAACAGGGAATTCCGGTGTGGGGAGATGTGGAACTGTCGTGGCAGGTAGACCTGGCCGAGCTGTACGGCCCCCGGACGCGCTGGCTGGTGGTGACCGGAACCAACGGAAAGACGACGACGACCTCGATGGTGGCGTCGATTCTGGAGGCAGCCGGGATCGAGTCGGTGGCCTGCGGCAACATCGGACTCCCCATCGCCGACGCCTTGCGTCGTACCCCGCACCCGAGTGTTCTCGCCGTGGAACTGTCCTCGTTCCAGTTGTTCTGGGCCCCGTCGGTGCGCCCGGCGGCGGGTGTGGTTCTGAACATCGCCGAGGATCATCTGGACTGGCACGGCGGTATGGACGGGTACGTCTCGGCCAAAGCGCGTGCCTTGACCGGTGATGTTGCCGTCGTGGGTCTCGACGATGCCAGGGCTTCGAGTCTTTCGGCTGAGGCACCTGCTCCGACGGTTGTCGGGTTCCGGCTCGGGGAGCCGGCCTCGGGTGAGCTGGGTGTGCGCGGGGGTGTGCTGGTGGACAACGCTTTCGGTGTCGACGTGGATCTGATCGCGGCCGACGATGTCGAGCCGAGCGGACCGTCGGGGGTTCTGGATGCGCTCGCTGCGAGCGCGCTCGTTCGTTCGATCGGGGTGCAGGCCGACGCGGTGCAGGCCGGTTTGCAGAGCTATCGGGTGGGGCCCCATCGGGCTGCGGTGGTGCGCGAACTCGCCGGCGTGACGTTCGTCGACGATTCGAAGGCGACCAACCCGCACGCGGCGCGGTCGTCGATCCTGGCGCACGAGCGGGTGGTGTGGATCGCCGGTGGTTTGTTGAAGGGCGCGGTGATCGACGACTTGGTGGTCGAGATCGCCGATCGGCTCGTGGCTGCGGTCGTTCTCGGCCGTGATGGGATGCAGATCGCAGAGGCTTTGGCGCGACACGCGCCCGATGTTCCCGTTGTCAGGCTCCCTTCGGGAGACGATGCTGGTGTGACTCATGGTGCTGAAGATGCTGATGCGGTGATGCGGGCGGTCGTCGACCACGCGGCTCGGCGCGCTGCGCCGGGGGATACCGTGCTGTTGGCCCCCGCGGCGGCATCACTGGACATGTTCGTCGATTACGGCCACCGCGGCCGCAGCTTCGCCGAGTCGGTGCTGCGGCTCGAGGCCGCCGACATCGGATCGACGCGCTCGTGACCACTACCGGACAGCCGCCTCGTTCACCACGTCGGACCGCTGCGCCGCGCACTCGAATCGGGTTGTGGCTGGGCCGGCCGTTGGCGTCGTTCCACCTCATCGTCACCATCGCGGTACTGCTGACGGTGTTGGGTCTGGTGATGGTGCTGTCCGCGTCGTCCGCCGAATCCTTTGCGGCCGACGAATCCGGGTACGCCCTGTTCACCCAGCAGTTGATCGGCGTGGCGCTCGGTGCCGTCGCCTTCTACACCGCACTTCGGTTGCCGGTCCGTTATCTCCGGAAGCTCTCGTTCCCGCTGTTCCTGGTCTCGATCACCATGCTGATGCTCGTGTTGATTCCCGGCATCGGTGCCGAACGGCAGGGTGCGAGGCGATGGTTCGACTTCGGTGTCGTCTCGTTCCAGCCCTCCGAACTGGCGAAAGTTGCGCTGGTGTTGTGGGGTGCGCACTTGCTGGCCTCGCGGCGCAGTGAACACGGCAACATCAAGTCGTTGCTGGTGCCGCTGCTGCCTGCGGGTCTGCTGATGTGTCTGCTGGTCGTATTGCAGCCGAACCTGAGTACCGCGATTGCCCTCGGCATCATCTTGGTGGCGTTGCTGTGGTTCGCCGGCCTCAATGCCCGGCTGTTCGGTGCGGTTCTGATGACCGGTCTGGCTCTGGCAACGGTGCTCGCGTTCACTGCCGGTTACCGATCCAATCGCGTCAAGGCCTGGCTGAACCCGGGCGACGACACCCAGGGCCTGTCCTACCAGTCCACACAGGCCAAATACTCGCTCGCCGATGGCGGACTGTTCGGCCGAGGACTCGGCCAGAGCCGCGCGAAGTGGAGCTACCTGCCCAACGCGCACAACGACTTCATCTTCGCCATCATCGGTGAAGAACTCGGGACGATCGGCTGCCTCGCGGTCATCGGACTGTTCGGACTCTTCGTGTACACGGGCCTGCGCATCGCCATGCGCTCGGTTGACCCGTTCCTGCGCTTGTTGACCGCCGGTGCCACGTGCTGGGTGTTCGGTCAGGCCATGATCAATATCGGCTACGTCGTCGGCCTGCTCCCGGTGACCGGTCTGCAGTTGCCGTTGGTGTCCTACGGCGGCACGTCGACCGCGATCACCCTGCTCATGTTCGGCATCATCGCGAGCGCGGCCCGGCACGAACCGGAGGCCATCGCGGCGTTGCATGCAGGGCAAGAGGGCCGCATCGCGCGCGCTCTCCGGTTGCCGTTGCCCGCCGTCTTCTCGCCCAAACGAGCAGCGATGGCGCGCTCGAAGTCCACTCGGCCCACTCTCGCAGCACAGGACCGCAAGCGGCTCGAGTCCCGCAAGGGCAATGGCAAGGGCAAGGGCAACGGCAAGGGCAAGCCCGGTGCAGGTGCGCGTGCCACCGAGACGCCACGCACCCGCGCATCCAGTTCGCGGGCCGGCTCGCCGACCTCGGCCGGATACCGGACCGACTCGGCCCGCCGAGCCGATCCGCAGCGGCGCGAGGCCGGTGCCGAATACCTCGCCGGGGCTCGGTCGCCCCGCAGGCCCCGTCCGGAACCGCAACCCGGTCGCCCGGCCGTCCGCTCCGGTGAGCGAGGATATCGACGGTGAAGCACACTTCTCGACCGATTTCCGTAGTGGTTGCCGGGGGCGGAACGGCCGGGCACATCGAGCCTGCGCTCGCTGTGGCCGATGCCCTGCGCGTCCTCGATCCCACCGTCACCGTCACTGCCCTCGGGAGCAGTCGAGGGTTGGAGACGACGCTCGTTCCCGCCCGTGGGTATGCCCTCGAACTCATTCCGCCTGTTCCGCTGCCGCGTAAACCCACTCTCGATCTGCTGAAACTGCCGATTCGGGTTGCGCGATCGGTGCGCAGAACCAGGGAGATCTTCGCGGCCGTCGAGGCCGATGTGCTCGTCGGGTTCGGTGGCTACATCGCGTTGCCTGCCTACCTTGCGGCGCGCGGTCGAGTGCTCGGCCGTGGTGGCCGAATTCCGGTGGTCATTCACGAGGCCAATGCCAGGGCCGGCATCGCGAACAAAGTCGGTGCCCGCTCTGCCGAGCGGGTACTGGCCGCCGTGGCCGGGTCGGGCATCACCGCGCGCGGCCGCGCGGACGCGGAGGTGATCGGAATCCCGGTGCGTCCCACCATTACCGGTCTCGACCGAGCGAAGCTGCGGGCGCGGGCCCGAGCGCACTTCGGTCTTCCCGAGAAGGGCCCTGTGCTGCTGGTGTTCGGCGGTTCGCAGGGAGCCCGGTCGCTCAACGACGCGGTGTCGGGCGCCTCCCGTGCCCTCGCCGGTGCCGGTATTTCGGTCCTGCATGCGCATGGACCCAAGAACACACTCGCCGTCGAACAGAGCAACCCCGACGCGCCCTACGTCGCCTTGCCGTACATCGACCAGATGGATCTGGCGTACGCAGCCGCAGACATGGCGATCTGTCGGTCCGGGGCGATGACGGTCGCGGAGGTATCGGCAACCGGTCTGCCCGCCGTCTACGTCCCGTTGCCGCACGGCAACGGTGAGCAGGAACTCAACGCCCGCCCGGTCGTCGACGCCGGAGGTGGCATCCTGGTATCCGACGCGACACTGACCGTGCAGTACGTGAGCGATACGGTGGTCGCAATGCTGGCCGACACCGAGACAATTGCCACCATGTCCGCAGCTGCGGCAGCCGCTGGGCACAAGGGTGCAGCGGCCGCCGTCGCGCAGATCGTGCTCGATACTGCGCTCGCGGCGCGGCGCTGATCCGGGCGGCGTCGAGCATGCGAAGAGAACGAGGGAGACGTCCGCGTGACAAGTGATGGTGGGGCGATGTCGGATTTGCCGGCGGAGCTCGAACGAGTGCACATGGTGGGGATCGGGGGTGCCGGTATGTCCGGGATCGCCCGGATTCTGCTGGCTCGCGGCGGTCAGGTCTCGGGATCGGACGCCAAGGAATCACGAGGTGTACTCGCGTTGCGCGCACGAGGTGCCCAGGTTCGAGTCGGTCACGATGCCAGTGCCCTCGACATGATCGACGGTGGCCCCTCGGTCGTGGTGACGACGCACGCTGCGATTCCTCAGACCAATCCCGAACTCGTCGAAGCCCGCGAACGCGGAATCCCGGTGGTGCTGCGGCCCGCGGTGCTGTCCTCGCTGATGCAGGGGTACCGCACGCTGTTGGTCTCGGGTACCCACGGGAAGACGTCCACGACCTCGATGCTGATCGTGGCGCTCCAGCATTGCGGGTTCGATCCGTCGTTCGCCGTCGGGGGAGAGCTCAACGAGGCCGGGACCAATGCCCATCACGGCAGTGGTGACGTGTTCGTCGCCGAGGCGGACGAGAGCGACGGCTCGCTGCTGCAGTACACCGCCAACGTCATCATCGTGACCAATATCGAGGCCGACCATCTGGACTTCTTCGGCACCACCGAGGCGTACGTGCAGGTGTTCGACGACTTCGCCGCCCTCCTCGGTCCGGGCGGTGTGCTGGTGGCCTGCATGGACGATCCCGGCTCGGCAGCGTTGGCTCGCCGAGTGGTGGAGCGAAACATGCCCGGCGTGAGGGTGCTCGGTTACGGGTCGTCCGAGGTCGATGCGGGGCCGGTCGAGATGGCCGTTCGGCTGTTGTCGTGGGTTCCCGAGGATGTCGGTGGTGTCGCTCAGCTGCAGATCGCGGGTGAAGATGCAGCGCGTACCGTACGGCTCGGCGTTCCGGGGCGGCACACCGCGCTCAATGCGTTGGCTGCGTTCGTCGCGGCGCGTCAGGTCGGTGCCGGGATCGAGGAAGTGCTGGCCGGTCTCACCGGGTTCGGCGGTGTCCATCGGCGTTTCCAGTTCACCGGGCGAGAGCACGGCGTCCGCGTCTTCGACGACTACGCGCACCACCCCACCGAGGTTCGCGCGGTGCTCACTGCAGCTCAGGCATTGGTCGCCGGCCAGCAACACGGGCGGGTGGTGGTGGTGTTCCAGCCTCACCTCTACTCGCGAACCGCGACGTTCGCCGAGGAGTTCGGGGCAGCATTGTCGTTGGCCGACGAGATCGTTGTGCTCGACGTGTTCGGTGCGCGGGAGGAGCCGCTCCCGGGCGTGACCGGTGCGCTGGTGGCCGCTGCGGTGACCAAACCGGTGAATTATCAGCCTGATCTGTCCTTGGTGGCCAAACAGGTCGCTCATCTCTGTGTCCCCGGTGACGTGGTGATCACGATGGGTGCCGGTGATGTGACGATGCTGGGTGGACCGATTCTGGATGCGCTTCGCTCGAAGACCGATTTCGGTGCTGCCAGCGGCCGCGGAGCCTCGAAGGATCGGCCGTCGACGTGACCCGCCGCTCCGATCGGGCTCGATCCACGGGTGCGAGAACAGCTGCAGGGCAGGATGATTCGTCGGAGGCCATGAGCGACAAGCAGGCGCGTGCGCTGGCCAGGGAACAAGAACGAGACCGGGTTCGACGTTCTCGGCGCAAGGCAATCCTGATCGCGGTTGCTGTCGTTGTTCTGGTGGTGGGATCGGCTGCGCTCGCGTACTTCACTCCGCTGTTGTCGGTTCGTACCATCGCGGTCGCGGGTGAGTCCTCGGTGTCCGAGCAGGAGATTCTCGATCGGCTCGATATTCCGCTCGGTCTTCCGCTGGTTCGCGTGGATACGGCCGCGGCTGCGCAGCGAGTGGCGACGATTCCGGCGCTGGCGACGGTGCGGGTGCAACGCAAATATCCCTCGACCGTTCAGGTGACGGTGCAGGAGCGAGTTGCGGTGGCGTTCTTCGATTCTCCGGACGGCACCCACCTGCTCGACTCCACCGGGGTCGATTTCGCGATCGGGCCGCCGCCGCCCGGGGCGGTGCGGCTGGTGACCGACAATCCCGTATTCGGTGATCCGGTGACGAAAGATGCTCTGGCTGTGCTCGATACGCTGCCTCCGCTGCTGCGGGATCAGGTCGGCGAGCTCCGGGCGAGCACACTGTCGGACATTTCGATCGTGCTGCTCGACGGCCGTACCGTGGTGTGGGGCAGTCTGGACGAGTCCGAACGCAAGGCCGCCGTTGCGATCGCCCTGCTGTCGCAGCCGGGGCAGATTTTCGACGTGTCGAGTCCGGATCTGCCCACCACGAAATAGTGGCGGTGCCGGTGACTCATATTTCTGTCACGGCGTCGGCGCGCCTAATGGCGATAGCGGTCGGGGATGAATAGCGTTTCGACCAGTTCAGTACTTGACATAACTCTAAGCCTGTGGTTTAGGTTGAGAGTTTTCCATATTTCAGGCAACACTCCACGGAAGGCGAGAGCCCATGACGCCCCCGCACAACTACCTCGCCGTAATCAAGGTCGTCGGCATCGGCGGCGGCGGCGTGAACGCGGTCAACCGCATGATCGAACAGGGACTCAAAGGAGTCGAGTTCATCGCGGTCAACACCGACGCGCAGGCGCTGCTCATGTCCGACGCGGACGTCAAACTCGACGTCGGTCGTGAACTGACGCGCGGACTCGGGGCCGGAGCCGATCCTGAGGTCGGCCGCAAGGCGGCAGACGACCACAAGGACGAGATCGAAGAGGTGCTCAAGGGTGCCGACATGGTCTTCGTCACCGCAGGCGAGGGCGGCGGAACCGGTACCGGTGGCGCTCCCGTTGTTGCCAACATCGCCCGCAAGCTCGGTGCGTTGACCGTCGGTGTCGTCACCCGCCCGTTCTCGTTCGAGGGCAAGCGCCGCGGGGGACAGGCCGACACCGGAATTCAGCAGCTCCGGGAGTCCTGCGACACCCTCATCGTCATCCCCAACGATCGACTGCTCCAACTCGGCGACGCTGCCGTGAGCCTGATGGATGCATTCCGCAGTGCCGACGAAGTGCTGCTCAACGGCGTCCAGGGCATCACGGACCTGATCACCACACCTGGTCTGATCAACGTCGACTTCGCGGACGTGAAGGGCGTCATGTCCGGCGCGGGCAGCGCGTTGATGGGTATCGGTTCCTCTCGCGGGGAGGGTCGGGCGATCAAGGCTGCCGAGTCGGCGATCAACTCGCCCCTGCTCGAAGCCTCGATGGAAGGTGCCCGCGGGGTGTTGCTGTCCATCGCAGGGGGATCCGATCTCGGCCTGTTCGAGATCAACGAGGCCGCGTCGCTGGTGCAGGAAGCGGCGCACATCGACGCGAACATCATCTTCGGCACGGTCATCGACGACTCGCTCGGCGACGAGGTTCGCGTGACCGTCATCGCTGCAGGCTTCGACGGTGGGACACCGACGCGTCGGCCGATCGAGGCTGCCACGGGCGGACGCGGTCCGATCGGATCCGCACGCTCGGGAGAGGTGTCGTCGCGGTCGGGCGAGAGCTCCGAAGGCGCGGTGTTCCGCGATCCCGTCGGCGCCTCCAGCGGCAGCAGTCTGCCGCCGTTGAACTCGTCGAGTTCTTCTTCCCGGGACTCCGCCGGCCGCGACTCCGCCACCGGAAGCGACCGCGATTCCGTCGGTTCCGGCCGTCGGGTGCCGATCGCCGAGGACGACGGCGAAGACGATGTCGACGTGCCGTCCTTCATGCGGCGGTGAACGAGGCAGCCGCCACCGCTGCGTTCCGGGTCCGGCGAGTGTCCACCACCCGCGAGGGTGGCGTGTCGGCACCGCCGTTCGACACCTTCAATCTCGGTGACCATGTCGGCGACGATCCCGTTGCCGTCGAGACCAATCGCCGACGCCTCGGCGATCGGTTGGGCATGGGGCTGGAACGGTTGGTCTTCATGGAGCAGGTGCACGGTCGAACCGTCACCGTCGTCGATGGCCCGACGTCCGAACCGGTGCCGATGACCGATGCCCTGGTGACGACGCAGCGGGATCTGGGGTTGGTGGTGTTGACCGCCGATTGCGTTCCCGTGCTGCTGTCCGACGAGGAAGCGGGTGTCGTCGCTGCGGTCCACGCAGGTCGGGTTGGTGCCCGCATCGGGATTCTGCCTCGGGTGTTGGCCGCGATGGTCGAGCTCGGGGCGGTGCCCGCGAGGATCGGGGCGCTGCTCGGCCCGGCAGCCAGTGGCAGGCACTACGAGGTACCGGCGTCCATGCGCTCGGATGTGGACAAACACCTTCCCGGAAGTGCGACGACGACTGTTCGGCACACCCCAGGACTCGACATACCCGCCGGACTCCGGGCCCAGCTGATCGCAGCAGGCGTGTCCGGTGTGGCTCAGGATCCGCGGTGCACGATCGAGGACAGGGCTCTGTTCAGTCATCGCCGGGAAGGTTCTACCGGCCGCATCGCCAGTGTCGTGTGGATGGACAGTGGATTCTCCGACGACCGCGCGGCCACGGCCGAGCGGTGACGCGGCAGGAGGGATGCTCATGAGCGAACCGACCGATCACGCCGAGGACGCGGGCCGCGCCCGTGAGATCGACGGTGCGTTGACCTCGGTGCGCGAGCGGCTCTCTCGCGCCTGCGTCGAAGCGGGTAGATCGCCCCAGGAGGTCTCGCTGCTACCGGTGACCAAGTTCTTTCCGGCCTCCGATGTGCGCATTCTGTACCGGCTCGGGTGCCGGGACTTCGGGGAATCGAGAGAACAGGACGCGAGCCCGAAGGTGGCCGAGACGGTCGAGGAGTTCCGCGCCGATCCGCCTCGGTGGCACATGATCGGCCATCTGCAGCGCAACAAGGCGAAGTCCGTTGCGGCCTGGGCGCAGTCGGTCCACTCCGTGGACAGTCTCCGGTTGGTCACCGCACTGTCCAAGGCAGCGACGGGGGCCTTGGACGACGGCGTTCGTCGGAACGATCTCGACGTGCTCATCCAAGTCAGTCTCGACGGCGACGTCCATCGCGGCGGCGTCGAGCGTGACGAGGTCGACGCATTGGCCGAGGCGGTGTCGGGCGCATCCGGTCTGCGGCTGGCGGGGCTGATGGCGGTGCCGCCACTGGGTGCCGACGCCGACGCATCGTTCGCCGATCTCGAGCGGATCCACCATCGTGTGCTGCGCGATCATCCGGGTGCCCTCGAGCTGTCCGCCGGCATGACCGAGGACCTGGAAGCTGCTGTGCGCCACGGATCGACGTGCGTGCGTGTCGGTACCGCAATACTCGGTGCGCGGCCGATAGCCTCGCACTAACAGTCCACAGATCACATCAGTCACAACAGACACTTGCGAACCTGGGGATCGACAGCAGATACACCGCCACGGAAGGCAGAACGATGAGCACCCTGCACAAGTTCAAGGCGTACTTCGGCATGGTTCCGCTCGCCGACTACGAGGACGACTACCTCGACGAGCCCGACGCGCGCCGCAGTTCCCGTGGTGGTCGTGACAGCTACGACGACATCGACGACCGAGAGTTCGTGAAGCCGTCGTTCGGCGGATCCCGGCACGCGCACATCGAGGACGACTACGACGACGACTACGAGGCACCTCGGTCGGCTGCCACGCTCGCACCGATCGGTGGTCGGGGACGCGGGTCGGCACCGGCGACGCGCGGCCCGGCAACTCGAGGAGCCTTGGCCATGGACACCCGCATGGACGTGCGCGCCGACACTCGCCGCAGCCCCGTCGTCGACGATGGCGGCCCGATGTCGAAGATCACCACATTGCGTCCACGGGACTACAGCGAGGCCCGCACGATCGGTGAGCGTTTCCGCGACGGAACTCCGGTCATCATGGATCTGGTGGAGATGAGCAACGCCGATGCCAAGCGTCTGGTGGATTTCGCTGCCGGTTTGGCGTTTGCGCTGCGTGGTTCCTTCGACAAGGTAGCGACGAAGGTCTTCCTGCTCTCGCCTGCCGATGTGGATGTATCCCCGCAGGAGCGCAGGCGGAT
Organism: Rhodococcus sp. MALMAid1271; assembly: GCF_049195265.1. NCBI lineage: Bacteria > Bacillati > Actinomycetota > Actinomycetes > Mycobacteriales > Nocardiaceae > Rhodococcus > Rhodococcus sp. MALMAid1271. The sequence goes on along the minus strand of NZ_JBMIRQ010000067.1, from coordinate 46,447 downwards.
CGCCGAGACCGGCTTCTACAGTCAGCAGTGAAGGATTCGCGACTCGGGGCGGTAGTTCGAGGCTGTGACCAGCGCGCTTTGCTCAGCCAGGCGAAGTCAGGCAGAGTATAGCCGTGATCGTGTTCACGGTGATCAACATCGTATTGTTTCTTTTTTGGCTCCTTCTCATCGGTCGAATCATCGTCGAGTTCATCAGAACTTTCGCGAGGGATTGGCATCCGACCGGGGTGGTCGTCGTATTGCTCGAGGCGATCTTCACCGTCACCGACCCGCCGGTGAAGTTCCTCCGTAGAGTGATTCCACCGCTCAACCTCGGTGGAGTACGACTGGATCTGTCCATCATGGTCCTGCTTTTCGTCGTCTTCATCCTGTGGAATGTGACCAGCAGCCTCGCGGCCTGAGGCAGAAGATGGAATGTTAGAACTCGGGACGTGCGCAGGCTGCGTGTCCCGTGTGACAGAATGGACGCCAGTTACAGTTTGATTGTTCTGCACTCGCGCGGAATGGCATATAACTGAATGCTTGCTCTACCGCCCCAAGACGCGTGAAGGGATCCTTCCATGCCGCTGACTCCAGCTGATGTGCACAATGTAGCTTTCAGTAAGCCGCCCATCGGTAAGCGCGGTTACAACGAAGACGAGGTCGACGCTTTTCTCGACCTCGTCGAGCAAGAGCTGTCGCGACTGATCGAAGAGAACGCCGACCTACGTCAGCGGGTCGGTGAGCTCGATCAGGAACTTGCCGACTCCAAGAGTTCGGCCCGGCAGAGCCCGCAGCCCGTTCAGGCTCCCGCGCCGAAGGCAGAGCAGCAGCGCCCGGTGGATCCCCCCAAGCCCCAGCCCGTGGCGCAGCCCGCGCCTGTGGCACCGGTTGCTGCGGCAGCCGCGCAGGGTGGCGACTCCAACATGCAGGCCGCGAAGATTCTCGGCCTCGCTCAGGAGATGGCCGATCGTCTCACCGGTGACGCGAAGTCCGAGTCCGAGCAGTTGCTCGGAAATGCTCGCACCAACGCCGAACGGCTGGTGTCCGATGCACGTACGCGCTCCGAGGCGATGATGACCGAGGCTCGGCAGAAGTCCGAGTCGCTGCTCTCCGACGCCCAGACTCGCTCCGAGACGCAGTTGCGCCAGGCCAAGGAGAAGGCCGACGCGCTGCAGGCGGATGCCGAGCGCAAGCACACCGAGATCATGGCAACGATCAACCAGCAGCGCTCGGTGCTCGAGGGTCGTATCGAACAGCTCAAGACGTTCGAGCGCGAGTACCGCGTCCGGCTCAAGTCCTACCTCGAATCGCAGCTCGAAGAGCTCGAGAACCGTTCCTCGGCGTTGCCGGTGGACAACGGCCAGGAGAACTTCAATCAGGACAATCAGACGTCCGGATACTCCCAGTCGTACGCCAAGGGCAACTGACGCACGATCGCCGTCCGACGCTGCCGGCTTCGGTAGCGTCGGATCCGGTTGTCGCGTCGAGTATTGAGCGAGGAATGCCGTGTTGGTCCTGACTCTCGGCGCAGCGGCAATCGGCTTCGGTTTCCTGGTACTGGCCCTGATGACCGGGTCCGTGGTCTGGGCATGGGCCTGCATCGTGGTGTGTATCGTAGGAGCAGCACTGCTACTGATCGGCGCTCTCACGGGCAGACGACCACCGCCCGAGCCCGACCGGTAACAGGGGCGGGATCTGTCCGTCCGGCGGCCAGTGTTGCAATCAGTGTTCGAGTAAGTGTTCAGGCATCGATCCGGCTATCACCGGGGAGTCTTCGGAAGAACGACGCCGTCGGCGTTCAGTAGAACCGAACGGGCGAGCCCGTCACAGCTCACGTGGAGTGGCTCGATCCTCCCGACGTGACGTCGAGAGCGAGCAAGCGGGGTGGTACCGCGGTGTAGGGCGCACAGAATGCCCGAACGTCGTCCCCGTGCCAAACAGTGTCGCGTGATGGACGCGACCGGCACGGAGGAGACCGTTATGACAGATGCAAGCGCACGTCCGAGCTCGGCGTCGTATCCGCTCGTCGACCTGGCGCATGGCAGATCGGGCAGTGTCCCGTTTCCCGATCTCGAGCGCATCGTCCTGCACGAGTGGGCCGAGGACGGAACGTTCCGAGCCAGCGTCGACAACCGATCGGATGCCGAGGAATTCGTCTTCTACGACGGACCACCCTTCGCCAACGGGTTGCCGCACTACGGTCACCTGCTCACCGGTTACGTCAAGGACCTCGTCCCGCGGTTCCAGACGATGCGCGGCAAGAAGGTGGAGCGCCGATTCGGCTGGGACTGCCATGGACTGCCCGCTGAGCTGGAAGCGGAGAAGCAACTCGGTATCAAGGACAAGTCCGAGATCGACGAGATGGGCCTGGCGAAGTTCAACGCCTACTGCAAGCAGTCGGTGCTGCAGTACACCGACGAGTGGCGGGACTATGTCACCCGGCAGGCGCGGTGGGTGGACTTCGACAACGACTACAAGACGCTCGACGTCGACTTCATGGAATCGGTCATGTGGGCGTTCAAGACGCTGCACGACAAGGGCCTGATCTACCAGGGTTACCGGGTGCTGCCGTACAGCTGGTACGAGCAGACGCCGCTGTCCAACCAGGAGACCCGACTCGACGACGCATACAAGATGCGTCAGGACCCTGCGGTCACCGTTCTCATGCCGCTGACCGCTCCCGGCTCACCCCTGGACGGTGCCAATGCGCTGATCTGGACCACCACGCCGTGGACGCTTCCGTCCAACCTGGCGATCGCGGTGCATCCGGAGGTGCACTACGTGCAGGTGCGCGGTCTCGACGGCGAGCGGTACGTGCTCGCTGCTGAACGTCTGGCGCACTATGCGAAGGAACTGGGCGAGCAGCCGGAGGTGCTGTCGGAGCACACCGGGACGGAGTTGGTCGGGCTCGACTACGCGCCGCCGTACGACTTCTTTCTCGGCCATGAGAACTCGCACCGCGTGCTGCGTGCCGACTACGTCACCACCGATTCGGGCACCGGGATCGTCCACCTCGCACCGGCCTTCGGTGAAGAGGACATGGACGTCGCCACCGCGAACGGCATCGAGGTGGTGCAACCGCTCGATGCCGGGGGCAAGTTCACCTCACTGGTGCCACCGTACGAGGGCCTGATGGTGTTCGACGCCAATCCGGTGATCATCAAGGATCTCAAGAGCGCGGGCCGGTTGCTCCGGCACGAGACCATCGAGCACTCGTATCCGCACAGTTGGCGCAGCGGTCAGCCGTTGATCTACATGGCGGTGCCGTCGTGGTTCGTCGCGGTCACCGAGTTCCGTGACCGGATGGTCGAGCTCAACCAGGAGATCACCTGGGTGCCCGAACACATCAAGGACGGCCAGTTCGGGAAATGGCTCGAAGGCGCGCGGGATTGGAACATCAGCCGAAACCGATACTGGGGCAGCCCGATTCCGGCATGGACCTCCGACGACCCGGCCTATCCGCGGCTGGACGTGTACGGAAGCCTGGACGAGCTCGAACGTGACTTCGGCGTGCGGCCGACCGATCTGCATCGTCCCTACATCGATGATCTGACGCGTCCCAATCCGGATGATCCGACCGGTAAGTCGACGATGCGGCGCGTGCCCGAGGTGCTCGACTGCTGGTTCGAGTCGGGTTCGATGCCGTATGCGCAGGTGCATTTCCCGTTCGAGAACGAGGAATGGTTCCACTCGCACAACCCGGGCGATTTCATCGTCGAGTACAACGGACAGACTCGCGGTTGGTTCTATACCCTGCATGTGCTGGCCACGGCCCTCTTCGACAGGCCCGCCTTCAAGACCGTTGCGGCGCACGGCATCGTGCTCGGCGAGGACGGTCTGAAGATGAGCAAGTCCAAGGGCAACTACCCGGACGTCAAGGAAGTGTTCGACCGCGACGGCTCCGACGCCATGCGGTGGTTCCTGATGTCGTCACCGATCCTGCGCGGCGGCAACCTGATCGTGACCGAGCAGGGTATTCGCGAGGGCGTGCGGCAGGCTTTGCTGCCGATCTGGAACGCGTGGAGCTTTCTGCAGCTCTATGCGCCGACCCCGGGCCGGTGGCGCACCGATTCGCCACACGTACTCGACCGCTATGTGCTGGCCAAGCTCTCGGCCACTCGCGATGTCATCACCGATGCGCTCGAGGGCAACGACATCGCCGGTGCCTGCGACGAGCTGCGCACCTTCTGCGATGCACTGACCAACTGGTATGTGCGACGGTCTCGTTCACGTTTCTGGAGCGAGGATGTCGACGCAATCGACACCCTGCACACCGTGCTCGAGGTGCTCACCCGCATCGCGGCACCGCTGTTGCCATTGATCAGCGAGGTGGTGTGGCGAGGATTGACCGGTGGGCGCTCGGTGCACTTGACGGATTGGCCCGCCGACGGCGAACTGCCCTCGGATTCTGAGCTCGTCGAGAGCATGGACGAGGTCCGTACCGTCTGCTCGACGGTTCTCGGTCTCCGCAAGGCCCAGAATCTGCGAGTTCGGTTGCCACTGCCCGAGGTGACCGTCGCTGCTGCCGACGCCGAGCGGCTGCGTCCGTTCCTCGACATCATCGCCGACGAGGTCAACGTCAAGAAGGTCGATCTCACCGAAGACGTTGCCGTACACGGCAAGTTCGAACTCGTCGTCAACGCGCGCGCTGCAGGCCCACGGATCGGCAAGGATGTCCAGAAGGTCATCAAGGCGGTCAAGGCCGGTGACTGGTCCGAGGATGCCGAGGGCGTCGTCACCGCGGCAGGAATTGCACTGCTGCCCGAGGAATTCACCCGGAGGCTTGTCGCTGCTGAGCCCGAGTCGACGGCCCCACTGCCCGCCAATGCCGGGCTCGTGGTGCTCGATTCGGTCGTCACCGAGGAACTCGAGGCCGAGGGTTGGGCGAAGGACCGCATCCGTGAGCTGCAGGACGCGCGTCGCAGTCACGGATTGGACGTCTCGGACCGGATCGACGTCGTCATCGAGGTTCCCGCGGATCGTCGGTCGTGGCTCGACACCCATCGCGATCTGATCGCGGGCGAGGTGCTTGCGCTCTCGCTCGTCGATGGCACCGTCGGCGAGGAGGGCAGCGATCTCGGTGAAGGGGTTCGGGCTGTGATCACCAAGTCCTCGTGACCGACGATCGTGCAGTGACCCACGATCGAGCAGTGACCGACGATCGAGCAGTAACCGACGGTCGTCCAGTGACCGAACCGGACGCCGAGGTATCGGGCGACTCCGTCCGCGAGCTTCTCGCCGAGGCTCGCGGCGGCGTCGTACCCATCGTCTCGGCCGGTGCCCCGGTGTTGCGGTCGAGGGCTGCGACCTATGCCGGGCAGCTGGACGGCAAGACGTTCGCCGAGCTGATCGAGGTGATGCGTGCCACCATGCACGCCGCACCCGGCGTCGGTCTGGCTGCGCCGCAGATCGGAATTCCGTTGCAGATCGCGGTGATCGAGGACGGGTTCGAAGTCGGTGCCGACATCGCCCGCGTGCGAGATCGCACCCCGGTGCCGTTCCGAGTACTGGTCAACCCGAGGTACACGCCGGTCGGATCGCCGACGGCCAGTTTCTACGAGGGGTGCCTCAGCGTTCCCGGCTACCAGGCCGTCGTGACCCGAGCGGTCCAGGTTCGGCTCGAGTGCACCGACGAAGCCGGTCGCGAGATCGACGAGGTGGTCCGCGGTTGGCCGGCCAGGATAGTGGCCCACGAGACCGACCACCTGGCCGGAACGCTGTACATCGACCGGGCCCACACGCGATCGTTGACCACGGACGAGCAGTACGGCGCGCGGTGGTCCGATCCGGCACCCGAACGCGCAGCGCAGGCGCTCGGCTTCACCTCCGACCCACGCTGACCGTGCCCGACATCGCCGACGACACCCTACGGAGTCGCCGATGGGTGCTGCACCTGGACATGGATGCGTTCTTCGCCTCCGCCGAACAACTGACCAGGCCGACACTGCGAGGACGCCCCGTCCTGGTCGGCGGTGCAGGCGGGCGGGGAGTGGTGGCCGGATGCAGCTACCAGGCCCGCGCTTTCGGGGCCAGGTCCGCGATGCCGATGCATCAGGCCCGCAGGCTCGTCGGTGCCTCCGCGGTGGTGCTGCCGCCACGATTCGTGCTGTATTCGGAGCTGAGCAGGCGGGGTTTCGAGGCACTGCGGGTGCGGATGCCCGTGCTCGAACAACTCTCGATCGACGAGGCGTTCGGCGAGCCGCTGGAACTGGCCGGTGCGACGGTAGGGGAGGTCGAGGAGTTCTGCGCGAGCCTGCGCGCCCTGGTTCTCGAGGAGACCGGTCTGGTGGCCTCGATCGGTGCCGGATCGGGAAAGCAGATCGCCAAGATCGCCTCGGGCCTGGCCAAGCCCGACGGGATCACCGTTGTCCCTCCCGGAGTTCAAGCCGAGCTCCTGGCAGATCTGCCGGTGCGAAAGTTGTGGGGGATAGGCCCTGTTGCCGGCGAACGCTTGCACCGCTTGGGCATCGACACCATCGGCAAATTCGTGGCCACACCGGAGTCGGAGGTGGCGTCGATCCTGGGCGCGACGATGGGACCGAGCCTGCACCAGCTGGCCCGGGGAATCGACAACCGGGTGGTGGCCGAGCGCGCAGAGGCCAAACAGGTCAGCGCCGAGACGACCTTTGCGCAGGACGTCATCTCACTCGCTCAGCTGCGACCCGCCATCGAGTCGATCGTCGACTCGACCTATCGACGACTTCTGAAGGACGGCAGGGGTGCCAGAACAGTGGTGCTCAAACTACGCAAGTCCGACATGAGCATCATCACCCGATCGGCCACGTTGCCGTATGCCACGGTGGACAAGCAGACGATCGTGGCGACGGCGCAGCGGCTGGCGGTCGATCCGGTCGATGTGGGGCCTATCCGCCTGGTCGGAGTCGGGTTGGCGGGCCTGTCGGCAGTGCGACAAGGATCGTTGTTTCCCGAGTTGGACTACGAGCCCGTTGCCGATACGACGCAGGAGTCACCTGCTTCGGGCAGAAGCGCAGCGAACGAGACCACAGGGAATGAAGCCACAGCGAGTGAGACCACAGCACGTGAGGTCACATCGAGCTCCGTCGTCCCGGACAGCCCGCGCTGGCAACCGGGCCAGGACGTCCGGCATTCCGAGTTCGGCCACGGCTGGGTACAGGGTGCCGGTCATTCGGTGGTGACCGTCCGATTCGAGACCCGTACGTCCGGGCCGGGGACAGCGCGGACCTTCGCCGAGGCGGACGAGAACCTGGTGATTGCCGATGCTCTCGACAGCCTGAAGTGAATGTGCCGGAGCTGAGGAAACTCTGTGAGGTTTCACAGGTATGGGATTCGGGTTGTGACTCGACCGATCCGAGCTGACATAGTGGACTCCAGTCCGAGACGACCCACCCCCAGACGACCGACGAGTCACAGAACGATCGATTTGTGACTCAGAGTGAAAAGGACAAGCACTTGAAGCTTCGCAACACCCGACGGGCAATGGTTGCCGGCGTTGCCATCGCCGCAGCACTCACCATGACCGCCTGCAGCTCCGGCGACGATGGCGGGACCACCACGACCACCACGGCTGCCACCACCACGGCTACGACTGCCGCTCCCGACACCTCGTACCCGCCGGTCCCGACCGTCGCACAGCTCAACGAAGAGCTCAACCGTGGCCTCGATCCCAACGTGCCCGTCGAGGAGAAGGCAGCCCTGATTCAGGGTGCCTCCGAGGATCCGGAGTTGATCAACCAGGTCGCCGCCGCGGCCGTCGCCAACAACGCGCAGATCGAGATCACCAGCGTCGACGATCTCGGCACCGGCGTGCTCAACGCAGGCATCACCATCACGCTCAACGGACAGGCCAACCCGGGCACGTTCCAGTTCGTCCCCGAGGACGGCGTGTGGAAGCTGTCGAAGGAGAACGCCTGCGGCATCGTCGCGCTCGCGCAGCTGACCAGCCCGGCGTGCCCCGCACCCTGAGTCCTGCCGATCGTCTCTGACCGTCCGGGAACTGCCGGTGACGGATCCTCCAGGGGATCTGTCACCGGCAGTTCTTCGTTCTCGACCGGTCGTGGGCTGGTCCAGGACGGTCACATGTTCGGCGTCGCCGATCGAATGCGGTCGGCGGCCGCCTCGGCGACTGCGGTGACCGTCTCCGGTTCGAGCCCGCTCTGATCCGAGACGACGATCTGCATCACAGTCGAATCGACCACGGCGACCACCACGTCGGAGACCAACGTGAACCCGTCGCTGGTGGTGGTCAGGCGGACCGACGCGGACGCGTCACCGATCTGCGACTGTTCACGCCCGGCCACCGTGTAGTCGACGCCCACACCGTCTGCATCCGTGCCGCTGAACTCGGTGCACCCGACCCAGGCCTGTTGAACCGAGGTGAATGCATCCGCTGCGCCGGTACCCGAATAGCTCGCAGCGTCCTCGTCGATGGACGAGAAGTTCGGTCCCGAGAAGCGTGCCACCGCTGACGACGCCGCCCCGCCGAGTTGGTCCGATACCGGTGCGAGCACCGCAGCGCACTGCGCCGGATCGGTACTGGACTTGTCCGGCGAGTCGTAGTCGGGAGCGGGGTCCAGCCCCAGATCCCGGACCGGGTCGGGGATCGAGGAGAACCCGTCGTGAAGCTCTCCCAGGTTCAACATCGCAGCACTGAGCACGCCTGCATCGGTGATGGGCGCGCCGAGGAGGGGGTCGGGAGCAGCGACGGTGGCGGGAGCACTCGTCGGTGTCTGTGAGGGTTCGTTCGAGCTACACCCGGTGGCCGCAGCGATGCCGAGGAGTGAGAAGGCAGCCAGCCTCCGGGCCGAGGTCCCCGTCATCGGGCATCCCAGGTGATCGAGTCCCCGACCGTCTGCTTCAGCACGGTCGTGCTGTCCGGATCGGTGTACACCTGCTCCCCACTCGCGGTGATGGATCCGCCGACGGGAAGGGGCCGGGCCAGGTCGATGTCGACCGATCCCGATCCGGTGTACGTGTACGACGCGATGTTCAGCGTGCCGGAATTATCGGGAAGGTTCCAGACGTTCGATTCGGGCGTCTGGGTAATCGCGACGTCGAGTGTTGCACTGTCTCCGTCGAGTGCCCGCAGCGTGACGGTTGTGCGCTGGTTCAGTGTGATGCCGCTCTGCACCTGCTGATCGATCGTCCATACGGCACCGACTCCGATGTCGGAGTCGGGAAAGCTCACCGAGCGGTAGACCACCGCGTTGAACGAGCGTTCGAGTGCGGCCCGGGCAGTGTCGAGGGCAGCCTCGGCCGGAGTGATGTGCAACGCGGTGACGGCTCCGGAGTCGGTGGTCGACAGCCTCGCGGTCGAGTCCTCGGATGCCGCCAGGGCATCGGTCAAGCCTTCGTCGGGGGACGTCGCGGCCCCGATCGTCAGTTCTATCGAGCGCGTCGTTCCGGCCGGGGCATCCTCGTCCGACGTGGCGACCTCGGCCGCCGAGGCGCTCAGCGGCACCGTCAGTTCGGGGCTGGAGAAGTCCTGCGCAGCGCCGTTGTTGATCTGCTGCTGCACGGTGGAGGTGGTGGTGAGGTCGACGTTCTGCTCGTCCGCACCGTTCTGGTCGTTCTCACCCGGGGTCTCGAAGCTCAACACGCGCCGGGGCTCGCTGCCGGGGTCGACGACGGTGGTGGTCACCGGGGTCACCGCGATCGTCACTTCCTCGGGGGAGGTGGTCGGCTCGGCGGCGGGATCGGCGTCGGTACTCGAGCAGCCGGCCAACAGAGCCAGTGCACAGGACGCAGCGAGAAGACTGGAGCGGAGGGCGCGAGAGCGATCGGTCGACTTCACGGCCACCAGGCTACTGACTCCGTGACCGGAGACCGGTGGCGCGGCGCACAGATGACGAGCTGCAACAGCCGATGCGCCATGATGGACAGGTGAGTGAAGACCGCGCCGACGACCCACCGCCCGATACCAGTAGTGTTCCGACACCGAACGAGACCGCGGACTCGCAGGTGAACGCAACCGACAGTGCCCCCGCGGGCTCGGTCAGGCCGCTCAGGACTCGGCTGCTGATCGCCATCGCGGCCGTGATTCTGTTGTTCGATCTCGTGACCAAGATTCTCGTCGTGCACTTCGTGAAGCCCGGAAACCCGATCGAGATCATCGGCGACGTCGTGACGCTGCGGCTGGTTCGCAATCCGGGCGCGGCGTTCTCCATGGCCACCGGAATGACGTGGTTGCTCACGATCGTGGCCGTCGCGGTCGTCATCGGCGTGATCAAGATCGGTAGGACGCTGCGGTCGCCGTGGTGGGCGTTGGGATTGGGTCTGGTTCTCGGTGGCGCACTGGGCAACCTGATCGACCGATTCTTTCGTGCACCAGGGCCGTTCCAGGGCCATGTGGTCGACTTCGTGTCGGTCGGGTGGTGGCCGGTGTTCAACGTCGCCGACTCGTCCATCGTCTGCGGAGCGATTCTGCTGGTAGCGCTCAGCCTGTTCGGGTTCGAGCCGAACGGCGAACGGGTGACGAAATCGGATTCCGAGGCCGTTCGTGAGGCCGACAAGTGAGGGAATCGCGCTCGATGCCGGTGCCCGACGGTCTCGACGGAATGCGGGTCGATGCCGGGCTCGCCCGGTTGCTCGGGCTCTCGCGTACCGTCGCCGCGACGTTGGCCGAGGAGGGTTCGGTTCTGGTCGATCACGGTGCCGTCGGCAAGTCCGAGCGGCTGGCCGCAGGATCGTGGCTCGAAGTGACGCTGCCCGAGCCGGCTCGCGAGTTGACGATCGAGGCCGAGCCGGTGGAGGGCATGGAGATTCTCTATGCCGACGACGATGTCGTGGCCGTCGACAAGCCCGTGGGCGTTGCCGCGCACGCCAGTGTCGGTTGGACGGGTCCGACCGTCATCGGCGGCCTCGCGGCGGCGGGTTTCCGGATCTCCACCTCCGGCGCGCACGAGCGGCAGGGCATCGTGCATCGGTTGGACGTGGGCACCTCCGGAGTGATGGTGGTGGCAACATCCGAGCGGGCGTACACCGTGCTCAAGCGAGCGTTCAAGGCGCGGACCATCGACAAGCGGTATCACGCACTGGTGCAGGGGCATCCGGATCCGAGCAGCGGAACGATCGATGCCCCGATCGGGAGACACGGCAGCAACGACTGGAAGTTCGCTGTGCGCGCCGACGGCAAGCCCAGCGTCACCCACTACGACACGGTCGAGGCGTTCCAGGCGGCGAGCCTGCTGGATGTGCACTTGGAAACCGGACGCACCCACCAGATTCGGGTGCACTTCTCGGCGCTGCGCCACCCGTGCTGCGGGGATCTGACCTACGGTGCGGATCCGCGCTTGGCCGAACGGCTGGGGCTGGAGCGCCAATGGCTCCATGCGCGCTCACTCGGCTTCGCGCATCCGTCCGACGGCCGATGGGTCGAGATCGAGAGCAAGTATCCGGCCGACCTCGAGCATGCCCTCGAGGTGCTCCGGAAGGCGTGATGGGACGCAGGGGAGCGGCGGGCGCGCTCGGCGGTGTCGTCGCTGTTGCGCTCGTGCTCGGCACGCTCGCTGTGATCGGGCACCTCAATCCGCAGCGGCAGCTCGGTGTGAGTACCGATCGACTCGGTCCGGACAGCGGCGAGCGGGTGGCGGACTACCTGGCCCGAGCGCGGACGAGTCTGGACAGCGGCACCGACTCTGCACCGGACGAACCCCGATGGGGCTCGGTGTCCTTCGACCGGGAGCTCACCACCCAACAGGCCTATGCCATTGCCGATGGGGTGCGCATTTCCCAGGTGATCTTCCGCGTCCCGCTCGAGCGAGTGCAGACTCCGATTCTCACTGTCGGAGTACCGGGCAGTGAGCGGTCGGTGTCGAACTCGGCGGCCCGAGCGGCGAGCGAGGTGCAGGATTCGTTCACCACGTCGAGTCGGCAAGCACAGATCGCCGCCGTGTCCCGGAACCGCCTGCTGGGCGGGTGCGCATGTGTGGTGACAGTGGTGGTGCGGGGCACGCAGCCCGAGCTGTCCGAGGTGGCGGGCCGCCCGGGGGTGCGCTCGGTCGAAGCACTGCCACCCGACGCGGTATCCGGGAAATTCGCGGTCGAGCCGTTGCTGCCGGAGTACGTGGACATCGTCGCACCGCTCCCGGACGACGGTCCCGTGCCCGGCCGATGACTACAGTTTTCGTCGCATCCGTCACACCCGTCACGTCTGCCCAGGACACACCGACGGCTACGAAATTTCTGTCGGTTCGACGGCTTAGAGTGGGTGCATTCGCGGCTCGCATACTCGAAAACGCACGACTTTCAGGAGAGAACCTTCGTGGCCGATTCGTTCGTTCATCTGCACAACCACACCGAATACTCGATGCTCGACGGTGCCGCCAAGATCGGCGCGATGTTCGCCGAGGCGGCCCGGTTGGAGATGACGGCAGTCGGCATGACCGACCACGGCAACATGTACGGGGCCAGCGAGTTCTACAACGAGGCCACGAAGGCCGGGATCAAGCCGATCATCGGCATCGAGGCATACATCGCTCCGGAGTCCCGGTTCAACAAGAAGCGCGTGCTGTGGGGCGAACGCAGCCAGAAGTCCGACGACGTCTCCGGTAGCGGTGCGTACACGCACATGACGATGGTTGCCGAGAACTCCACCGGAGTCAGGAACCTGTTCAAGCTGTCCTCGCTGGCTTCGATCGAAGGCCAGCTCGGTAAGTGGGCTCGCATGGACGAGGAGATCATCGCCTCGCACGCAGAGGGCATCATCGCAACGACCGGCTGCCCGTCGGGTGAGGTACAGACTCGGCTGCGACTCGGCCAGGATCGTGAGGCACTCGAAGCCGCCGCCAAGTGGCGCGAGATCTGGGGCCCGGACAACTTCTTCCTCGAACTGATGGATCACGGCCTGTCCATCGAGCGCCGGGTCCGAGAAGGTCTGCTCGACATCGGTAAGAAGCTCTCGATCCCACCGTTGGCGACCAACGACTGCCATTACGTCACCAAGGACGCCGCCGAGAACCACGAAGCACTGCTGTGCATCCAGACCGGGAAGACTCTCAGCGATCCCACCCGGTTCAAGTTCGACGGCGACGGCTACTACCTCAAGTCCGCCGCCGAGATGCGCGAACTCTGGGACAACGAGGTGCCCGGAGCCTGCGACAACACATTGCTGATCGCCGAGCGGGTGCAGTCCTACGACGAGGTATGGGCGCACCGAGATCGGATGCCGATCTTCCCGGTCCCCGAGGGCCACACCCAGGGCACCTGGCTGCGCCACGAGGTCATGTCCGGGTTGGATCGGAGATTCCCGGACGGCCCGTCCGAGGACTACCTCGCGCGGGCCGAGTACGAGATCAAGGTCATCCTCGAAATGGGCTTCCCGGCGTACTTCCTCGTGGTCGGCGACCTGATCAACCACGCCAAGGAGGTCGGCATCCGGGTCGGACCTGGCCGAGGATCTGCCGCCGGATCGTTGGTTGCGTACGCGATGGGTATCACCAACATCGACCCGCTGCCGCACGGTCTGCTGTTCGAGCGCTTCCTCAACCCGGAGCGTGTGTCGATGCCCGATATCGATATCGACTTCGACGACCGTCGCCGCGGTGAGATGGTGCGTTACGCCACCGAGAAATGGGGCAATGATCGCGTCGCGCAGGTGATCACCTTCGGCACCATCAAGACCAAGGCTGCCATCAAGGACTCCGCGCGTGTGCAGTTCGGCCAGCCCGGTTTCGGGATCGCCGATCAGATCACCAAGGCCTTGCCGCCGCCCGTCATGGCCAAGGACATTTCGGTTGCCGGCATCACCGATCCAGAGCACGAGCGCTACAAGGAAGCGGTCGAGGTCAGAGCGCTCATCGACTCGAACCCCGATGTGGCAACGATCTACAAGACGGCCAAGGGGCTCGAGGGCCTGATCCGCAACGCAGGCGTGCATGCCTGCGCGGTGATCATGTCCTCGGAGCCGCTCACCGATGCCATTCCGGTGTGGAAGCGCGCTCAGGACGGTGCGATCATCACCGGCTGGGACTACCCCTCGTGCGAGGCCATCGGTCTGCTCAAGATGGACTTCCTCGGTCTGCGCAACCTCACCGTCATCGGTGACGCGATCGACAACATCAAGGCCAACCGCGGGATCGACATCGACCTCGACGAGCTGCCGCTCGACGATCCGGCGACCTTCGAATTGCTCTCGCGCGGAGACACTCTCGGGGTGTTCCAGCTCGACGGTAGCGCCATGCGAGATCTGCTGCGCCGCATGCAACCCACCGGCTTCGAGGACATCGTGGCCGTGCTCGCGTTGTACCGGCCGGGTCCGATGGGCATGAACTCGCACAACGACTATGCCGATCGCAAGAACGGCAGGCAAGAGGTCAAGCCGATTCACCCCGAGCTCGAAGAGCCGCTCGAGGTGATCCTCGGTCAGACCTACGGCCTGGTGGTCTACCAGGAGCAGATCATGCAGCTCGCGCAGAAGGTCGCCGGGTACACCCTCGGCCAGGCCGACCTATTGCGCCGCGCCATGGGTAAGAAGAAGCTCTCCGAGTTGGAGAAGGCATACGCCGGGTTCCGTCAAGGCATGCTGGACAACAACTTTTCGGAGGCGGCCATCAAGGCGCTGTGGGACACCGTGCTCCCGTTCGCCGGCTACGCATTCAACAAGTCTCACTCGGCCGGATACGGCCTGGTGTCGTACTGGACGGCGTATCTCAAGGCCAACTACCCGGCCGAGTACATGGCAGGCTTGCTCACCAGCGTCGGTGACGACAAGGACAAGGCCGCGATCTACCTGGCCGACTGCCGCAAGCTCGGCATCACCGTGCTGCCGCCGGACGTCAACGAGTCCGAGCTCAACTTCGCGTCGGTGGGCAAGGACATCCGTTTCGGTCTGGGCGCGGTGCGCAATGTCGGCACCAACGTGGTCGCCTCGATCATCAGGGCACGAACGGAGAAGTCGAAATACACCGACTTCTCGGATTACCTCGGCAAGATCGACGCGGTCGCCTGCAGCAAGAAGGTCACCGAATCCCTGATCAAGGCCGGTGCGTTCGATTCCCTCGACCATCCGCGCAAGGGTCTGATGCTCATCCACGCCGACGCGATCGACTCGGTGATGGGTACCAAGAAGGCCGAGGCCATCGGTCAGTTCGATCTCTTCGGCGGCGAGGATGCCGACGAGTCCATCTCGGCGGTGTTCAACGTTCGCGTCCCGGACGAGGAATGGGAATCCAAGCACCGGCTCGCCCTCGAGCGCGAAATGCTCGGTCTGTACGTGTCCGGCCACCCACTCCTCGGTGTCGAGCACATGCTGGCAGCGAAGTCGGACTGCAACATCCCGACGATTCTCGAAGGTGACATCAAGGACGGCACCCAGGTCACCGTCGGTGGCATCCTGGCCTCGGTCAACCGGCGGATCAACAAGAACGGCCTGACCTGGGCATCGGCCCAGCTGGAAGATCTGGCCGGCGGCATCGAGGTGCTGTTCTTCCCGCAGGCGTATTCGGTGTTCGGCGTCGACGTCACCGAGGACTCGGTGGTGCTGGTCAAAGGTCGGGTCTCGATTCGTGACGACAGGGTGTCTCTGATCGCCAACGATCTCGCGGTGCCGGATCTCTCGGCGATCGGTATCGACAAACCGCTGGCGGTGAGTCTGCCGACTCGGCTGTGTACCGCAGACAAGGTCGGCGCGCTCAAGCGCGTGTTGATCAGTCATCCGGGTACGTCGGACGTGCATCTGCGATTGGTCAGTGGCGACAAGATCACCACGATGAAGCTGGACGACAGTCTCCGCGTCACGCCGACATCGGCGTTGATGGGGGACCTGAAGGCGCTACTGGGACCCGGCTGCCTGACGGGCTGATGCTCGGCCGATCGAACCCAGTTCGGTCAGTCGCAGGGTCCACCACGCGACGACGGCGACCGCTGCGCCGGACAGCACCGCGGCCTGCAGGGAACCGGCAACGACGAGGGTCGCGGCGAACACGACGAATCCGAGTGCGAGGGCCTCGAGTTTGTAGACGGGCCACGCGACGCCGGCCACATCCGCGGTGCGGAGGCCAGGAGCGGTCCGAGGGCTCACCTCGTTGCTCGTGTACGTCATCGCGTCCTCCTCGGCTGGGCAGGTTCGGGTGTCCGCTGCGGGAAGTTCAGACTATACCCAGCCAAAGATTCGGTCCACCGAACTCCGCGGCCGGGCCTGGGAATGTTCTCGATGTCGTGGCGTCCCGACTCCCGAAGGTGTTGACTGAAAACCATGCCATTGACAGGAGAATACGAACCGAGTTCATCCGACTGGGCCCGCGAGCAGGCAGAGCTGTACGAGAGGTCCGGCGGTACCGAGGGAACCATGCTCAACGGTATGCCGGTCGTGTTGTTGACGACGAAAGGCAACAAGAGCGGCAAGCTGCGCAAGTCGCCGTTGATGAGGGTCGAACACGACGGCGAGTACGCCATCGTCGCCTCCCTCGGCGGCGCGCCGAAGCATCCCGTCTGGTATCTCAACGTCAAGGCCGAGCCGCTCGTCGAACTTCAGGACGGTCCGGACAAGCACGATTACATCGCACGCGAGGTGACCGGCGACGAGAAGGCCGTGTGGTGGGAACGCTCGGTTGCCGCGTATCCCGATTACGCGGAGTACCAGAAGAAGACCGACCGCGAGATACCTGTCCTCGTGCTCTCGCGCGCTTGAAACGCCGTCTGCCCGGTCGTGGAACGGTCCCGGGTGGCCGCTCGCTCCACACTGGTGGCAGCATGTCCTGGTGTCTTCCTCCCCTGAACTCGTCTCACAGCACTCATCGTCGGTAGCCGTCACCGCTGCCGATATCGATGCCGCTGCGGTGCGAATTTCTTCGGTGGTTGCGGCGACGCCCCTGCAGCTGTGTGAGCGGCTGTCTGCGGAGACGGGCGCGACGGTCTACCTCAAGCGCGAGGACCTGCAGGTCGTGCGGTCGTACAAGATTCGCGGCGCATACAACCTGATGGATCAGCTCACGGACGCAGAGCGCGCTGTGGGCGTGGTGACGGCGAGCGCTGGTAATCATGCGCAGGGCGTCGCATTCGCGTGCCGCTCGATGCAGGTGCGCGGCCGCATCTACGTGCCTGCCAACACTCCGAAGCAGAAACGTGACCGCATCCGGGTGCACGGCGGCGAATTCGTCGAGCTCATCGTCATCGGCGACACGTTCGACGCCGCGGCGGCCGCGGCCGCGGCCGATGTTGCTCGTACCGGTGCCACCATGGTGCCGCCCTTCGACGATCCGCGAACCGTGGCCGGGCAGGGCACCATCGCTGCGGAAATCGTCGATCAACTCGGCGGTGCACCCGATGTTGTGGTGATGCCCGTCGGCGGCGGCGGATGCATCGCCGGTATTTCCAGCTATCTGCGTGAGCGCGCACCGCAGACATCGTTGGTGGGCGTCGAACCGTCGGGAGCGGCGTCGATGACTGCGGCTTTGATCGCAGGGGAACCGGTGACGCTGTCCGATATCGACCCGTTCGTGGACGGGGCCGCGGTCCGCCGTATCGGCGACGTGCCGTACGCGGCCTTGCAGTCCTTGGGTGCCTCCGTGGTCTCGCACGCCTCGTTGCCGTTGATCACTGCGCCGGTGTTCGATCACTCGGGCCCAGGGGCATTCCTGATCACCCAGATCGACGAGGGCGCGATTTGCACGGCGATGCTGGCGCTCTACCAGAACGAGGGAGTCATCGCCGAGCCCGCAGGGGCCTTGGCGGTCGCCGCCCTCGAGCACCTCGACATCGAACCGGGCAGCACCGTGGTGTGTCTGGTGTCGGGCGGCAACAACGATGTGTCCCGGTACGGCGAGATTCTCGAGCGT
Source organism: Rhodococcus sp. MALMAid1271 (assembly GCF_049195265.1). Taxonomy (NCBI): domain Bacteria; kingdom Bacillati; phylum Actinomycetota; class Actinomycetes; order Mycobacteriales; family Nocardiaceae; genus Rhodococcus; species Rhodococcus sp. MALMAid1271. The sequence continues at coordinate 28,712 of NZ_JBMIRQ010000067.1, read as the reverse complement.
TCGCTCGTCCACCTGGGGCTCAAGCACTATTTTCTGGTCGATTTCCCGCAGGAGCCAGGCGCACTGCGTCGTTTTCTCGACGAGGTGCTCGGGCCCGACGACGACATCACGCTGTTCGAATACGTCAAGCGCAACAACCGGGAGACCGGTGCCGCGCTGGTCGGCATCGAACTGGGCGCTGCGGAGGGTCTCTCGGCACTGCTGGAACGGATGAACTCCTCGCACCTGACAGTGGAACAGTTGGAGCCCGGCTCGCCGGTCTACCGGTATCTGACCTGAGCTACCGTCCGAGCAGGCGGTCGACGACGCGTTTGTGCAATTCTGGGTCCACCGGCGGCAGGTCGAGCACGGCACCGAGATAGATTCCGTCGCCGACGAGTCGGATGATCTCGGCCTGGACCGGGTCGTCGATCTCTGCTCGGAGGCCGTCGTCCCACTGCTGCATCATGTCGACGACGGCGTCCTGTACCTCGCCGGAGTTCCCGTCCACGCTGCGCAGTGCAGCGAGCGTGGAGCGATACAACTCGATTTCCTTGTCGGAGATGCAGTCGGGTGGCTGCAGGTACCACTCCGCCACCGATGTGCCGCCTGCGGCGGCGTCGCTGCGCTGCTGATCGGCCTGTACGGCGAGTCTTCGGACCATGGCGGCAACCAGCGCGTCCTTGGACTTGAAGTGATAGAGCAAACCGCCTTTGGAAACTCCGGCGGCGGCGGCGACGCTGTCCAAGGTCACTTTCGTCATGCCGTGTTCGAGCAGCATCGTTTCCAGGGCGTCGAGTATTCGGTCGCGGGTGTCCGATGACATGAAACCTACTTTACCGGCTGGACGGTTCAGAGTACTCTCGACGACTGTACCGGCTGGACGGTTGGTGCGTGTGTCGCTGGGACGGCCGATCGCGAGACGCCCAGCGCGGAACCTAGGAGAAGTTGTGAGCGACGTGCGCACCGGTTCGGTGCAGGAGGTGTCCGGAGAGTTCGAGCATCGAGCCACCGGGCGAGATTGGCTCGGGCTGGTGGTGCTCGCGTTCGCGATCCTGTTGATCGCGGTCGACGGTACTGTGCTCGATCTCGCGCTACCCTTCATCAGTGCTGATCTGGCTCCGACCAGCAATCAGCTGCTCTGGATCATCGACGTGTACTCGTTCGTGCTGGCCGGTCTGCTGATCACCATGGGCACACTCGGTGACCGAATCGGCCGCCGCCGATTGCTGTTGATCGGTGCTGCGGGCTTCGGTATCGCCTCGCTCGTCGCCGCCGTCTCGTCCAGCGCCGAGATGCTCATCGCCGCTCGAGTTCTGCAAGGCATCTCCGGCGCGACGCTGATGCCCGCGACACTCGGCCTGATTCGCACGATCTTCCTGAACCCGCGTCAGCGGGTCGCGGCGATCGGAGTGTGGGGCGCGATGGCCGGTGGCGGTGCTGCTGCCGGTCCACTCGTGGGCGGCTGGTTGCTCGAGCACTTCTGGTGGGGATCGGTGTTTCTCATCAACATCCCCGTCATGCTCGCCCTGATCCTGCTTGGTCCGCTGGTGATTCCGGAGTCACGCGATCCGAACCCTGGCCGCTTCGACCTGACGAGTTCGGCGCTGTCGATGCTCGCCATCGTGCCGCTGGTGTTCGCAGTGAAGGAGACCGCGGCACACGGCGTCGACCCGGTGTACGTGATGTCGGCTGTGGTCGGTCTGATCGCCGGTTATGTGTTCGTTCGCAGACAGCGAATCCTCGACGCGCCCATGATCGACCTGCGGTTGTTCGCCAGCCGGGCATTCTCGACGGGCGTCGCCACGAACTTCCTGTCCGTGTTCGCCCTCGCCGGTGTGCTGTTCTTCGGTGCGCAGTATCTGCAGGTCGTGCTCGGCAACAGCCCGCTGGAAGCGGGGCTGTTGCTGTTACCAGGCACGGCCGCCAGTATCGTCACATCGCTTCTGGTGGCGGTCTTGGTCCGATACTTCAGTGCAGGAACGGTTCTCGGTGTCGCGATGCTCGTCGGAGCGGCAGGTGCAGGGGTCCTCGTCGGCCTCGCCGCAGACAGTGGCCCGGCGTTGTTCATCGCCGGATTCGTCCTCGTCGGGGCAGGCGTCGGTGTTTCGCTCACCTTGACCTCCGAGTTGGTGGTCAGCGCGGTCGAACCCGAACGAGCGGGAGCCGCCTCGGCAGTGTCGGAAACCGCATACGAACTCGGTATCGCACTGGGTGTCGCCATACTCGGCACCGTCGTCATGGCCTTCTTCCGGCGCGGGATCGACGTCTCACTGCTCACGCCTGAACTCGGTGCCGACGCCAGCGAGACCCTCGGCGGTGCCCGAGAGGTTGCCCGCGGGCTGCCGGAGTCGGCGGCGACCGCACTGATGGACTCCGCGAACGCAGCGTTCGTGTCGGGTATGCACGTCGCCGCGGTCGCCACCGCGGTGGTCTTGGCCGTGACCTCGGTGTTCGTCCTGATCAATCTCCGCCAGCGTCAGGACTCGAGTACAGCGAAGGAGTGACCGGGGACCGTTGTGGCGGAACCGGTCTCGTTGGAGGTCGTCGGCTCCCATTCGAGCAGTGGGGAGCCGCCGGCCGGCACCGTCGCAGGCGATTCGGACAGATTGCACACGACGCTGACTCGGCCGCGACGCACGACGATCCACTGCGCGTCCTCGTCGTAGTCCACCTTCACATGGTCGAGCCAGGGGTCGGTGAGTTCGCTGCGGTCGCGGCGCAACCTCAACAGGTCGCGATAGACGGCCAGCAGTCGTGCGTGGTCTCCGTCGCCCAGTTCCGACCAGTTCAGCTTGGACCGGGTGAACGTCGCTCGGTCCTGCGGGTCGGGGATCTCACTCTCGTCCCAGCCGTGTTCGGCGAATTCCGCTTTGCGCCCTTCGGCTGTGGCCCGGCCCAGTTCGGGCTCGGGATGCGAGGTGAAGAACTGGAACGGCGTCGACGCCCCCCACTCCTCGCCCATGAACAACATCGGTGTGTACGGCGAGGTCAACACCAGAGCGGCCTTGATCGCGAGCTGGCCGGGAGACAGGTAGAAGCCAGGCCGGTCGCCGATCGCCCGATTGCCGATCTGATCGTGCGTGGTCGTGTAGGTCACCAGTGAACTGGCCGGGATTCGGCGGGTGTCCAGCGGGCGGCCGTGGATGCGACCGCGAAAGCTCGAATATGTTCCGGCATGAAAGAAGCCCTGCCGCAGCGTGTTCGCGAGACCTCGAAGTGAGCCGAAATCGCCGTAGTAACCCTGCCGCTCGCCCGAGACCGCAGCGTGGATCGCATGGTGGATGTCGTCGTCCCACTGCGCGTCGAGTCCGTAGCCGCCACCCGACCGCGCGGTGATCAGTGTCGGATCGTTGAGGTCGCTCTCGGCGATCAGGGTCAGTGGACGACCCAGATGTGCTGAGAGCGTGCGGGTTTCGATGGAGAGTTGCTCGAGCAGGTGTACGGCCGTGTGGTCGACGATCGCGTGCACTGCGTCGAGTCGCAGTGCGTCGATGTGGAACTCGGAGAACCAACGCAGCGCATTGTCGAGGGCGTAGCGCCTGACCTCGCCGGATTCTGCCTCGGCGTAGTTGATCGCCTGGCCCCAACTGTTGGCTCCTTCGGCCATGTACGGACCGAAGCGATCGAGATAGTTGCCCGAGGGGCCGAGATGGTTGTATACCACGTCGAGCACGACTGCGATGCCGCGGCGATGGCAGGCATCGACCAAGCGCTGCAACCCTTCCGGGCCGCCGTACGCCTCGTGCACGGTGTACCAGAGCACGCCGTCGTATCCCCAGTTGTGCTCACCGTTGAATCCGTTGACCGGCATGATCTCGACGAACGTCACGCCGAGATCGACGAGATGATCGAGCTTGTCGATGGCCGCGTCGAAGGTGCCCTCGTCGGTGAACGTGCCGATGTGCAGTTCGTAGATCGACGAACCGGGCAGCTGCCGTCCGGTCCAGTCCGAGTCGGTCCACAGCCTCGAGTCGACATCGAAGACCTGGGACAGCTCGTGTACGCCCTCGGGTTGCCGCGGCGATCGCGGATCGGGGAGCGCCTTGTCGGCGTCGTCGAGCAGATAGCCGTATCGACTGTTCGGCGACGCCTCGACGTCGGCGTGCCACCAACCGTCCGACGAGCGTTGCATCGGATGAACAGCGTCGTCGAGTTGTAGGCGCACGGTCTGTGGGGTCGGTGCCCACACGCGGAACCGCCGAGTCGTCGCAGCTGTTGATGACTCTGCTGTTGATCTCACTGTGTCGCCGTTCCTTCGTTGTCGCGCACCAGGAGTGCCACCGGAAGCGAGGCGAACACCTCGGCCACCGAAACGGTGCCCGTGTGTTCGGCATCGGTGATGCGATCGCGCCAGCGACCGTCGGGCAGAGTCACCGTCGTGTCGTCCCATCCCTCGTCGGACAGGCCGAGCGAGAGCCGGGTCGCCAGGGCGATGACGTCGTGGTGGCCGGCGACCGGGCCCCGGGCGAATCCCACGAGATGCTCGGCCGCAGCACCGTCCGCCACGATCGGTGCATAGGTTCCGCCCACGAAGCTCTCGGGACGTTCACGGCGGACATGCAGAGCGGAGCGGACGACCGCCAGCTTCGCGGCACCGGTCTCGATGACGGGTGTGCCGGTGTTCGACGCTGCGAGAATCGCGCGACGGACCGAGTAGTCGACGGGCCTGCGGTTGTCGGGGTCGACCAGCGAGTCCTCCCACAGTTCGGTGCCCTGGTACACATCGGGAATTCCGGGTCCGGCCAGGTTCAACAACTTCTGCCCCAGTGCGTCGCTATGGCCGTGGGGAGCGAGTGTCTCGACGAGTGTCGTCATCGAGTGCGCAACCGGGCCGTCGAAGACCGAATCGAGCCACGCGTGCACCGCAGACTCGAACTCGTCGTTCGGGGCGGTCCAGGTCGTGCGCAGAGCGGCCTCGCGGATCGCCTTCTCGGCGTAGGCGTGAAACCGCTCACGCAGGGTGGACGTGATCACTCCGTCGACCGGCCACACGCCGAAAAGGTTCTGCCACAGAAACATTCCAGTCGTACCGTCAGGGCTGGGGCTGAGTTCTTCCCAGTCTGCGATGCTGCGTGCCCACAGTTCAGGAGCCTGCGACAGCACGCCGATCCGCGCCCGCACATCCTCACCGCGCTTGGTGTCATGGGTGGACAGCGTGGTCATCGCGGCCGGCCAACGTCGAGCTCGGTCGGCATTGGTGAGGTGGAAATACGCAGTGCTGCAACCGAATCTACTCGGGTCACCGCCGACTTCCTGCAACGAGACGAGTCGGTTGGCGCGGTAGAACAGGCAGTCCTCGACGCCCTTGGCGGTCACCGCACCGCAGACCTGGTCGAATCGAACAGGCGATTCGGTTCCGGTGACGAGCGCAGTGGCGAGCGCACCCACGCCCCCGCCGAGCTCCGGCTGTTCCTCGACGATCGCGGCGATCACCGTCGGGAGTACACCGGCGAGTGGAGCGTAATCGGTCCGGTACACCGGAACGGCCGCGACGACGGCAACGATCGCGTCGATGATCGACTCGAGCTCGACGGTGGTGGCGGACTCGCGGACGATGGCACGGGCGAGGCGCCGCACCTCGGGGGACAAATCGCCGCGTGCGACACCGGTCTTGAGGTCGAGTTCGGTCTCGTGCAGAGATTCGCTGTCGAATGCGATTCCCGAGCGAACCTGCGACAGCGCGGTGAGCGCGTGCACGCCTTCGGGGTCGACGAACACTCCGCCGACCGCGGCCAATGCGTCGTATCCGGTGGTGCCGTCGACGGGCAAGGACTCGTCCAGCGGTTCACCGTCGGCCAAGATCTTCTCGATGACCAGCCATCGGTCGGGGCCGAGCAGCCCCCGCAGTTCGGTGAGGTAGCCGGCGGGGTCGGCCAGACCATCGGGATGGTCGACGCGTAGACCGTCGATCAGATCGTCCTCGACCCAACTGGCCACCTGGCGATGCGAGTCGGTGAAGACATCGAGGTCTTCCTGTCGGATTCCTGCGAGTCCGTTGACCGAGAAGAACCTGCGATAGCCGATCAGCCCGTCGGACCAGCCGACCAGCCGATAGGCCTGGCGGTCGTGCACGACCTGCGCGTCGTCGCCGTCGGTGCCTTCGGCAATGGGGAAGCGGTGTTCGTAGAACGCGAGCAGTGGTGCGTCCTCGGAGCGGTCGATGGTCAGTTCACCGACATCGCTGGCGCTACCGAGTACGGGGATGGCGATCTTGCCGTCGACGCCGTTGTCGGCTCCGAAGTCGATGTCGAAATACGTCGCGTACTCGGATTCGCGTCCGTGTAGCAGAACGTCCCACCACCATGCGTTCTGCCGCGGGTCGTCGACTCCGACATGGTTGGGCACGATGTCGACGATGAGTCCCATGCCGCGCTCGGAGGCCCGCGAACGCAACTGCTTCAGTGCTTCGCGGCCGCCGAGCGCCGCCGACACGGTCGCGGTGTCGGTGACGTCGTACCCGTGGGTCGACCCATCGGTGGCCGTCAGGATCGGGGACAGGTAGAGGTGGCTCACTCCGAGGTCGTGAAGATAGTCGACCACGTTCGCGGCATCGGTCAGGGTGAAGGCATCGCCCCGCAGTTGTAACCGGTATGTACTGGTGGGCAGCGGCATATGTCAGGCAGTCTTTCGTAGAACGAGTAAGGAACGAGCGGTGACCTCCACCGGTGTACCCGCTTCGATCGATTTCTCACCCGCTCCCGTGCGCGCTGCCGTATCGAGCGCGACGGTCCATTCCTTGGCGTAGTTCCCGTCCGGTGTCACGAACTCGAGAGTTTCGTGATGTGCGTTGAAACACAACAGGAACGAGTCGTCCACCACCCGCTCGCCGCGCTGATTCGGTTCCGGGATTCCCTCGCCGTTGAGGAAGACGGTGAGCGACTTGCCGAAGCCGCTGTCCCAGTCCTCGGGCGTCATCTCCTCGCCTGCCGGGGTGAGCCAGGCGATGTCTCGAGCCTGTTCGCCGGTACGGATGGGCCTGCCCTCGAAGAACCGTCGACGACGGAATACCGGATGCTCGGCGCGCAGGGCGATGGCATTGCGGGTGAACTCGACCAGCTCGGCATTGGTCTCGGCCAACGACCAGTCCATCCATGCCAGTTCTGAATCCTGGCAGTAGACGTTGTTGTTGCCCTGCTGAGTTCTCGCCATCTCGTCACCGTGGGCGATCATCGGCGTGCCCTGGCTCAGCAGCAACGTCGCCATGATGTTGCGGATCTGGCGCGCTCGGAGGTCCAGAATCTCCGGATCGTCGGTAGGCCCTTCTACGCCGCAGTTCCAGGACCGGTTGTGGCTCTCGCCGTCGTTGTTGCCCTCGCCGTTGGCCTCGTTGTGTTTCTCGTTGTACGAGACGAGATCGTTGAGGGTGAATCCGTCGTGAGCGATGACGAAGTTGATGCTGGCACCGGGTCGGCGACCGTTCGACTCGTACAGATCAGAGGATCCGGTCAGCCTGGAGGCGAATTCGCCGAGCGTGGCCGGCTCGCCGCGCCAGTAGTCACGCACGGTGTCGCGGTACTTGCCGTTCCATTCCGTCCACAGTCCGGGGAAATTGCCGACCTGGTAGCCGCCTTCGCCGATGTCCCACGGCTCGGCGATCAACTTCACCTGGCTCACCACCGGATCCTGCTGAACCAGATCGAAGAATGCACTGAGGCGATCGACGTCGTGCAGCTCGCGTGCCAACGTGGACGCGAGGTCGAAGCGGAATCCGTCGACGTGCATCTCGGTGACCCAGTAGCGCAGCGAGTCCATGATGAGCTGCAAGGTGTGCGGATGCCGGGCGTTGAGACTGTTGCCGGTGCCGGTGTAGTCCATGTAGTGCTCGAGGTCGCCGTCGACCAGTCGGTAGTACGCCGCGTTGTCGATGCCACGGAAGCTGATGGTCGGGCCCATGTGGTTGCCCTCGGCGGTGTGGTTGTAGACCACGTCGAGTATCACCTCGATGCCTGCGGCGTGGAACGCGCGAACCATGGCCTTGAACTCGGTGACCGCGGCACCCGGCGACTGTAGCGACGAGTACTCCGCATGGGGGGCCAGGAAGCCGAATGTGTTGTAGCCCCAGTAGTTTCGCAGTCCCTTGTCCAGTAGAACCTGATCCTGCATGAACTGGTGAACCGGCATCAGTTCGATCGCCGTGACGCCGAGATGGTTGAGGTGATCGATGATCACCGGATGGGCGAGCCCGGCGTAGGTGCCGCGCTCGGCCTCGGGGATGTCGGGGTGGTTGATGGTCATGCCCTTGACATGGGCTTCGTAGATGACCGTCTCGTGGTACGGGCGGTTGGGAGCCCGGTCGGCCTGCCAGTCGAAGAACGGGTTGATCACGACGGTGGTCATCGTGTGACCGAGCGAATCATGCTGAGGGAAGTCGTTGTTCGGCTCGTCGTCGTGAGCGATGGGGGCCACGTCGACGATCTCGCCTGCCGCGTCGTCGAGGTCGGCCGCGTCCTCGAATGGGGCCTCGACGGTGGACGCGATGTCGGTGTCCTCGTCTTCGTCTCCCTCTCCGGCTTCGGTTGCGGCCTCGGCAGCGTCGAGCTTCGGCTCCGGGGCCGGCTCCGGAGCCGGGGTGTCGATGTTGTACGAGAACAGTGATCGGTCACCGTCGAACGATCCCTCGAAGGCCTTTCCGTACGGATCGACGAGCAACTTGCTCGGGTCACAGCGGTGTCCGGCCGCCGGATCCCACGGGCCGTGAACGCGATAGCCGTAGCGCTGACCGGGAACTACCGTCGGAAGGTACGCGTGCCACACGTAACCGTCGGATTCTTCGAAACGGATTCGGGTCTCGGTACCGTCCTCGGCGATCAGGCACAGGTCCACTGCCTCTGCGACCTCGGAAAACAACGCGAAATTGGTTCCGGCTCCGTCGTAGGTCGCTCCCAATGGATAAGCGGATCCCGGCCATACGGCGATGGCGGGAGTGTCGTCGGAGGCTTCGTGCTGCATGGATCAACCCTACTGTGACCGGGGGGGCCGGGCTTACCGAGTGCGGGTCGCTCCGGTCACGGTCCGCTCCACCATCCGGTGGCCGATCCGATCTGCCGTCCCAGCTCGGTGGTCAGCGTGCGCACGTACGTCGCGGTGAGGTGGTGCTCGTCACGGTAGATCAGTACGTTGCCTTGCTCGGCTCGGCACACCGTGACATCGCAGACCGCGTTGGACAGGTCGAGAGCGGAGAATCCCTGCAGCTGGAACGACGAGGCCAATGCTGGATTGACCGAGTCCAACGCGTCGTCTCTCGGTATACCGCACGAGGTGGCCGTACCGCCGTCGGCAAGGCAGTCGATGGCGCGGTATGCGAGCCACGGAGTGTCGCGGACACCGAGTATTCCGACACCGTCGGCGGCCAGTTGTCGCCACACCGAGGTGTACCAGGTGGGTGTGTAGTCGCCCGGAGCATCCTCCCGCGGGCGGGTGGCGGTGGTGAACACGTACTCCGGTGCCATCGCGGCGACGTCGCTGAGCACGGTCTGCGTCCAGTCCAGGCAGTCCGGATACTCGTTTGGACCGAGCATCGGCATCGTGTCCACGCTCAGCGGGCATCCCATCTTCAAGAATGTGACGACCTTGAACCCGTGCTGCAGTCCTAGTGCATCGAGGGCTGTCACCCAGTGCTCGGCGTGTGAGCTGCCGGCGAGCACAATCGTTCTGGCGGCGTTGACGTCGCCGTACGTGCACGACAGTGCGTCGCGGGTTTCGAAGTCTGCGATGCACCCCTCGAGGGTGGTGACGGGGAGATCCTCCGGAGCCGAGTAGAGCGGAGGGCTCACGTCGGCCGGGTCCGCGCGGATTCCGTCGGTCAGCTCGAGCGCGCCCGGGTGGGTGAGGTCCACGACCGTGCCACTGGATTGCACGGCGCTGATCGCACGAGCGATGTAGATGTTCCAGCCGATCGAACCCACGGTGACCGCGATCGCGGCGATCGCCGCGCAGGTTGTGACCGCGATCCGTCCCGGAGTCAGTGTGGTCGATTGTGTCGGTCGCTCGACCAGTCTGACGGTGAGCCACGCGAGAGCGACCGAGGCGGCGATGATGCCGAGACCGCCGAGCACATCGGCATGGGGTTTACCGGTGACCGCGAGGTAGAAGATCAGCAACGGCCAGTGCCACAGGTACAGCGGAAACGCGATCGACCCGACCCACGCGAAGAACCGGTTGGACAGGGTGGCGGCGACGGCGGTCTCCGAGCCGGCGATGATCAGCGCGAGCGTGGCCAGCACCGGAATCAGCGCGAGAGGTCCGGGAAAGTCGGTCACCCCGTCGACGACGAAGCCGCAGACGACGATGACGGTCATCCCGACAACGGCGAGCACACCGCGCGCGGTCGAGGACACCCTGGGGTAGCGCTCCGAGTCCTCTCGCCGGGGCCCGGTGCTTCGGGCCGCGAACACAGCGGCGACGGTGGCACCGAGCATGATCTCCCAGAGCCGTGCGCCGGTGTCGTAGTAGTTCCAGGCCTGATGCCGTTGCACACCGTCCGCCGCGTACACGAAGGACACCACGGCGATCGCGAAGAAGATCACTGCGAAGGTGCGCGGCCGAAGACTGCGAGGTCCGTCCGGGCGGACTCTGCGCCGGACCCACGCGAGGCCGAATACGACGGCGATGGCGAACAGATAGAACTGGAACTGCACGGCCACCGACCACAAATGCTGGACAGGACTCACCGACGGGTCGGCGGCCAGGTAGTCGTTTGCTGTTGTCGCGAGTTGCCAGTTGACGTAATAGAACACACCGGAGACAAGTTGATCGCCCAGATCCGCCCAGCGGGTGCGTGGTAACAGGAACACCGACGCGACAGCCACGGCGAGAAGGGTGATCAGCAGGGGTGGACCGAGCCTGCGCAGTACTCGGACGACGCGAGTGACCGGATTGAGGCTGGCTCCGGCCTGAGCCGATCGCAACAAGGACGCGGTGAAGAAGAACCCGGACAATGTCAGGAAGACATCGACGCCCCCCGATACCCGACCCAGCCAGATGTGGAATACGACGACGAGGGCGATGGCCACACCGCGCAGACCGTTGAGATCTCGCCGCTGCGGTGGTCGATTCTGGGCACCAGGGGACTCCGTGCCTGGCGCTGGTCGCTCGGAAACGTAAACCGGCGCGTCGTGGACCGCCGCCGAGAAGTCGGAGGCCGAGCCGCGGTCGGTACTCGGATGTACATGCATGAAGAAGAAGTGGCTCCGGCTGTCGATCGACTACTCGGTCGGGTGTGCGATACCGGGCAAACAATACGTGTACGCGACGTGAAGCACTGCGCAGAGTCCGGTTCGGGCCGATAGCCCCAGCTCGCGTCGCGGTACTGACGCCGCCGGCGTTATCGGCTTGCACTGGTAACGCGCGCGTGCAACTATTTATAGCGCGCGTGCAATTACATGCGCGAGAAGGATAACTGCGTACGCCTCTTTCAACTCAGGAGCCTCGTCATGCCTCTAGGCTTGCTCGCCCTCGCAATCGGAGGATTCGGCATCGGATTGACCGAATTCGTCATCATGGGACTACTGCCTGACGTCGCGGCCGATTTCGCGGTCACCGAGGCCACCGCAGGCTGGCTCATCACCGGTTATGCGCTCTCCGTCGTCGTCGGGGCCGTGGTCCTCACTGCCGCCGTGACGCGTTTTCCTCGCAAGACAGTGCTGCAATCCTTGATGTGCCTGTTCGTCGCGGGAAACCTGATCTCGGCACTGTCGGGCAGTTACGAGATGTTGCTGATCGGCCGTGTCGTCGCTGCGCTGTGTCACGGAGCGTTCTTCGGCATCGGTGCTGTGGTCGCGGCCGGCCTCGTCGAGCCGGCGAAGAAGGCCGCAGCGATCGCGATGATGTTCGCGGGCCTCACCGCGGCCAACGTTCTGGGTGTTCCGTTCGGCACATTCCTCGGCCAGAACTACGGATGGCGCTCGACGTTCTGGGCCATCACGGTGATCGGGATCATCGCACTGATCGGAATCGCGGCCCTGGTGCCCCGCGAGCGAGCGCGCGGCGAGGGTAGCGATCTGCGCCGCGAATTGGGTGCGTTCCGATCACTACAGGTCTGGCTCTCCATTGCCACCACGGTGTTGGGCTTCGGCGGCATGTTCGGGGCGTTCACCTATATCGCGTTCACCCTCACCGAAGTCAGTGGTTTCGCCCCCAGTTCGGTGCCCTGGTTGCTCGTGCTGTTCGGCGGAGGTCTGTTCGTCGGAAACTACCTCGGAGGCAAAGCTGCCGACCGGAACCTCACCGTCACACTGTTGGCGTTGCTCGGCGCGCTCGCTGTGGTCCTCGTCTTCTTCGCACTCACTGCACAGAGCCGCCCGGCGACGATCGCATCCCTCGCCCTGATGGGGGCGTTCGGATTCGCGACGGTACCGGCCCTGCAGATGCGGGTGATGTCGTTCGCACCCGGCGCTCCGACGATGGCCTCCGGTGCCAACATCGCAGCGTTCAATCTCGGAAATGCGCTGGGCGCGTGGGTCGGTGGCGTCACGATCTCGGCCGGTCTCGGCTACACCTCGCCCATCTGGGCCGGATTCGGTGCCACCGTGCTGGCGGTGGTGGTCTTGTCGACTGCAACAGTCCTGCTGCGTCGTGCAGCACCGGGTGAGGACCGCGTCAGCGCGACGACAAGTGCGGTCGCATCGTCCACCTGAAGACCGAACGAGCGAGCGGTTCCTGATACCTGTCGCCGCTTCAGGAGTGTGGGAACCACAACTGCTGTTGCAGTCGACAGCTCGATGTCCACCGTGGTTCCGTCCTGGTTCGGCAGGACGAGCCTGCTGCCCTCGAGGGTGGGCGACACGACACCGCGGCGCCGGTGAATTCGCGCGGACACGATCGTGGCCCGGTCCAGGGTCGCGACCACCGTTCCGGAAACGAGCAGAGTGAGTGCGTCGGCTGACAGAACGTGCGGGTGCACCCGATCCAGGGCGAGCGATGATGCAACGGCCACCAGCGAGGCCATGGACAAGACTGCAACCGCAATGCTGAGCCACAGCCACGGAATCAGCAGATGGAGAACGACCATCTCGATGACGGTGGCCGCACCGAACATCAGGGGCATCGCGAGAGTTCCGCGCGTGGCCGTGAACACCAGCGAGTCCGCCGGAATCGGTGCACGACGGCCCCGCATCCACAGCAGCATCGAGCGCCACCTGCCCACCCGGACTGCCGTTTCGGCCGTCATTGTGCGCCTTCGGACCGGGTGGCTTCGCGGCGCAACAGACGTGCGGACGCTCGAACGATCACTGCGCGTTGCGCCGGATCGGGCACGATGTCGTCGATGCTCAGTGCGCTCGTGCCAGGCGTATCCCCGGCGGCGGGCGGTGTGGACGGCAGTGAATCGAGATCGAGCATCGACACCACATCCACTGCAAGAGAATCGATATCGGCCTCGACCTCATCTGGATCCCGACCGTCGAGAGCGCTGAATCTGTGGAGAAGCCCGAGATATCGTCGACGTCGGTCGTCATCGAGGAGCGTCGCGGTCACCGTCTCGAAGAACGAGGCAGGAACGGTGCCCGATATCGCCATCACCTCCAGGAGGTCGCGTTCGCGGGTCAGCGCTTCTCGGTCCGCGTCGGCAGCTGCATCGATCGCCGCGGTCAGCACGTCGGCCACAGTGTGTGGAAGTGCGCTCAGCCTTCGTTGTTCGACGGCGTCGTCGAGCAATGCCGACAGGCGAGTGTGCTTGCGCGCCAGCACCTTCTGCTGCGATTCGATTCCGGTCAGCAGAGCGCGCAAATCAGCGACCACGTCGTCCTCGTCTGCTGGGGCCCCGCCCAGTACCGTCGCAATCTCGCTCAATGGCATCCCGCAGTCCGCCAGCCACCGAATTCTCATCAGCCGCACCACGTCGTCGATCGAATACTCGCGATACCCGTTGGACAAGCGGCGCGGTTCGGCGAGCAGGCCGAGGCGGTGGTAGTGGCGTACCGTCCGAGGGGTCGTTCCAGCGGCATCCGCCAGCGATCCGATTCTCATACGTTCACTGTGAACCATGACGTAGCGTCCAGGTCAAACGGCGGTGCACGCTGCTACGGCGACGGCAGCCGTCCCGGCAGCCGACCGTCAGCTGTTCAGACGGCCGAATCCGACGACGCCCGGGTCGGATCCGTAGTGCAGGGAGTGGACTCGAATCTTCCCGGCCTCGTTGCCTCCGACGGTGATGGCCTCGTCGCCCTCGACGGCCACGATCACGTTGGTGTGTTGGCCGGCCCAGCTCGCATTGTCGTACAACACCACATCTCCCACGACGGGCGTGTAACTGCCGACTTCCTCGAACCGACCCTGCTGCTGGTAGTACTCCTGCAGTGTGTAGACACCGGGTATGCGCCACGAACCTGAATTGGGGTTCGACAGGGGCATATCCGCTTCCTTCATGATCCAGCTGACGAAATCGGCACACCAGGCCTCGTCGACGCCCTCGGCGTAGAACGTTCCCGGCCGCTGTTGCTCGTGCTCGGCCCGCAACAGCTCCACGACCCGGGCCTGATCAGCGGTCAACTCACCGCTGTTCACCTCGGGGAAGGCTTCGGTGTCCCATGGGAGGTACCGGCTCGGCGCCAGCCACAGAACCCCGACCGCCACGACCACGACGAGGGCTGCGCACGCGGCAACCCACAAGGGCCACCGTCGTCGGGTGCGCGGCGCGGTCTCGATGCTCATGGTGCCCACGGTAGCGCGATCGGGGGCACGGCTTGGCACAATGACACCGTGGCACACCCTCAGGATCGGTCGTTCGTCGCTGTCCCGGAGCTTGTCGTGGACGCTGCACGCACTGCTTCGCGCATCACTGTTCTCACCGGGGCCGGAATGTCCGCCGAATCGGGTATCTCTACGTTTCGCGATGCGCAGACCGGCCTGTGGAAGGACTTCGACCCCAAGGCTCTCGCGAGTCCCGAGGGGTGGGCGGCCGACAGCGACCTGGTGTGGGGTTGGTATCGATGGCGAGCAGCGTTGGTGCGCCGCTCCGAACCCAATGCCGGTCACGTTGCACTGGCGAGCTGGCAAGGTCGGGCACACGTGGACATCGCCACTCAGAACGTCGACGACCTGCACGAACGGGCCGGGGCGACAGTGTTGTCTCATGTGCACGGGTCATTGTTCGATCCGTACTGCAGCGACTGCGGGACGCGCGGTGCCGTCGAGGACGCCGACGACGAACCCGCCGAGGCGGATCAGCGGGTTCCGCCGCCCGAGTGTCCGCTGTGCGGCGGGCTGATCCGTCCCGGCGCAGTCTGGTTCGGCGAATCTCTTCCCGAGGATGCGTGGCGTGCGGCCGAGAAGGCTGTTCGCGACGCAGACCTCGTACTCGTCGTCGGAACCTCCGGAGTCGTGTACCCGTTCGCCGGACTGCCTGCGATCGCTCGCAGCGCAGGAGCCACGGTAGTCGAGGTCAACCCGGTCGAGACCGAGGTCTCGGACATGGCCGATCATCGATGGCGTACCACTGCGGCGGTGGGGCTACCGGCCTTGGTTGCACGGGTGTGACGTCCGATCAGGTGTCCGTGGACTGGTTGGGATCTCCATTTCCATGCCCTCGGATTCCGGTCAGCGCGCGAGTGAGGGCATCCATTGCCGATGCGGCACTGTCGGTTTCGGTGGGGCCGAGTGCGGCCAGGCTCGCAATGAGCGCGGAGATCTCGGGGACGGTCAACTGCACCGGTTCGGGATTGCGGTGAGATGCCAGGCGGGAACCACCGTTCGTACCCGGCACCGACACGATGGGGACTCCACTCTCACGTAAGCGGGCGAGATCGCGTTCGACGGTGCGGACGCTCACGCCGAGCCGTTGCGCCAGTGCAATTGCGGTGAGCGGCAGTGTCGCCGAACTCAGCCACTCGACGATTCGCTGCTGGCGCACCACCCGTCGCAGGGTGAGAACGTTGTCCAGGGAACTGGGAGAAGTCGTCTCTGTCGGCACTGCCCGATTTTCGCTGATCACCGACACCGCCCTGACGGGAATGGGTCGTACCGTTTCGATCATGAAACCTGACACGGAATCGATCGAAGACTTCTTCAATCGCTACACGGGGTATTTGACCGCCGGTGACCTCGATGGGCTCGCGGAGATCTACAACTATCCGGCTTTGGCCGTTACTGCACGCGGCTGTGCGGCCATCGCCGATCCCGAACAGACGCGAGAGTTCTTCGCGCAGGGGCAGGACTTCTACCGCTCGCGCGGGATACAGGGTGTGCGCGCACGCGACATCGTCACCGAGATCCAGGTGCCGGGAGTGTGGGTCGGACACCTGCTGTTGGAAAATCTCGATTCCGACGGTTCGCCGGTGGGTACCGAGCGCAACGCCTATCAGGTGGTGACGCTGGCGGATGGGGCCCGAAAGATTGCGGTGACGACGCCGCTCGATGCCTAGAGTTGTGGTCTCGATCCGCGCCTATCCATGCAAGAGCCCGGCGACCAGAGCGTCGACGACCTCGTCGGTGGATGTGTCGGGATCGATCGGATACGTCAGCCGGTCCAGTAACAAGCCGTCGATCGCGTAGTGGAAGAGGGCAACTTCCTTCGCGCCCCCGGGTAGTCCTGCGGCGAGGTTGAATTCGACGTCCGCTGCGAAACTCGAGCTCTGCCACGCGCCGAGTGCGTTCCTGATGTCCGGGTGTCTCGACGCCTCGAGCCGCAGCTCGAACAAGGCCAGTGTCACCTCGCGATTGGCGATGAGTCGAGCGACGATGTCTCGGATGTAGGCACCGAAGAGTTCGGGGCTCGGCGGCATCGCACCGAGTGATTCGTGGACATGTGGGTCGGGGGCGAGTCGTTCTCCGATGCGTTCGATGAGCCCGGCTATGACGTCCGCGCGGGTCTTGAAGTAGTTCGAGGCAGTTCCTCTCGGCACTCGGGCCTCGTCGTCGATCGCGCGATGGGTGAGTCCACGGGCTCCCTCTCCGGCCAAGATGCGGAGACCGGCGTCGGCCAGTTCGGAGCGTCGGAGTGGGTTACGGGCCATGCCCATAGGCTAGCGGAACCACTACGGATGTCGTAGTCTGCTTTCAACCACTACAGCCGTCGTGATCGGAGATCCTCATGCGTGAACTCGTGTACTACGTTGCCGTCAGCCTCGACGGTTACATCGCAGCCCCCGACGACACATTTTCGGACTTTCCGATGCAGGGCGATCACATCGACATGATTCTGCGCGACTACACCGACACCATCCCCACGCTGGGGCTTCGAGCGACCGGACTCACGCCCGATCTGAGTCGTTTCGATACCGTTCTCATGGGGTGGAACACGTATCGGGCCGGGGGAGTCCATCCTCCGGAGGGCCCGTACGGGCATCTGAAGCAGTACGTGTTCTCACGCAAGCATTCGGCCGTCGAACCGGCAGTGACCTCGACCGGTGACGATCCCGTGGAAATCGTACGAATGTTGAAGAGCGAAAAGGGTAGTGGGATCTGGCTGGCAGGTGGAGGCATGCTGGCGTCGGCGCTGGTAGGCGAAATCGACCGGCTGATTCTCAAAGTGAATCCGGTGCTCCTCGGGTCGGGCAAACGACTCTTCGCCGAACGCGAGTATTCGCCACTACGGTCGCGTCTCGTTGCCAGCGCATCCTATGAATCAGGGGTGGTGGTCAACGAGTACGCGGTGGACAGATGACGCAGTATCGGCGAAATCGACCCCGACACCGATTCCGCTGCCTATACACATTCCGTTGTCGGCGACGGTGGAAGTCGTACTCGGTACTGTGGGTGAGAACGGGTTTTCTTTCTCAGGTAGGGATTACAGATGGCTTTGGGCTCCGACCGATTCTGGCGCGTACTCGGCCGCTCCGCGCAGAAGGCGCAGAGCACCTCGCGTCGACGCGTCGACCGAGCCCAGGAGCATGCCCAGTGGGCAGCTGATCTGCCCGAGAGCGAGTTGGCGACAGAGGCGACCGCGCTTCGTGTGGACGATGTCGAGCGTCTCGACGTTCCGCGGTATCTGGCGTTGACGCGCGAGGCGAGCGATCGTGCCCTGAAGCTACGGCCCTTCGATGTGCAACTGCACGGTGCCGTGCGGTTGCTCGCCGGCGATGTGGTGGAAATGGCAACCGGCGAGGGCAAGACGTTGGCCGGTGCCGTTGCTGCCGTGGGATATGTGTTGTCCGGGCGTACGGTGCACGTGATTTCGGTCAACGACTTTCTCGCGCAACGCGACGCACAGTGGATGAAGCCGTTGTTCGATGCGCTCGGAATGAGTGTCGGATTCATCAGCGAGGCGTCGAGCGCGGTCGAGCGCCGCGCAGCCTATGCGTGCGACATCACGTATGTCTCGGTCAACGAGGTCGGATTCGATGTTCTGCGTGATCATTTGGTGAACGACCGAAAAGACCTGGTCTCACCAGCACCTGATGTGGCGCTGATCGACGAGGCCGACTCCGTTCTGGTCGACGAGGCGCTCGTACCACTGGTGTTGGCGGGTTCGGTGTCGGGTGACGTCTCGACGTCGACGGTGATGGATGCGGTTCGATTGTTGGACAAGGGCGTTCACTACGACACCGATGCCGAGGGGCGCAATGTCTTCCTCACCGACGAGGGAGCGCTGCAGATCGAGAAGGATCTCGGCGGCATCGACCTGTACTCCGAGCATCACGTCGGAACGACATTGGTCGCCGTCAACGTTGCTCTGCATGCCCAGGTTCTGGTGCAGCGCGATGTCGACTACATCGTCCGCGATGGGCGGGTTCAGCTGATCAATGCCTCCCGTGGGCGGGTGGCAGAGCTGCAACGCTGGCCCGACGGGTTGCAGGCGGCGGTAGAGATCAAGGAGGGAATCGAGCCCACCGAGACCGGCGAGATTCTCGACACGATCACCGTGCAGGCGTTGATCAATCGGTACGCCACGGTGTGCGGAATGACCGGCACGGCGATGGCGGCGGGGGAGCAACTGCGTACCTTCTACAGCCTCGGTGTCTCGGTGATCGAGCCCAACGTGCCCACGGTTCGTGTCGACGAGAGCGACCGGGTGTACGACACGACCGAGCACAAGAACGCGGCAATTGCGCAGCAGGTGAAACAAATTCACGAGACCGGTCAGCCGATTCTCATCGGAACCCACGATGTTGCGGAGTCCGAGGCGCTGGCCGAGACGCTCGATGCGAGCGGTGTGAGCGTAGTGGTGCTCAACGCCAAGAACGACGCAGAGGAAGCTGCAGTCATCGCCGCAGCCGGTGCATACGGTGCAGTGACGGTGTCGACGCAGATCGCAGGCCGGGGAACCGATATCAAGCTCGGCGGTCCCGACGGAGCTGATCGCGAGCGGGTTGCCGAGCTCGGTGGGCTGTACGTTCTCGGCACCGGTCGCCACACCACCGAGCGCCTGGACAATCAGCTACGTGGACGCGCAGGCAGGCAGGGCGACCCTGGCCGCTCGGTGTTCTTCGGTAGTTGGGAGGACGATGTCGTCAAGAACAACATCGGCGACAAGGACGCTCCCAAAGGTATCGACGACAATGGCCGGTTCACCTCCTCGGTGGCTGCCGAACGCGTCGACCACGCACAACGCATCGCCGAGGGGCAGATGCTCGAGATCCATTCTCGTACTTGGCGTTACAACCAGCTCACCGCCCAGCATCGCGAGATTCTCGATCGCAGCCGGGCCACGTTGCTCAACACGGACGAGGCCCTGACTTTGCTCGAGGCGCATTCGCCGAGTCGCGCGGAAGAGCTCCGGGAGACGGTGCCCGAGGAGACGCTGGCCGATGTCGCACGCCGGATTGTGCTCTATCACCTCGATCGATCGTGGTCGGACTACCTCGCCCACCTCGCCGATGTTCGGGAGAGCATTCACCTCCGGGCGCTGGGTCGAGAGAACCCGCTCGACGAGTATCACCGCATCGCGGTCGAGGCGTTCAAGACGGTGTCGTCCAAGGCGATGGACCTCTCGCACGCGACATTCGAAACTGCCGACATCACCTCCGACGGTATCGATCTCGATCGAGAAGGCTTGCGTCGGCCGACGTCGACCTGGACGTACATGGTGCACGACAACCCGTTCGCGTCTCGCGGAAATGCCGGTGCCGCCGGCCTGGGGCCGATTTTCGGTGGCTGACGCGGGCCGTGCACTGATTGCTCTCGCGTTCGGCGCGAGTGTGATCGCCGGTGGGTGTACCCAGTCGTACGGTGAATTCCCCGCCGACAAGACCTACACGTCCATCGATGCGCCCGATTCGTATACGCCGGTCGAGGGAACGACCGTCAGGCTCGAATTCGCCGACAACCGAATCTCGGCAGAGGCCGGGTGCAACAGGCTGTTCGGCACCGTGGACACCTCGCAGGGCCGGATCACCGTCGAGTCGCTGGGTTCGACGCGCGTTGCGTGTCCCCAGGCGTTGTTGGACCAGGACGGGTGGCTGTCTGCGTTTCTGACTTCGAAGCCGAAGTGGTCCCGCAAGGACGGCACCATGACATTGGACAACGGAAGCGAACGGATCGTCTTCGCCGAGTCCTGATCTGCCGAAGACCTACCGGCGGACGCGGTCGGCAGTCGAGTGGCGAATTCCGTCGAGGAAGAGTTTCAGTCCGAAGTCGAATCGGCTGGTGGGATCGGGACTGTCGAACATCGGCGACGCGTCCTCGGTCAGGGCTCCTGCGGAGTCCATCTGAAGTCGGGCCTGCTCGTCCACCGTCTGGCCCAGGATGTAATACAGCAAGGTATCGGCGGTCAACTCCGATTCGCGCCGCGGTAGTCCTGCGCGAATGCAGACCGCGGCCAGACGCTCGCGAATGTGGTTGGTGGTCAGTCGCGAGGCGTAGGTTGCAGCGACGAGTTCGGCGCCGTCTCGGCGTGAGAGCAGCGCGTCGCGCACTCGGTGTGCGATCTGGCCGATCTGCGCATCCCAGGACTCCTCCGTGGACGGTGCATCGGCGCCGGAGAGCAGGTGATCGGCCATCGCGCCCAGCAAGGTCTGCTTGTTGGGGAAGTGCCAGTACAGCGCCCCTGGTTGCACGTGCAGCAAGGTAGCCAGGCGGCGCATCGTCAGGTCGGCGAGGCCGTACTCGTCGAGGATGGCGATGGCACCGTCGAGGACGTCCTGCCTGCGTAGCTGCACTGCTTCCTCCTGGTTCTTCGACGTGTTCACTTTGACAGTAGTCGAGCGCGTTGCCTAACGTGAACACCGTTCAACTTGAACAGCGTTCAATAATGGGTTCGACGACGAGGGGACCGGTATGGATATTTTGTGCGCGGCGCGTGAACAGGTGCTCGGCGAGGGCATCGCACTCGATCGGTCTCAGGTTCTCGAGGTGCTCGAGCTCGATGACGACCGTCTGGAAGAAACGATGCAGCTGGCACACGAAGTTCGTATGCGGTGGTGCGGGCCGGAAGTCGAGGTGGAGGGGATCGTCAGCCTCAAGACCGGCGGATGCCCCGAGGACTGCCACTTCTGTTCGCAATCAGGGCTTTTCGCATCTCCGGTTCGATCCGCCTGGCTCGATATCGCAGCGCTGGTCGAAGCAGCCAAGCAGACTGCCAAGACCGGAGCGACGGAATTCTGCATCGTCGCCGCAGTGCGCGGACCCGACGACCGGCTGCTCGCGCAGGTCGCCGCGGGAATCGAAGCCATCAGGCAAGAGGTGGACATCGACATCGCGTGCTCGCTGGGCATGCTCACTCAGGAACAGGTGGACCAGCTCGCGGCCATGGGCGTGCACCGCTACAACCACAACCTCGAGACCTCCCGATCGTATTTTCCGAATGTGGTGACCACCCATACCTGGGAGGAGCGGTGGGAGACTCTGCGCATGGTTCGGCAGGCAGGCATGGAGGTCTGTTGTGGCGGGATTCTCGGCATGGGGGAGACCCTCGAGCAACGGGCCGAGTTCGCGGCCGACCTCACTGCGCTCGAACCCGACGAAGTGCCCCTGAACTTTCTGAACCCGAGGCCGGGCACCCCGTTCGGAGACCTGGACGTACTTCCGGCCTCCGATGCGCTGCGTGCCGTGGCCGCCTTTCGGCTGGCGCTGCCGCGGACGATTCTGCGCTTCGCTGGAGGTCGCGAGATCACCCTCGGTGATCTGGGGGCGCAGCAGGGGATGCTCGGCGGTATCAATGCAGTGATCGTCGGCAACTACCTCACGACACTCGGCCGTCCGGCAGAGCAGGATCTCGATCTGCTCGGCGAACTGCAGATGCCGATCAAAGCGCTCAACTCCACGATCTGATGGGCGTATTAGGGTGGGTGGAATGACGAGCGAGATCCACTACGACCCACACACCGGTGTGCGGATCGAGTCATCGACCCAGGTGGCCGAGAATTCGCTGACGGTCGCCGTTCGCCTCGGGCTCGAGCCCCCGAGGTTCTGCGCTCGATGCGGCCGCAGGATGGTGGTGCAGATCGTTCCCGATGGTTGGACGTCGGTGTGCTCGCGGCACGGCCTGATCGATTCGACCGCGACAGGCAGGCGCTAGGTGGTCATGTCCGAACTGCACGAGAGCCCGTCGCGTGCGAGCACCGCTCGGGTTCTGGCCGTGGTCGTCGGGATATCGGTGGTCCTGTCCGCGCTGTGCGGCATTCTGTGGGGCTTCCTTGCTCCGGCGCAGCAACTGCTCGTGGTGGCACAGGATCGTGGTGCGGCGCTGACCGGAGAGAGTCTGCACCGTTTCGATGCCCTCGCATTGTTCGCGTTCGCGTCGTTCGGGCTCGGTGTGATCGTTCCGATTGCGTGTTGGCTGTGGAAGTCCGAGCGCGGACCGAGGCTGTTCGTCGCTGTGCTCGTCGGCGCGCTCGCCGGTTCCCTCGCGGCATTCCTGGTAGGCAACGGCATTGCCGCCCTGCGCTTTCCGAAGGCGGATGATCCGGCGATCGGATCGATCGTGTCGGTGGCACCTGCCATCGGCACCCCGTTGGTGCTGATAGTGCAGGCGCTGACGGCCTCGCTGGTCGTCCTGCTGCTGGCCGCCATGAATCCCAACGACAATCTGCAGTACCCCGACCCCGATCCGGAGGACGTCGACGCTGCCCCGCCGCCACCGTCGTTCGACTCACGTGTGGGTGAGTGATCACATCGCCGCTCATGCTTGCGGCGGCCGTAGGGCAGCGAACTCGTCGGTGACGCGAATGCTGTTGTCGGCAAAGCGAAACAGTGCCGGTGGACGGCCACCGGCTTTGCCCGACGGTGCTCGTCGTCCGGTGGGCTCGATGACGCCGCGACGGCCGAGGACTCGTTGCAAGTTGGTCGCGTCGACCTGATAGCCGAGGGCTGCGCCGTAGATCTCCCGCAGCGTCGAGATCGCGAATTCGACCGGTGCCAGGGCGAATCCGATGTTGGTATAGGACAGTTTCGCGGCAAGTCGATGTCGCGCATGAGCGACGACGGTTCCGTGATCGAACGACATCGCGGGCAGTGCCGAGACCGGATGCCACATCGTGTCGGCAGGCAGCGTGGGCTCTGCCGATATCGGCACCAGGCCGAGGAACGTCGACGCAATCCGTCGATCTCCAGGAACCCGATCCGGATCGCTGAACACCGACAGTTGTTCGAGGTGCGCAACCGTCCGTACGTCGACCTTCTCGGCCAGTTGGCGACGTGCCGAGGTGGCGAGGTTCTCGTCGTCGCGTAGCGCACCGCCGGGAAGTGACCAGGTTCCCGCCTCCGGGTCGAGCGCGCGTTGCCAGAGCAGCACGCCCAGTTCGGGGGCGTCCGGGTCGGAAAATGCCCGAACTTGGAACACCGCAATGAGGACTTCGTGGACGGTGCTACGATGAATCATGTTTTCGATCATAAGTCGAAAACTTCCTCGGAGGAAATTCGGTCACGGACGACCGGATGATCGGTGAAGGAGAACCGTCATGACCAGCAGCGCTACCCGGGTGAACAATCTCGAGTCGAACTTCGCCGGTGTTCGCGACATCGTCGACGGAGCCGGTGGCTACGGGGGAGTCGAGGCGACGCCGGAATGGGCCGCGGAGGTTCGACGGCTCGCCGATCTGCGCGGTGCGACGCTGCTCGCGCACAACTATCAGCTGCCGGCGATTCAGGACGTCGCCGATCACGTCGGTGACTCCCTCGCGCTCTCTCGTATCGCCGCCGAGGTATCGGAAGAGACGATCGTGTTCTGCGGTGTCCACTTCATGGCCGAGACGGCCAAGATTCTGAGCCCGAGCAAAACGGTCCTCATCCCGGACCAGCGGGCCGGATGCTCGCTCGCCGATTCCATCACCGCGGGCCAGCTCCGCGAATGGAAGGCCGATTTCCCCGAGGCCGTCGTCGTCTCGTACGTCAACACCACCGCCGAGATCAAAGCCCTGACCGATATCTGCTGCACCTCGTCCAATGCGGTCGAGGTGGTGCAGTCCATCGACCCGAACCGCGACATCCTGTTCCTGCCGGATCAGTTCCTCGGTGCGCACGTCAAGCGCATCACTGGGCGCGAGAACCTGCACATCTGGGCAGGCGAATGCCATGTACACGCCGGTATCAACGGCGACGAGCTGGCCGAGAAATCGCGTACTCACCCTGACGCGGAGCTGTATGTGCACCCCGAATGTGGTTGCGCCACATCGGCTCTGTACCTCGCAGGGGAGGGTTTCGTCCCCGCCGACAAGGTCAAGATCCTCTCCACCGGAGGCATGCTCGACGCCGCCCGCGGCACTGCATCCAAGCAGGTCCTGGTCGCCACCGAGATCGGCATGCTCCACCAGCTGCGCAGGGCAGCACCCGAGGTCGACTTCCTCGCCGTCAACGATCGTGCGTCGTGTGGATACATGAAAATGATCACCCCGGCGGCACTGCTTCGTTGCCTCGTCGAAGGACGCGACGAGGTGCATGTCGATCTCGAGACCGCGAACATCGCCAGCAAGTCGGTGCAACGGATGATCGAGATCGGTACCCCCGGCGGCGGCGAGTGAATCCGTCGGTCGACTGGGAGACCGAAACCGATCTCGTCGTCGTCGGTGGCGGAATCGCCGGGCTCACCGCCGCTCGTACTGCCGCAGCGCGCGGGATGCGTGTACTGACCATCAGCAAGGGCAGCTCCATCGACACTGCGACGCACTACGCACAGGGTGGAATCGCGGTAGTCGGACCAGATCTGGAAGATTCGATCGAATCGCACGTGGCCGACACGTGTGCCGCAGGCGCAGAACTGTGCGACGAGGCCGCGGTGCGGTCCATCGTGTCGGGTGGGCGCGCCGCGATGGCCTCGCTCGAGGCCGCAGGCGCTGCGTTCGATCTCGGACCGGACGGATCACCCGCGCGGACCAGGGAGGGCGGGCACAGTGTGCGTCGAATCGTCCACGCGGGCGGCGATGCCACCGGTGCCGAGGTTCAACGGACTCTCGACGCTGTGGTGCCTGCGGTGCACTTCGACACGACGGCGCTGCGCGTGTTGACGACGGACGGTGAGGTGGCGGGGCTGCTGGTCCGCGGTCCCGAGGGCGTAGGGGTCGTTCGTTGCTCGACGGTATTGCTCGCGACCGGTGGGCTGGGGCAGCTGTTCTCGTGCAGTACCAACCCCGCGGGTGCGACGGCCGACGGGATCGCGCTCGCCCTCGATGCCGGTGCCCGTGTTGCCGATCTCGAATTCGTTCAGTTCCATCCGACCGTCTTGTTCGCAGCCGGTTCGACAGGCCGTCGCCCGTTGATCAGCGAGGCGGTGCGCGGTGAGGGTGGCCGACTCCTCGATGTGACCGGTCGCGCATTCATGGCTGACGTACACCCGCTCGGCGACCTGGCCCCACGTGATGTCGTGTCACGGGCCATCGCCGAACTGTTGCACGTCAGCGGGGCCGAGCACGTACTGCTCGATGCTCGTGGAGTCGAGGGAGTGCACGAGCGGTTCCCCACCGTGACCGCCTCCTGCCTCGAGGCCGGTATAGATCCGGCGAAGGACCTGATTCCGGTGGCACCGGCAGCGCACTACTCCTGCGGTGGGATCGTGACCGACACATTCGGTCGCACAACGGTTCCGGGATTGCTCGCCGCCGGCGAAGCGGCTCGTACGGGTCTGCACGGCGGGAACAGGCTGGCATCGAACAGCCTGCTCGAGGGACTGGTGGTCGGCGAACGTGCGGCCCTCGTTGCCGCCGAACGGAAGGGACACGCCGTGGAGGTCTCCGATATCGCCCTGCCCACTTATCGCCGCATCGACCGAGCCGTATTGCAACGCACCATGACTGCCGAAGTCGGTGTGGTTCGGGACGCCGCAGGACTGGACGAGGCGCGTCGCGTGCTGGCTCAGGGCGTTGTGTCCGAACCGCCGGTCGATCCGCGTGCCGTGGAGGACGCGGCGTTGACCGCTGCAGCGGAGGTCGTCGTGCTCGCCGCCGCTCACCGTCGTGAAAGCAGAGGGTGCCACACCCGACGTGATTTCCCGGACAGTGATCCCGCGCAACGCCGTAGCCTGCATATCGAACGAGGTTCGGACGGCCGTCTCGAGATAGTGAACGACGACGTGATGACGGGAGCACGATGACATGACCGATACGTCGAACGAGGTGAGCCCGGGCGTCGATCGCGCCGAGGTGCTTGCCCTGATCCGGACAGCGCTCGACGAGGATCTGCGCTACGGACCCGACATCACCACTGTGGCAACGGTTCCGCAAGATGCCGTGGCAACGGCCTCGGTGGTATCGCGTCAGTTCGGCACGGTCGCCGGCCTCGATGTGGGCCTGCTGGTGCTCGACGAAGTGATCGGTGCGACGGGATATTCCATCGCGCATCGCATCGAGGACGGATCCACCGTCGAACCTGGGCACACCGTTCTGACGGTCGAGGCCCCGACTCGGGGGCTGCTCACGGCCGAGCGCACCATGCTCAACATCGTGTGCCACCTGTCGGGGATCGCGACTGCAACTGCCGCGTGGGTTGCCGAGGTGGCCGATACCGAGTGCAAGATCAGGGACAGTCGAAAGACGTTGCCGGGACTACGTTCGCTGCAGAAGTACGCGGTGCGTGCCGGCGGAGGTGTGAATCATCGAATGGGCTTGGGCGACGCAGCACTGATCAAGGACAATCACGTGGCGGCAGCCGGATCGGTTGTCGCAGCGCTCGATGCGGTGCGAGCCGCGGCTCCGAGTATTGCCTGCGAAGTGGAGGTGGACAGCCTCGAGCAACTCGATCAGGTGCTCGCCGAAGACGTCGAACTGGTTCTGCTGGACAACTTCGCGCTGTGGCAGACGCAGATGGCGGTGCAGCGCCGAGACAAGCTCGCTCCGAAGACCAAGCTGGAATCCTCCGGTGGGCTGACCGTCGACGTGGCGCGAGACTACGCACGAACGGGCGTGGACTTCCTCGCGGTGGGCGGTCTGACACACTCGGTGACAGTGCTCGACCTCGGACTGGACATGTAGTCGAGCCTCGCAATGTGAGGGAATCGGTCGAAATGGAATTGCAGAGTGCCCGCCTGGACAGCTGGATCTGGGCGGTGCGGTTGTTCAAGACACGTTCGGCGGCAGCCGCTGCCTGCCGCGGCGGCCACGTGCGCGTCAACGGGACGCCCGCCAAACCCGGCCAGCGCATCGGGCCGGACGACGAGATCAGGCTCCGAGTCGACGGGCTCGAGAAGATCGTCGTCGTCGTGCGGGCGATCACCAAACGTGTCGGCGCAGCGGTCGTTCCCGAGTGCATGATCGACAAGAGTCCGCCGCCGCCGCCCAAAGAGGTGGTGGCCTCGGTGCCGAGACGCGATCGAGGAGCAGGAAGACCGACCAAGCGTGATCGACGGGAGATCGACCGACTACGGGGCCTGGCCTGACAGCTTTCGAGCGGCGACAGTAACTCGGCCGACTGAACGCATGAACACGAATTCCGTTGAGGTTCAGTCGACTTCTCCGATGTCAGCAACATAAAAGCCGAAATTCGCCACTGTTGCCGCGACCGTAGGGCTGGTTCTGTTCCTGACGGTAGTCGTCGGCTGTGCATAGTCGGCAGGCTCCTCAGTCGGCATTGTCATTACCGGGCTGGCCCGGTAGCGCCGTTTCCCTGTTGGGTGTGCAGACTCGTGCCTGGGTCGCCAGGTTCACCGGGGGTGCGTCGTCACCTCCCGCCGACTTCATCGCGGATCGCGCAGGCGCTTGGGCCGTACAGGAGGCAGGTGTGTGCAGCAGGCAGGGCTGTGCCCTGGTGCTGGTATGGGTCGTTACGCGGGTTGTCGTGGTTCTTCGTCGCCGGTGCGGCCGGTGTCCTCGGTGTCCCCGGTGTTGTTGTTGTGGTGGTTGTGGTGGTCGGGTGGGTGCAGTACTTCTTCTGGGTGGTGTGCGTGGTTGATCAGCCCGCAGCGTTGGGGGTCGATGTCGGTGGGTGGGTGCCAGAGGGTGCGGCCCGGGTAGCGGTGGCGTGCGGTGGTTTTGGTGGTGGCCCATGTGCCGGGGCCGGTGCCGACGAGTGCGTGGTGTATGTCGCAGCCGAAGGTGAGGGAGTCGATGTCGGTGGGTCCGCCGTCGATCCAGTCGGTGACGTGGTGTGCCTGGCACCAGGTGGCGGGGCGGGTGCAGGAGGGGAAGCTGCAGCCTCGGTCTCGGGCGATGAGCACGATGCGTTGGTCGGGTGAGGCGATGCGTTTGGAGCGGCCGAGGTAGAGGGCTCGGCCGTCGTCGTCGAAGATGGTGAGGTAGTGGTGGGCGTGGGAGGCCATTCTGATGGCGTCGCGGATGGAGACGCGGGAGCCGGTGGCGGTCATGGCGTAGCCGCAGCCGGCGTCGAGGTCTTTCAAGGTCATGGTGATGATGGCGGTGACGGGTAGGCCGCGGTGGGTGCCGAGGGTCCCTGAGGCGAGCGTGTGCCGGAGCGCCAGTTTCAGGGCGTCGTGA
>NZ_JBMIRQ010000001.1:0-205 GCF_049195265.1 Rhodococcus sp. MALMAid1271 | reverse complement strand
TTTTTTTGCTAGTGATTTGACTCTTTCATGTTTATGACTGATTCACGGTTTTCGGATCGTTGTTTCGAGAGTCTTTTACGGAGAGTTTGATCCTGGCTCAGGACGAACGCTGGCGGCGTGCTTAACACATGCAAGTCGAGCGGTAAGGCCTTTCGGGGTACACGAGCGGCGAACGGGTGAGTAACACGTGGGTGATCTGCCCTGC